>NZ_JBELQB010000001.1:0-446135 GCF_046000485.1 Flavobacterium rhizophilum
CCTAAGGCTAAACGGTGCTCCCCGCCAAGGTTAAGGGTGTAGGAAAAGTCGGCATATACGTTGGTTTCTTTTACAGGACCTATCTCATCGTTGATTACCGATAGTCCCAATCCTACGTTCTTGCCCACAGGGCTGCTGCCCGAAAAGGTCGCCGTAGTTGGCGCATCCTCGATGTCAACCCACTGTTTACGGTATAAAAGCCCGAAGGATAAGTTCTCCTTCGATCCCGCATAGGCAGGGTTGATCACGTTCATGTTATACATGTACTGCGTGTAGTGCGGATCCTGCTGGGCAGAAACATCTGCCAGGCCGCACAGCGCAACAAGCGCCGCTAGGTATATTTTCTTCATGTGTGTGTTTTCTTTATCGTTAGGCAAAAGCAAGAGCCGGGGAACCCTGAAAAGGGTTCCGCAGCCTGTTTGCCTTTAAGTTTATTCTTAGTTCTCCTCTCTGTTAATGTAAACCCATCCGGTTTTACTATCACCGTTACCTAATTCGATAGAGTAATAGTAAGTACCTGTTGGTAGCTCATTACCTTTTTTGTCCTGGCCATACCATTCTTTGTTATAAGATCCCTGACTGTAAACTTCTTTACCGTATCGGTTAAAGATGCTTATTTTGGTAACTCCAAATCCGGTAAGATCAAACTCATCGTTCATTGTATCCCCATTTGGAGAGATACCTTTAGGAATCATACAGGCAACATTATCAACAGTAAGTTCAAATGATGATGAACAGATATCGCCTCCAACCGGCGTTACAGTTACGGTGTAAACACCAACTTCTGTAGCTGTAGCGGTTAAACCTGTACCTATAGTGGCACCACCCGCATCAGTCCAGTCAATATTAACTGTACTTTCTGTATAGTTTTCATCAAGAGCTACTTCAAGCATATAAATTCCGCCTTCACAACCCTGGTTAACACTAATAATAGGAGTAGGAACTATATCTACAACGAAACTTGTCTCATCTGTACAATCAGTATTAGGTATTTGAGCAAAAATGTAAACAGTTTGACTCGCAGATATTTCACTTCCGGCGGCAAGTATATCACCTGTTCCGTTAGGACCTGTGTAGTAGTTATTATTAGCACTTAGTGTAGGAAGGACAAAAGCATCGCACTCTGCAACATCTACCATTACATCTGCAACCGGCATAGGGTATATTGTAACAGTAACAGCTTCAGTAGCTGAACAACCACTATTATCTACAAGAACTTCATAAATTCCTGATTCTGTAGCTATAATGCTTGAACCAGTATCTGCAAGAGGTCCTCCGTCTAATGTCCATGTGTAAGTTACATTATCAGTATCAGTAAAGTTGATAGGAGTTACTGTAAGTGTTACAGTTTCGCCTTCACATGCTTCAAGATCACCATCAATTGTAAATTGTGGCGGAATGTTTGAAATAATCAAATCAAATGAGAACACATAGAAACATTCACCTCCGTTTTCCTGAATTCTTACATAAATTGTCTGATCAGTATCTGTTTCATACATTTCCGGAAGGTTATCATCATCTCCAAGGTTAGCAGCTTCTTCTGACGTATAGAATGTTACGGTAAAGTTTTCCGGGTTTGTAAGTCCTGCAATTATATCTGCAACACCATCCATTAAATTAAACGTAGCTGGTCCATCTGTAGAACAAACTGTTAAATCAGTAGTTTCGCCATTAAGAATTTCTTCAGCCAAACGAAGAGTAAAGCTGGTTTCTCTAACGAACTCTTCTCCGTTACAAGTGGTGTACGTAGCACGTGCAGTCATTACAATTGGTTCTTCAGTCACACACACAGTAATATCTGTTTCATTGCTTAAGAAAGCAGTATCCTGCAACCATTCGAAAACTACGTTTGAATCGCCATTAGGAGTAAACCTCCAAGCTTCCTCAGTTGCAGTCCATGAACCTGTATTTCTATCATCCGGTACAAATGCTTCGGTACCAGTTGCATTTTGAAGCCCAAGTACACCCGCACCATTTTGCCAAGATGTACATGGTACCCTGTTACCAACATAAACTTCTATTATATTAGAAATTTCGTAAAGTACAATTTGAGTTGTTTGTGCGCCAATATCAGGGTTATTGTTACAAGCACCACTAAACTGAGCCACTTCAGAGAAGTTAACTACAAGTGCACGACAAGGATAAGTACCTAGTACCTGATAGTTAATATCAGGGTTTGCTACATCATTATCCTGGTTAGGATCGATATCCTGATACACACCATAAATAGCGTTAAGGATAGGGAATCCTGTGTTTGGAATTGTTTGATTAAATGCCCACGGACAATACCCTTCAGCATCGGTTGTATCAAAAGAAACAACACCATTAGAACCAACAATTACTTCAGAATAAGTTTCTCCAAAGAAACAGAAATCAAACGGAAGATCTACTACCGGAGACCATACGTCATCTGTACCAACCGATACCGGAGTACCTCCCGTAAATGGGAATGGCGGAGCATATTCGATAGATTCTATTTCATAAGATGAAGTTTGTCCGGTTTGCAGATAGTTTGCAGATAGTGCTAAACACTCATCGTCACCAGGACAAACAATAATTTCACCATCAGGTACTATTATATCTAAGTTAGGGTCATATGCCTCAACATTAGCACATCCAGGCGGGTTGAATATTGAGAATACCGCCGGTCCAGACCATAAACTTAAATCATCTTCATCACAAATAGCTCTTACATAGTATTCATAGAATACACCTTCTTCAATATCAGTAATGTAGTTAGGATCATCAGTAACGATTACAGATGTGGTTGGCTCGTCACCAGGAGCACCGGATCCCATTTCCTGAATTACAACTTCCCATTGTGTTTCAGAACCAACAGGAGTCCATGAAAGATTGATAAACGGAGTTCCCTGCATACCTTCAGCTATAAGATCTATAGGTTGGGGACATGTAAGTATTTGTACAAGTACATTATCTACAGCAGCAGGAGGGTTTGAACCTGCACTACCGTCGTTTCTCCATTCGAAAACTACCCTAAGGGTTTGTCCTGCATATACTGAAGCATCAAATATATAAGTTTGATTTGTCCATTCACTACTTTGGTTAAAGTTACCACCAAACTGTTGTCCTGTACCATTAGGTATTAATGTGCCTGGAGTAGGGGTGTAGGTTACAGGAACTATCCATGCTTTAAGGTAGTCACAGCAGCTTTCTCCAAGAGCCATCCAGTCAAAAGAGAAAATTGCACCACCAACAACATCAGCAGGTATTGCGATGTCTCTGTAAGCGTGAACTACAGATGTTGAGTTGTTTGTATATGCATGAGATATACCACTATCGTTAGAGATGTACAACGAATTATCAGGGCTATTACTCACAGCACTGCCTACTACCCATTGGTTAGTAGCAGTACCATTGTTTAAAGTCCATTCTACAGTACCACTTTCAAAATCTTCGTCAAAAGTTACATCAGCTGGTATTTGTGTTGTATTAAATACAGCAGGACCTACCCAGAAGCTATAATCATCGGTACCACAGTTGCTTCTTACCCATACATAATATGTTGTAGAAGGAGTTAAACTTTCAAGATCAGCATTTGTAGGATCTACGTTACCTGTTGGTGTAGCATCAGGAGCAGGGCTCGCATTTGAAGTTGAAAGATAGTAATCATAACTATCCGGAGCTGTTGCCGGAGCATCCCATGCTATATCTGCAGAGTTTTCAGTAATATTAGAAACTACTAAGTTATCTGGAGCCGGACAAGTGATGACAGCAATATTAACGTTATCTACAGCAGCAGGAGGGTTTGTACCCACACTACCATCGTTTCTCCATTCAAAAACAACTCTTACAATTTGGTTTGTATAACCAGTAGCATCTATAACATAGTTTTCTGTTGTCCAGTCACTATTCATGTTAAGGTTACCTGTAATGTTTACACCATTACTGTTACCAGTAGTTGTTTGAGTTCCAGCAGTAGGGGTGTATGTTATAGGAGTAATCCATACTCTTAAATAATCACAACATGATTCACCTACCGCTTTCCAGTCAAATGAAACGCTTATTTCATCTACCGCTGTTGCCGGCATTTGTATATCCCTGTATGCCTGTACTACAGATGTACTGTTGTTTGTAAAAGCGTTAGAAACACCACCATCGTTAGTAATGTATAATGAGTTATCAGGACTACTGCTAGTAGCGGTACCTACTATCCATTGGTTAGTTTGTGTACCATTAGTTAATGTCCAGTTTACAGCACCTTCAAAATCATCATAGAAATTCAAATCAGCAGGGATTTGCGGTGTACTGAATGCTAAGGGGCCTACCCAGAAGCTAGTGTCACCAGCACCACAATTACTTCTTATCCAGAAGAAATATCCTGTAGAATCATCAAGAGGATCAAGGGTTACGTTTGGATCTGTAACGTTTCCTGTTGGTGTAGTAGCATCATCAGGAGCTGTGTTTGAGGTTGAAAGATAATAATCAAATGTAGGTGTTACAGATGTTGGACCTGTCCATGATACTGTAGCCTGATCTATTTGTAAATCATCTAATGTAAGGTCACTAGGAGCAGGACATGTTATTACCGAAAGGTTAACATTATCTACAGCAGCAGGAGGGTTTGTACCTATACTACCGTCATTTCTCCATTCAAATATTAAACGTACTACCTGTCCTGCATATGCAGAAGCATCTACCACATAGTTAGCCGTAATAAAGTTAGCGTTCATGTTTTGGTTTCCGCCAAACTGTTGTCCGCCACTGGCACCCGCTGTTATAAGTGTACCGGCTGTTGGAACAAAAGTAGCAGGAACTATCCATACCCTTAAGTAATCACAGCAGGATTCACCAACTGCTTTCCAGTCGTATGATAGTAATACCTGATCTACAGCTGCCGGCATTTGTATATCTCTATATGCATGCACTACAGATGTAGAGTTATTTGTAAATGCATTTGAAACACCACCATCGTTTGTTATATAAAGTGATTGTGTTCCGCCATTACTTGTTGCGTTACCAATTGTCCATTGGTTAGTGGCTGTACCATTACTTAAAGACCATCCTGAAACCGCTTCAAAATCGTCGGAGAAGTCCATAGCAGCAGGTACCTGTGTAGTCATAAACACATATGGCCCAGACCATGCACTAAAAGTACCATCACCACAATCGGCTCTTACATAATATTCGTAAGTAGTGGCTTCAGTAAAGGCAACTGCAGCTGTAGTAGCTGTAACATTATAGTCACTGTTATCAGTTATAGTAGTTCCTGCTCCGGCTGGTATACCAGCACCGGCATTTTGTACTACAATTTCCCAAGATGTAGCTCCGTTAGCATCCCATGAAAGATCAGCAGAATCATTATCAATGTTAGTAGCAGATAATGTTGTAGGCGGAGGACAGTTAACAATCTGTACAGTTAAAGTATATGGTGTAGACTGAGGGTTTGCCCATGTAGATATTACTATATAATAAGTAGTACCGGCCAGTACAGGTACTGTAGATAATGATATAGGAGTAGTAGCATTTCCTGTTGCTCCACCTATACATTCTACACCTATGTCGGCACAATCATCATAAACAAAAAGACCGGCAAAATTACCTAAGCCTGTTGCATCTATACTAATAGCTCCGTCTGCAGTAGCGGTATACGCATAAACTACATCGTCACCATTAAGATATTGATTTGTGGTACCACAACCTGAAGCACCCGGTGAACCACTATAGTCATCACCATAGTTAGATGTGTCATCTGTAGTGGAGTATGGTAATGCAGTAATATCTATAGGAGCACCACATGTTTCTCCTAAAGAAGCAGTACTAAAGTTTAACGGGCCTGCCCATTCACTTGTATTACCTGGTCCACAAACTGTTCTTACATAAAATTTATAATCAGTACCTTCTAATAGCCCTGGTGGCTGATATGGTAATGCCTGATCATAAATAACTCCTGTTCCTGTTGGTGCAGCAGCAGCTTCTACCACTTCAATTTCCCAAGTATCACTACCAGGGTCTGGAGTCCAGCTTAAATCGGCAGAATCGAGAGTAGGGTTAGTAGCTGTTAAAGCTGTAGGTGCTATACATTCTTCTACAACGCTAACGTTATCAACTAACCATCTGTCAGCAAAGTCACCTTCCATCACAAAAGCGATATACACATCTTCACCAGCCAAACCTGTAAGGTCTACAATTTTTTCAGTATATTCCTGTTGTACCGGATTTAAAACTAATTCAGTCCACTCTATAATTTCAGTATAAGCAGTTAAGTTAGCTGGATCAGCATCGGTCGAAACCATAATACGATATAATCCTCCATCGTCACCATTTACTGATAAGCGTGAAAAGAAACGAAGTTGTGGATTGTTAGGTAAAGTAAGTAAAGGTGTTATTAACCAATCCTGCGGAGTTTCATCGGTGTCGAGCACATTTTCCCGGTCAATAAAAGCGGCATAATCACCTGCGTAAGGAGGTAATATAGTGTTACCTAGTGTACTTTGTTGCCAGGATTGAACATTACCTGAACCATTATCCTCTATAGTCCAACCTGTCGGTGGCCATGTTTCAAATCCTTCGGTGCCACCAGGCAGCTGAGCATAATTGCTGTAGGAAATGAACATTAAGAGAATTAAAAATGTAATTTTTCTCATAGATTAATATTTAGTTTGTTAAAAGGGCTTTAAATTTATAAAAAATTAAGGTATAATTTGTGTTAATTATCACATTACTTAATTAAAGTGAATAAATACAACAAAAACACTGTTTAAAGTTATAATATTAATTTTTGTGTTTTAAATAACAAAAACTGTTAAAAAGTTTAAAATTCTATTTTTTTTAATATAAAATGCAAAAAATGAATATTCAATATTTATTTTGTATTTATCGGTACTTAATTTATGAATTTTTTAATATTTAGTGCTAAGCTAATTTTCTATATATCAGTTTGTAATTGTAATTTTAACAATCTGTAATATTTAAATATTATAGCTTTTCCTTATTTCGATAATCAATACAGCTTGTTTTGTCATTAATATGGAGGATAAGAGTCATTAAAAAATCCTAAAACGACATTTTGAAAATTATTACTGAATTTTTTTAATAAAAAATAAACCCCTTTAGATTCACAAATACATTCTAAAGGGGTTTTATATAGAGATTAGTAGTTTTAGTTTTTAATAAACTTTACAGGGTTATATCCTTCAATTTTTATAAAGTAAACTCCGCTGTTTAGTGATTGAATGGGGATACCTTCATTAGAAATTATGGAAACTTTTTTCACCTCCTGTCCTATGGTATTATATATGCTTAATTTACTACTGTTTTCTAAGTTTGTTATATATAAATAATCAGATGATGGATTAGGGTACAGGCTTATTTCTTTTAAGGTATTATCTTTTATGTCTAATTCAGTTGTGCCTAGTTTTGCCAAAAAAGAATTATATGCCGTACTATCATGTATAATATCATCAAAATAGTTTTTACCTAAACTCATTCCGGTAAGATACATGTTACCGTTGTCGTCTGTTATAATATTGTCAATACGGCTGTCTCCTTCGCCTGTAATGGTTTTTACTGTTAAAAGCTCTCCCTCCGAAGAATATTTTAGTACAAGGGCATCATAAGAGTTTCCTATTGGTTCGGTAGTAATTCCGTTACTCCAGTTTATTACCCACTTGGTTTTTCCGGTTATATAAACATTTCCCTGAGTGTCTGTATTAAGAAAGTTTCTCTTACCTAATATAACCTGACCAGTTGTTCCGGGTGCTTCCTGAACCCATTGAAATACTCCTTCGCTATTAAGTTTTGCTAAATAAAAATCACCAAATGCAGTACCTCCTTCAGTAGTTATGTCATCAAACATAAAACTCCCGAAAAGAAAAGAGCTTAGATATATCTCATTTTGATTATATGCTGCTATTTGTGGTTCAGGACAGGTGATATCCTCAATATATTTTACCCATTGATAATTTCCTTCAGAGTCGTATTTTACGGCATAAGTATTATAAGTAAAGTTATTTTCTACAGTTATCCCCGCAAAGGTTGCATTTGGATCGGCGCATGATCCTGCTGCATATATGTTCCCTGTGCTGTCTGTGCTTAAAGATGTTATTCTCCTAACGTCTTCCTGTGTTATGGTAAGTAATTCATCTCCACTTGATGTAAGTTTTGTTATAAATGAGTTGGCAAAGTTGTTATATCCTATGTATATGTTATTATTAGAATCGGTTATTATGGATCTGAAATCTGAAACTACGTCCCATGATTCTGCTCCTTCCATAACAGGCTCATACGACCATAAAACATCTCCCTCACTATTTAGCTTTATAAGTAATAATTTGGTTTGAAAAGCAACATCGCTAGTATAAGTGGTACTATTTATTGTTATGTTATCCTGAAAACCTAATGCAAGGAGTATGTTTCCCTGTGTATCGGTTTTCATATCAAAAATAGCTCCGGTGCCCGTAAAGGTTTTACTGAATATAATTTCGCCATTGCTGTTATATTTGTTGTAAAATAAGTTCCCCATAATTTCGGGCGAGCACGGAGTGGCGTTATCCATAAAACCAGCAGTATATATATTACCTGAATTGTCAATAGCATTAGTATATCCAATCATATCCGGGTTAAGACTAATATCAATGGGAGGGATATTAACCCAGCTAAAGCTTTCACTTTGGGCATCTGCGTTAAAGTAGATTAAAATGGAAAACAGTAAAGTAATTGTGGTTTTCATTGGTTTTTCTTTTCTCCAAAATTATGTAAACTAATAGGTTAGAGTAAAAAAAAGGATATATGTATAATGTTAATTAGAATTTTACATGTTTTATTGAGAATTTGAAAACCATAAAAAATCCCAACTCAGGTTGGGATTTACATTTGTATATAAAGGAGTTATTATTGAGTAATTCTAGAAAACCTCTCGGTTTTTACACTGTCATCATCATTGTTATAACTTTCAATAATAAAGTTTCCGTTATCGTCAAAATATCCTAATGATACTTTATGGTCTTTGGTTTGGTATATGTAAGTAGTTTTAGATGTTTTCCTGATTACGCCAAGTTCTTCATTTTCGGGGGAGTATACTTTAAATCCGCTATTATCTCTTATAAGTATATAGGTTTTTCCTTTAAGTTCGTAACGAATAGTCTCTCCTAATTCCTGGGTAGCTATTCCATCGCCCGATAGGGTTGTTGTTTCGGTAACTTTTACAGGTGTTTCCTTAACGTCTTTATTGAGAGTATTACGCCCTGTTTGTTTTACCTCTACATTTTGCCTGGCTTCTGTATGCTGTGTTTTTACCAGTTTTTTAGGTTCGCCTGTACCATCATCTACCGTTACAGTAGTAGTCTTGGTTTCTTTAGTAACGTTAGTGTTTTGAGCATAAACCGTGACCCCGAAAAAAAGCACTAATATTGTTATTAAATTTTTCATAATGTCTTTGGTTTTAAGGTTGTTACGTCAAAGTTAATGTCTCAATGTTAAATATATTTATATATAAACCTAAAGTATTGGTAAAAAACAATGTTTTTTAAAACAGTGGGCTACTGATTTTTTAATTTCAAAAACTTATATTTGCACCCTTAAAAATCACTTCATAATGAAAGCAGGTATTGTAGGATTGCCAAACGTCGGTAAATCAACTCTTTTCAATTGTTTATCAAATGCTAAAGCACAAAGTGCTAACTTCCCGTTTTGTACCATAGAGCCTAACGTAGGTGTGGTTAACGTACCAGACCCAAGGCTTTCTAAATTGGAAGAGCTTGTTAACCCTGAAAGGGTAATTCCTGCAACTGTAGAGATTGTTGATATTGCAGGCCTTGTAAAAGGTGCCAGTAAAGGTGAAGGTTTAGGGAACCAGTTTTTAGGAAACATTAGAGAGTGTAATGCTATTATACACGTACTAAGATGTTTTGATAACGATAACATTGTACACGTTGACGGTAATGTTAACCCTATTAGAGATAAAGAGACTATTGATATTGAACTTCAGCTTAAAGATCTTGAAACAATAGAAAAGCGTCTTGAAAAAGCCAGAAAAGCTGCTAAAACCGGTAATAAAGAAGCTCAGGCAGAAGTTGCTTTAATGGAGAGAATCAGGGAAGCACTTTTACAGGGTAAATCGGCCAGAACGGTACAGCCTCAAAATCAGGACGAAGAAGAGCTTATACAATTGTTCCAGCTTATTACTACTAAGCCTGTACTTTATGTTTGTAATGTAGACGAGGGCGCTGCTGCTACAGGTAATGAGTATGTAGAGAAAGTACGCGAACTTGTTAAAGATGAAAATGCAGAGGTTATGTTCCTTGCTGTAGGTACAGAGGCAGATATTACTGAGCTTGAGAGCTATGAAGAGCGCCAAATGTTCCTTGAAGATCTTGGCTTGAAAGAGCCGGGAGCAAGCGCATTAATCCGTTCGGCTTATAAGTTATTAAGTTTACAGACGTATTTTACAGCAGGTGTGAAAGAAGTTCGTGCATGGACTATTCAAATAGGTGATACTGCGCCACAGGCTGCAGGTGTTATCCATACTGATTTTGAAAAAGGGTTTATCCGTGCAGAAGTAATAGGTTATGATGATTATGTAGCTTACGGATCTGAGGCTAAAGTAAAAGAGGCCGGAAAACTTAGAGTAGAGGGTAAAGAATATATTGTTAAAGACGGAGATGTAATGCATTTCAGGTTTAATGTATAATAATTACTTAAAAGATAATAAAAAGCCCTGCTATATTATAGCAGGGCTTTTTATTGAATATTATCTAAATTATCTAATATAAACAAAGCTCTTTCTTTTGGGGTTGTTTTGGGGATTTTAATCACTTCATAGCCATAGTTTAAATAAGTTTCTTGCATTAAAAATGCAGTTCTCTTTGCTTCTGTCCAGTTTTGTTTCCTTTCACTATCTGTTGTATAGATTTCTTTCCACGGAGGTAACCAAAACACTTTTTTGTTATATCTGTAAGTTATTGAAGCTAAGTTTTCTTCAGGGGTAATTTCTTTATTTAAAACTTTAGAATAGCATACGGTGTCGGGTATACCTCTATCAAAAAATGTTATTGATTCTTTGTTAGCTTTTGTATAATCTTCAATGCTTTTTTGGAGCATTAATTGTTTGTATTTAAATGTATTTTTCCATGGTAGGGCATCACCGTTATTTTTAACCTGTTCCTGTATTATTGAACGTGCAGCTTCATCTATACAGTTATATCCATATTGTTTTAATTTTTCTATTAAGGTTGTTTTGCCACAACCGGGTCCCCCGGTTATGATATAAAGATTATTGATCATAGTTGTAGTCTTTTATTTATGTATATTTAGGGAAGTAAAATGATAAAGATGAAAAAAGCTTTTTATATATTGTTGTTATTCATATTGTCAGGATGCTTTATGGGTGGAACATGGGAGGATAATGATGACAATTGGGGAAGAATTTTTTATGAGGAAAAGCCAGATGATATAACTATAATTAATTCATGGTTTTGGCAATCTTCTCACTGGACTTATGAGTATTGTTTCTTTATAGAGATAGAGAATAATCCACAGTTAATTTCAAAGATAATAGAGAAAAACAATTTAGTCAAAATTAAAAAGAATGAAGTAGACAGTGATTTTTTATTCTTCTTTTTTGATAAGCCTGAATGGTTTATGCCAAAGGATATAAAAGCTTATGATGTTTGGAAAGTAAAAGGAGATTATGAAAATAAGAAGCTTTTTTTGGATAGGCAAGATGGTACAATGTTTTTAACAGATTTTTCGGTTTAAATACCTTGATAACTATGAAGATAAAAGTATTACTTTTTGGAGTTTTATTAATTCTTGTAAGCTGTAAAGAATCATCAATGATGGAAGAGTATGGCGTTCGGTTTTATTTTAAAGAACCGCAGCCTGTTAATGATTCTGATTTGAAATCGTTTCCGGCTAAATACAGGGGGATTTATGCCACTACAGATGACGTTAGGAAACTGTACATAGATGAAAAAGATATTTACTACAAGTACTTGCTTAATGGTGAAATTACAAAATCTGAATTAGAGACTTTAACCGATAGTGTTATTTATAAAAAAGGAAAGCTTACTGTAATTTCTCCGGATGAAAGTGTAGTTTATGATACTGAGGAAAAAGGGGATACTATATTCTTTCATAAGGAAATAAGAGATACTGTTTTCTCTTTGTCTGAAAAACACAAGGCTAAACGCTTTAAGGGACAGCTTGTGCTGAGCGAAAAAGATTCGGTGTTTTGGTTAGCAAGAATATTGTCAATTCATAAAGATACTTTGTATTGGAAATACTTTAAGGATAAAAGCGATTTTATGAAGCTCAAAGCCTTAGTTGATGATATACGAACTGATGAGGATACACTTAAAGTTTATCTTAATCCAAGTAGAAAAGAGTTCGCTAAAATTCTTTCGGTAGAACCTTCAGGTTACAATAAATATCCTAAAAAGAAAGGCTGATAATAGATTGTTAAACAACTATACTATTGTAGTATTTTTTGTAATTTTAGAAATCAACCTAAAATTTTAAACTCTATGAAAATAGTAGCTTTTGGCGGAAGCAGCAGTAAAAATTCAATAAATAAAAAACTGGCAACTTATGCAGCAGGTCTTTTTGAAGGTGGTGATGTAGAGGTGCTTGACTTAAATGATTACGAATTACCACTGTTTAGTGTAGATAGGGAAAAGGAGATTGGAAAACCGGAACTTGCCGGTAAGTTTTTAGAAAAACTTGAAAGTGCCGATGTTTTGGTTATTTCTGTTGCCGAACATAATGCAGGGATGACTGTTGCCTTTAAAAATATATACGACTGGGCTTCACGCCAAAAGAAGGAAGTGTTTGCTAATAAGCCATTATTATTAATGTCTACCTCGCCAGGTAAGTTTGGAGGTAAAAACTCGCTTGAAGCTGCTAAAATAAGCCTAAAATGGTATGGAGGTAATATAAAAGATACCTTCTCGCTGCCATCTTTCAATGAGAATTTTGATGTGGAAAACGGAACAATTTCCAATAAAGAGCTTGATAATGCGTTAAAAGACATTATACGCAATTTCGATTATGAACTTAATTCTTAAATGGTCCTTAAAGGTTTTTAAAAAGCTAATTGTAGGTCTGTTTTGTTTTGTGCTGGTGTACGTACTTGCTACACTTGTGTTGTCGTACATTACTGTAAATGCCAATGCTCAAAAAGGAGATATTGTTGTATATGTAAACTCTAACGGTGTGCATACAGATATTATAGTACCTGTAAAAAACGAAGTAAAGGATTGGACAGGACAAATACTGTATAGTGAAACAAAGGCTAACGATACTTTGGCTAAATATGTAGCTTTTGGCTGGGGTGATAAAGGGTTTTACCTTAACACGCCAAAGTGGAGTGATCTTAAAGCCAGTACAGCTTTTAACGCGGCTTTTTACATGGGTTCATCGGCTATGCATACAAGGTTTTATAAAACTGTAAGCCAGGATGATAACTGTATTAAGCTTACCATTAAAAGACAGGATTACGAAAAATTAGTTGATTATATTGAAAAAAGTTTTGAGTATGATGCAAGCGGAGAGGTAATTTGGATAGCCAACCGAAGCTACGGGCAGTATGATGCTTTTTATGAGGGTAATGGTAAATACAGCCTGTTTTATACCTGTAACACATGGACTAATAATGCTCTAAAAGCAGCAAACCAAAAAGCCTGTTTATGGACAACTTATGATAAAGCAATTTTAAATAAATATAAATGATACTTCTTATTTCGTGGGCTTTTGTTTAAATAAATAAGGAATGAAAACTTTAGGGTTTTTAGTATTAAAATAAGAGTATATCTTTGAGCCTTTAAAACATACCTATGAAAAAAATAGCATTACTCTTTTTACTACTTTCGGTAACCGTTTATTCACAAGATTTTTCAACTGTAGATGCTACTGTTGCTTCTTATCCTCATTCGTTTACCGATGTAAATCAATTGACTCAGCTTATAAAAAAAGATTTTATATCTGAAAATGATAAGGCAAGAGCTGTTTTTAGCTGGATAGCCCAAAATGTTAAGTTTGATGATGTACAGTCAGGAACAGCTGCGTTTACTTATAAAACTGAACAGGAAAGGGTTCAGAAAGAAAAAAAATATAAAGAAGAAATAGTAGCAAAGGCTTTAAAAAATAATAAGGCTACCAGCCGTGGTTATACAGAACTGTTTGAAAAACTTAGTAATGAGGTTGGGCTTGAATGCGTGTCTATAGTTGGTTTTCTTAAAGCTTCCCCTCAGGATATAGGGAAAAGCCCTGTAACGGTTAATCATTCCTGGAATGCAATTAAAATAAACGGGGAATGGAAGTTTGCAGATGCTACACTTGGAGCAGGTATTATGGTTGGCCCCGGGCAGTTTAAGGCTAACTTTAATGATGGCTATTTTTTTACAGAACCCGATAAATTCTTCCTTAATCATTACCCTAACGATGAAAAATGGTTATTAACCCAAAAAACTAAAGAAGAATTTATAAACCTGCCATTATATTACGGCGAATATATAAAAGCAGATTATGTAATTACCGAACCTTCTGCAGCTGTGGTTGCAATTCCTTCTAATGGAGAAATAGTTATTAAATTTAAGGATGCCGATCCATACATGGCTGTATATTATTTTACTGACGGAACCAATAAACTGGAATACATGGAAATTGATGCAAATACAATGACAGCCAAAGCTAAGGTGAATAAAGGTACAGACCATTATTTGAATATAGTTATTGATCAACAGTTTGTTGTGACTTATATTTTAAAATAACTGGCAGGATTATTGGTGGTTATGATACATGAAAAAAACGCATTTTAAGTCTGTTATAATCTTATTACTCTTCACGTTGTTTAGCGGTAAAATGACCGCACAGGATTTTACCAAGGTAGATGATGTAGTTAAAGGATACCCAAATAAATTTTCATCTTTAGATAAATTTGCTGAAAAGGTAAATGCTGATTTTACACGTGATGATGAAAAGGCACGTGCTATATTTACATGGATTGCTCTCAATGTGGAATACGATATTGGTAAATATGGTGTTAATGAACGTCCCGTAGGTTTTTCATACCGTACAGAAGCCGAAAAGCTGGCTAAATTGAAAGAAATGGATGAAAAACTGGCTATAACTACCTTAAAAAGCAAAAAAGCGGTGTGTCACGGTTATTCAGCGTTATTTAAGGTTGTTGCAAATAAAGTGGGGCTTGAAGCTGAAATAATACCAGGGACTTCAAAATCACACCCGTCACACGTGGGTGCAGGTCCGGGAGCGAGAGATCATGCCTGGAATGCTGTTAAAATAGAGGGTGAGTGGGAACTTCTCGATGTAACATGGGCTGCGGGTACGGCAACAGGTAATCCTTTGCGATTTGAATTCAGGTTTAACGATGCCTTCTTTTTTACCAATCCTGAGACTTTTTTTCTGAATCATTTTCCTGACGATAAAAAATGGTTGCTAACAAATAAAACCGAAAAAGAATTTGCTAATTTACCATTGTATTATGGCAATTATCTTTCGGGAGGGTATGAACTAATCACTCCAAAATACGGGACTTTTAAAGGGGTAAGAAACGGGGTTTTATCCTTTAAAATTAAAAATATCAGTCCGCAGGATACCGTTGCTTATACATTTAGTAAGGAACGTATTTTTAAAATGGTAAAACCTGTTTTTAAAGGTGATGTAGCCGAGTTTGAAGTAGAGTTCAATAACAACTCAATAGGTATTTTGACCTTGTATATTAACAGAAAATCGGTGCTTGCATACCGCATAAACAGGGGATAGGTCATAAAACATTAATAAACTCATAAAAGTTATCTGACTTTTAATAAGTTTCCCCTTTCGCGCTTTCTTTTTTTCTGCAGATATAATATATTAGCAGAAAATCCATAAATTTTACTATGCTGGAGCAGAATCAGTACACTGAAGATAACATCCGCTCGTTAGACTGGAAGGAACATATCCGTATGCGTCCGGGTATGTACATTGGTAAGCTGGGAGACGGCTCTTCGCCAGACGACGGTATTTATATTCTTTTAAAAGAGGTTATAGACAACTCTATTGATGAGTTTGTAATGGGAACCGGTAAGACCATTGAGGTTACCGTGAAGGATAAAACTGTGAGTGTTCGTGACTACGGGCGTGGTATTCCTTTAGGTAAGGTGGTAGATGTGGTTTCCAAAATGAATACCGGTGGTAAGTACGACTCTAAAGCATTTAAAAAATCAGTGGGTTTAAATGGTGTGGGTACCAAAGCGGTAAATGCACTTTCAAGCTATTTCAGGGTAGAGTCGGTTAGGGATAATCAAATCAAGGCTGCCGAGTTTTCTGCCGGAGAACTTACTGCTGAGGAAGAGCTTACAGAAACTTCCAAAAGGAAAGGTACTAAAGTCAGTTTTCTTGCAGATGATACCATTTTTAAAAACTACAAATACCGTAGTGAGTACATTATAAAAATGCTCAAAAATTATTGTTACCTGAATACAGGACTAACAATAATATTCAATGGTGAAAAATATTACTCTGAAGAAGGACTTAAAGATCTTCTTGGAGAAACAATACATGAGGATGACAGGATTTACCCTATAATTCATCTTAAGGATGAAGACATAGAAGTTGCCATTACTCACAGTAAAACCCAATACAGTGAAGAGTATTACTCTTTCGTTAACGGACAGAATACCACTCAGGGAGGTACCCATTTAGGGGCTTTCCGTGAGGCTATAGTGAGGACTGTAAAAGAGTTTTATAACAAAAACTTTGAAGCGGCAGATATAAGGAAATCTATTGTTAGTGCTATTAGCGTTAAGGTAGAGGAACCTGTATTTGAATCGCAGACAAAAACCAAGCTGGGTTCTACCGATATGGGGCCAAACCAGCCTACGGTACGTACTTTTGTAAACGATTTTATTAAAACCAAACTGGATAACTTTCTGCACCGTAATCCGGATGTGGCAGAAGCCCTGCTGAAAAAGATATTACAGGCAGAGCGTGAGCGTAAAGAACTTTCAGGTATACGTAAGCTGGCAAGGGACAGGGCGAAGAAAGCAAGTCTTCACAACAAGAAATTACGAGACTGTAGGGTACACTTAACCGATGCTAAAAATCCGCGAAGTCTGGAAAGTACACTTTTCATTACTGAGGGAGATTCGGCTTCAGGTTCTATTACCAAGTCAAGGGATGTTAATACACAGGCGGTTTTCAGTTTACGTGGTAAACCTTTAAACTCGTATGGCATGAGCAAGAAAATTGTTTATGAGAACGAAGAGTTTAACCTTTTACAGGCTGCGCTTGATATTGAGGAGGATATGGAGAACCTGCGTTACAACAACATTGTAATTGCAACCGATGCCGATGTTGACGGTATGCACATACGCCTGCTGTTAATTACCTTCTTTTTACAGTTTTTCCCTGAGCTGATAAAGGAGAACCATTTGTATATATTACAAACACCTTTATTCCGTGTAAGGAACAAAAAGGAAACCATATACTGCTACTCTGATGAGGAACGCCGTAATGCCATTGAGAAACTTAAAGGCAAGCCTGAAATAACCCGATTTAAAGGTTTGGGTGAGATTTCGCCCGATGAGTTCCAGCACTTCATTGGTCAGGATATACGTTTGGATCCTGTATTGATGGATAAAGCGACATCAGTAGAGACCCTATTGGAATTCTATATGGGTAAAAACACGCCGGACAGGCAGGAGTTTATTATCAATAACCTAAAGGTTGAACTTGATGTTGTTGATGAATAATCCCAATTCACATACATATTATTTCAAATTTTAATTTGGAAGTAAATACATGGACGAAGAAAACTTAGAGCCGTTAGAAGGCGAAAATTTTTACGAAAAGTCGGATAATCCGGAGTCACAGGATACCATTACCAAGGTAACGGGTATGTATAAAGACTGGTTTTTGGATTATGCTTCCTATGTTATCCTGGAGCGTGCCGTACCTGCCATTGAAGATGGTTTTAAACCGGTACAGCGCAGGATAATGCATTCCCTTAAAGAACTGGACGATGGCCGTTACAACAAGGTGGCTAACGTGGTAGGGCACACTATGCAGTATCACCCGCACGGAGATGCCAGTATAGGTGACGCCATGGTACAAATAGGACAGAAGGACCTGCTTATCGATACTCAGGGTAACTGGGGTAACATTCTTACAGGCGACGGAGCGGCTGCTCCCCGTTATATTGAGGCGCGACTTTCCAAGTTTGCGCTCGATGTATTGTATAGTCCTAAGATTACTACCTGGCAGTCGTCTTATGACGGACGTAAAAATGAACCGGTACACCTTCCGGTTAAGTTCCCGTTACTATTGGCTCAGGGTGCCGAGGGTATTGCGGTAGGTTTATCTACCAAAGTACTTCCGCATAACTTTCTTGAGCTTATAGATGCTTCGGTTAAGATATTAAAGAAAAAATCTTTTACACTTTATCCTGATTTCCCTACAGGAGGTGTGGCCGATATGTCTAACTACAACGATGGTATGAGGGGAGGTCGTGTAAGAGTACGTGCTAAAATTTCACAGCAGGATAAGAGTACGCTGGTTATTACACAAATACCTTTTACCACTAATACTACTTCGTTAATAGATAGTATACTTAAAGCTAACGAAAAAGGTAAAATAAAAATACGTAAGATTGAGGATAACACTGCGGCAGATGTTGAGATATTAATACATCTACCTAATGGTGTTTCGCCTGATAAGACTATCGACGCCCTTTATGCCTTTACGGCCTGCGAAACATCTATAGCACCACTTGGCTGTGTTATTCAGGATCAAAAACCGCTGTTTGTAGGGGTAAGCGATATGCTTAGAATGTCGACCGAAAGAACGGTGGAACTTTTAAGAAGTGAGCTGGAAATTGAACTTAACGAGCTTGAAGAGCAATGGCATTTCCAGTCGCTAGAGCGTATTTTTATTGAAAACAGGATTTACCGCCGTATTGAGGAAGAGGAAACATGGGAAGGCGTTATTAAGGCTATCGATGAAGGCTTAAAGCCTTTTACAAAACACCTTAGGCGTGCAGTAACCGAAGAGGATATTGTAAGACTTACCGAAATACGAATTAAACGTATCTCTAAGTTTGACATTGACAAAGCTCAGGAGAAAATAGAGTCTCTTGAAGGCGATATCGAAAAGGTTAAGCATAATTTAGAGCATATAATTGATTTTGCCATTGATTTCTTCCAGAACCTGAAAGAGAAATATGGTAAAGGCAGGGAACGTAAAACTGAGATTAGGAACTTTGATAATATTGAGGCAACTAAGGTTGTTTTACGCAATACCAAGCTTTATGTTAACCGCGAAGAAGGTTTTGTAGGTACCGGACTTAAAAAAGACGAGTATGTTGCCGATTGTTCTGATATTGACGATGTAATTGTATTTTTAAGGGATGGTAACATGATGGTAACAAAAGTAGATGTAAAAACCTTTGTGGGTAAAGACATTATTTATGTTGCCGTATTTACCAAAAACGATAAGCGTACAATTTACAACATGATTTACCGAGACGGTAAGTCGGGACCATCCTACGTAAAACGATTTAATGTAACCAGTATTACCAGAGATAAATTGTATGATTTGACTCAGGGGAATAAAGGTTCGCAAATAGTATACTTCTCGGGTAATCCAAACGGTGAAGCTGAAGTCGTTACTATACTGCTAAGACAGGTGGGAAGTATCAAGAAACTTAAATTTGATCTTGATTTTGCTTCGCTAGCCATAAAAGGGCGTGCTTCAAAGGGTAATAAAGTGACAAGATATCCTATTAAGCGTATTGAACTTAAAGAGAAAGGTATATCTACTTTAAAACCGAGAAGGATTTGGTTTGACGATACCGTGCAGCGTTTAAATGTTGACGGAAGGGGAGAGCTGCTTGGCGAATTCAAATCGAACGACAGGCTACTAATCATTAATCAGTCAGGCAAGGTGAAAACCATTATCCCTGATCTTTCCACACACTTTGAAGAGGGAATGATTGTACTGGAAAAATGGGTGCCTAAAAAGCCTATTTCTGCCATTTATTATGATGGAGAGAAAAGCCGTTACTATATAAAACGCTTTTTGGTTGAAAACGAGAACAGGGAAGAAATTTTTATAACAGAGCATCCTAACTCGCAACTTGAAATAGTTTCTACTGATTACAGACCAGTTGCCGAGATAATTTTCTCTAAGGTAAAAGGAGTACAGAAAGAAAATATGGAAGTAGACCTTGAAGGTTTTATTGCTGTAAAAGGTATAAAGGCACTGGGTAACCAGTTAACCACAGATAAAGTAAGACAAATTAATCTGTTAGAATCATTACCTTATGATGAACCGGAAGAAGAACCGGAACCGGAAGAAATGGAGGTGAAGGATGAAGTTGATTTAACAGAAGGAAATACAACAATAAGCCTTGATGATGACGGACAGATAACCTTATCATTAGATGATGAATAAAACAAAAAGTCCCGTTAAATTCGGGACTTTTTAGTTATATGTCTTTTATATTATTTAACTTCTTTTTTCCTCATTTTCATGTTTATGAACTCTACGCAAACAGAAAACGCAATAGCAAAGTATAAATAGCCTTTTGGGATTGCACCAACATATTGTCCTGCCAGTTGTGCATTAGATAAGTGCATACTTTCGGTTATCAGCATAAAACCTATGAGTATTAAAAATGCAAGCCCTAATATTTGAAGTGAAGGATTATTGTTTACAAACGTGCCAACAGGTACCGCAAACAACATCATGATGCCTACAGATATTACTACAGCAGTAATCATTATTATAAGAGCGCCTTCAACACCGTTTGTCATACCTACAGCCGTTAGGATAGAATCTACCGAGAAGATTATATCAATCATGAGTATTTGTAATATTATACCCGAGAAAGATTTTTTCCTACTATTAGTATTAAGCTCTGCTTCCTCTTCACCTTTGTGGTCTACTTTTTCATGAATTTCTTTTGTACTCTTGTATATAAGGAATAAACCTCCTACCAATAGCACTAAAGCCTGTCCCGTAATATCGGCGCTAAACCATCCCCAGTCAATAGGGAGGAGTACCATTTTCATGGCGATAAGCCATGTTACCCCAAACAACAGGGCAATACGCATAAACATTGCAAGGAAAAGACCAAGCCTTGTAGCTTTTTTACGTTCTTCTTCAGGTAGCTTACCGGTAACTATAGATATAAAGATAATGTTGTCTATACCCAATACGATTTCTAAAAACGTAAGAGTTAGTAATGCTACCCAGGTATTAGGATTTAAGAAAATTTCCATAACTGTGAAGTTAATCAATTTTTGTTACAGTACCCTTTTGTTTGTTGCTGTCTCCTACAAAAGAATATTCAAAAGTATATGAATCTCCTTTTGTGGTTAGTATTTTCATGTGTACAGCTTTTTTTTCCTGCATGTTTTTAGGATGGATTTTTTGTACAATATATTCGCAATCATTAATCCAGCGAATGGAAGCTGTATCGCTTTTACCCTCATAGGTATCTATTTCCAGATCTTCGGTTCTTTCAAAAATGGTGGTTTCTGTTTTACCGTCTATTACCTGTTCAAACTTAAACTTACCCGTTTTGAAATCAGTACAATTACGTTCCTGTTGGAAGCATGAAGCTAATAAAAGTATTGCAGGTAGTATTAGTAGTTTTTTCATTGGTTATTCTTTTTAATCTTATTGAGTTCGGTATCTAAAAAGCTTCTTTGTCCTTTTTCCTGTTCAAACTTCTGTTTATTATACTCCCCTGATTTGTTTTTGGGAATGGTAAGGCTGTCCCAAGGAGTGTTTTTAATCTGTTTTGCTAAGAATACTATTTGCCCAATATGGTAAGGGTAGTGGGAAAGCTGTCGGTTTATGGCTTCCATCACTGTATGTCCCTCATTTCTTATATAAATAATATCAGTCAAATTTTCGGGAGTAAGGCTATTTATTGTATTAAAGAAACAAGACCATCCTTCTTCCCATAACTTCATTAAACCTTCCTTATCAGTAACAGGCTGTTCAAATTCATCATCACGGTTTCTCCAGTCCTTTTCACCATCTGTAGTAAGGAAATCTGTCCATCTTGACATCATGTTTCCGTGTAAGTGTTTTACAATAACAGCTATGCTGTTTGAGTCATCATTAAAGGAATAAAAAAGCTGTTGTGGTTCCAGTTGTTCCATAGCTCTTTCGGCTACGTTTTTGTAGTACTCAAACTGTTTTTTTATACTGTGAAGATATTGTTTACTGATGCTCATTTTTATCTCCTTCAAAAAGGCTTTTTATTATGGTTTTTATTCCTAAAAGCATAAACACCATGGCGCTGATACAAATTATTATACCAACACCAAGTATAGGTACATAAAACGGATGTTCCTGATTTTTAAAGGAACTGTGTATAATTACAGGGCCTATAAAAAACATAGGTAATGCCCATCCTAAACGTGTTAAGCCTTTTACAAGTATTTTTTTATCTGTTGCCATAACTTTCTATCGCTTTCCTAACATTTTGATGCTCCTGTAAAAGCTTTGCTGCCTCTTCACGGGATACATTAAGTTCATCCATAATCATTCGTACACCTCTGTCTACAAGTTTGTGGTTACTTAGTTGCATGTCTACCATTTTGTTGCCTTTTACACGACCCAGCTGAATCATCACCGCTGTAGATATCATGTTTAGTACCAGTTTTTGTGCAGTACCTGCTTTCATGCGCGAGCTTCCGGTTACAAACTCTGGTCCCACAACCACTTCAATAGGGTATTTGGCAGTTTTAGCTAACGGACTGCCTTCGTTGCAGGTAATGCATCCGGTAAGGATATTATTCTCATTACATTTTTCAAGTCCGCCTATAACATATGGAGTAGTACCCGAAGCTGCTATGCCTATTACAGTATCTTTATCGTTTATGTTGTATTGAGAAAGATCTTTCCATGCCTGTTCTTTATCGTCTTCGGCAAATTCTACGGCTTTACGAATGGCAGTATCACCACCGGCAATAAGACCTATTACCAAATCAAAAGGAACGCCAAAGGTAGGAGGACATTCGGAAGCATCTACAATTCCCAATCTCCCACTGGTACCGGCACCTATATAAAATAACCGTCCGCCTTCTTTCATTCTTGGGATAATCTGCTCTATTAAGGCTTCAATTTGCGGTAGCGCCTTTTCAATAACAAGAGGTACGGTTTTATCTTCGTTGTTTATATTGTGAAGTAACTGTGAAACCGACATCTTTTCGAGGTGCTCGTATTTTGAACTTTGCTCTGTAGTTTTGGTAAACGACATGAATATATTGTGTTTTAGGGTAAAATTACAGAAAATAAGCCATAATAACCCCAAGTATAATAGCTAAAAGCTTAGCAAGGTTAAACTTATGCCCTTCGTTACTTTCAAAAATAATGGTTGATGAAATGTGGAATAAAATACCTATTACCACAGCAGAAATTTCTGTAAAGTAATGTTCTATAAAATGTAATTGTTCTGACAACAGTGTTCCAAGCGGAGTCATAAAGGCAAATACAAGCATAAACAGCATAACGATGGTTTTATTAAGTCCGCTGTTTATAAAGAAAGCTGTTAGTATAATCGCAATAGGAAAGTGGTGTATTGCAATACCCCAGGCCATATCATGATGATGGCTTACAGGCATACCTTCCAGTAACGCATGTATACATAAACTTATAAAAAGAAGCCATGGCATTTTTGAGTGGTCATGCTCATGATTATGACCGCTACCATGTACATGTCCGTGTTCGGCACCCTTAGAGAAATATTCCAAAATAATCTGGAATATAATACCTGCCATTATGTATATACCTATAGGGCTGTTATGTGAATGATCATGATCATGACCGTGATGTGCATGCAGACTTGTTTCATAAACTTCGGGCAACAGATGCATTACGGTTAATGAAAGCAGGAACGAACCACTAAAAGCCAAAAGTAGCTTGAGGTTCTTGCGGTTAGTAGGCTTTAATATTAAAGCTATTGCATAACCTAAAATTACTGATAGTAAGGGCAATAAATATATCATGGGTTATTTAAAGATCATTATTAAACGTTCAGATTCATTTTTGTAAAACTTATGCAGCTTATAGTCCCCAAAAACATCCAGCAGGTAAATACCTGCCTCTTCCATCATGGTTTCAAAATCTTCAAGGGTAAGAGCCTTTACTTTTTCTGTAAAATGGAACTGTTGTCCTTTATCGTTAAAATTAATTTCTTTTATAATATGGTTGTCTTCCACATAACGCTTTACGTGAAACTCTATACCGTCTATTACTTTAGTTTCCTGAGGAACCAGATTCGCAATGATTTTATGTACATTCATAAAATCAATAACAGCAAAACCATATTCGGTTAAGCTATTGTGTATGGCTTTTAGTGTAGTGAGATTATCATCGTCACTCTCAAAATAGCCAAAACTGGTAAACAAATTAAATATGGCATCATACTTTTCGTTACATGTATCTCTCATGTCGTGTACTACAAAATGTAGTTTGTCGTTAGTATGTTTTGATGCCTCTTTTATACTGTTTTCCGAAAGATCGGCTCCGGTTACATCATATCCAAGCTTATTTAAGTAGATGGAATGACGACCTCTTCCGCATGCTAAGTCTAATATTTTAGCGTCTTCCGGGAGGTTTAAATAGCCGGTAATATTGTCCATAAAGAGCTGAGCCTCTTCATAGTCACGGTCTTTATAGAGTATATGGTAATAGGGTGTATCGAACCAGGATGCAAACCAGTTATTTGTTTCTTTTTGCATATTCATTTAATGTACCCGCAAATTTAGTTTATTTTTGCCAAGAATTTGAGCGTGAATTATGGAAAATAATTATACAATGATAGCCAAAACCTTTTTTGGTTTTGAAGAGATACTGGCAAACGAGTTAAGAGCCCTTGGCGCACAGGATGTGGAGCAAGGAGTGAGAATGGTAAGCTTTAAAGGAGATAAGGGCTTTATGTACAAAGCTAATATAGCCCTGCGTACAGCCTTAAAGATACTTAAACCGGTTAAAAAGTTTAAGGCTTATAATGATAAGAGCCTTTATAACGGAATTCAGTCGGTTGACTGGAGTGAGTACATCAACGTGAACGATACTTTTGTGGTTGATGTTACATTAAGCTCTGATCATTTTAACCATTCGCAGTTTGTTGCCCTTAAATCTAAAGATGCTATTGTAGACCAGTTTAGGGATAAGTTTGGTAAAAGGCCTGATATTGATAAAAACTATCCTGATTTAAGGATAAACGTTCATATTCATGACGATCAGTGTTCTGTAGCGCTTGATACCTCGGGAGCATCGTTACACCACAGAGGGTATAGAACGGCTACTAACATAGCTCCGATAAACGAGGTCCTTGCTGCGGGTATGTTATTACTTTCGGGCTGGAAAGGAGAGAGTGACTTTTTAGACCCAATGTGTGGTAGTGGTACTATACTGGCAGAAGCTGCTATGATAGCCTGTAATATTCCGGCAAATATAAACCGTAAGGAATTTGCTTTTGAAAAATGGCACGATTGGGATAATGACCTTTTTGATACTATAGTTGATTCACTATTGAAAAAGACAAGAGAATTTCATTATACCATTAAAGGGTATGATAAGGCTCCGTCGGCAGTAATGAAGGCTAAAGACAATATTAGGAATGCTAATCTTGATGAGTATATAACCATATCACAAGAGAACTTTTTTGAAACACAAAAGCAGAGTAAAGGTCCGCTTCACATGGTATTTAACCCTCCATACGGGGAAAGGCTTGACATTAATTTAGAGCGTTTTTACAGAGAATTAGGTGATACTTTAAAACAGGAGTATCCAAATACTAACGCATGGTTTATTACAGCTAATCTTGAAGCGCTTAAGTTTGTAGGACTGAAACCATCACGCAAAATAAAACTGTTTAACGGTAAGCTGGAAGCAAGGTTGGTGAAGTATGAAATGTATGAGGGCAGTAAGCGTACCAAATTCCAAAACAGGGACTAAAAACTTAGTCCCTAAATACTTAATTATATAATATTCGGTAATACTGAAAAAATAAATTAGTTATGAGCAAAAAGAATAAGGCTTTATTATATAACTTTTTAGGATTTACATTTTTTTATTTTATAGTCTATTTCCTTATTGTGAGTTTCACTCACATGACGGGGTATATGGTTCCTGTAACATCAGCAGTGGCTTCTACAATATTATCGCCTAAATTTCAGGCAGTACGTTTTCAGGGGGGAGAAAAAATATTTATGAAGTGGCTTTTTATAAAGGGGGTTAAGGAAGTAAAGTAACAACTAAACTTAATAAGTAAAGTGTTGCTGCTGTAAGCCCCAATAAAACTAAACCATATATAAAATCAGAATCTTTATTAAGTCTTTCAATTATAGGTTCTTTACCATATAATGCTATAAATTTTAGCCTTATTGGTTTTTGGTATAAAAGGAATATTACAGGGGAAAGAGAAAGATAGAAAATAATATCTTTATCTTTTTCATCAGTATGGGAGGTTAGTAATAGTATAATACCGTAAATAGCTAGTATTACGGAAAAAACAAGGGCTTTTTTATACGCTTTTGGATGTTGTAGTAATTCATACTCACCGAACAGCAACAATCCATATCCCAAAAATACCAATACGTTATAGAGGGAAAAATTTTTATGTGAAAAAAGAGCAGTAGCTATTAGTATCATAACACAAATGGCAATTATGATGTTGAGCTGAAAGGAAGCCGATGACTCAGTATTATCATTTGTTTTGTAGTTTTTCTTCTCTTTAGGTTTTATTATTTTTGAATGTTTGGAATCACTTAGCTTAAAATCAGGTAATGTAAAAATTACATCACTATTATTTATCTGTTTTGATTTTCCTCCAAAATCAAATTTTAAAACCTCATTATCTGTAGTTGTGGCATATACATTATCAGACTCTTTATCATTTTCATTAATAAAAATCATAGCCTCTTTTCCCGTAAAGTGACTTTCTAAAATAGTATAAGCTTTTAAGCTAATGTTATACTCAATTTTTATAGGAAATTTGATGTAATTAACAAGAAAGAAAAACAGCTTATTATCCAGTCTCTTATCTGCGATTATTATGTGTTTATTGTTACTTACCGGGTTAATTTGGAATATAAAATCAGGATTAAGTACATCGGTATATGCTTCAATCCATTGTTCAAGTGCCTTAATAAGTAGGGCATAAGTCCCTCCTGTAATATATATAGTATTTTGTTTTATCTCCATTTTTTATGACTGAATGACGTTTACAAATATAGTTTGACTATCATTGCAAAAACCTATATAACTGTGTAAATCGTTTTCTGCGGTTTTACGGGTAAAACCATTTATTATTTCTAATTCACTTTTGTTTTTGATATCGTCAAACTCTTTGAAACGGCTTATAATTTCAGTTTTTACCATGTTACTATCAAGAGATATCTTTTTATAAAGCTCTTTATAATCATTTTGAGATAATTTTATTTGAGAACTGGAAAAATAATCACCTTGAAAATCAGGGTATGAGGCTTTTTTATATACAAATTTTCCTGAGTTTGGAAAGTCCAGATGTGTTACACTTTTAAACTCTTCAATATAGAATTCTTTAACAGGGTAGAAGGCATCATAAGTAATGTATGCCGGTATTACAAAAAGTAAAAACAGGTAACTGTAATTTATTATCCTGTTTCGTTTTTGGGTTAACCACTTTTTCTTCTTCAGGTAGGTTTTGAAAGGAATGTAAATTAAATAAATAATACCTCCAATGATTAATGTTATTATGAAAAAAATAGTGAAAATTATTAGAAAGGGAGTCATAATGATGGTAAGGATTGTGTGTGCTAATATAATCAAAAAAGGCCTGCAAATTTTGTTTACAGACCTTTTCCTTCAATAACCTAAGTAACAAAAAATAACGTTATTATTGTTTTCAGGCCGGTTGAAGATTTTTGTTAATAACCTATTCGGCTGAAGTTGGATTGTTTACGCATTTCTTTAATTAAACACCATAAAATTAAGTATTTGCGATATAAAATTTGGCTTTAGCAACAAAATTAACCTAGGTTTAACGTTTATAATAAAATAGCGTTAATTGTATGCTTTACAGTGTTAAAAAAACTGTGTTTACGGCTTTTCTCATAGGGCAGATATTGTATATTTGTTGAAAATTACCTAATTAGTGAGCAATATCAATAAACTTAAAATATTTAACGATCCTATTTACGGATTTGTTTCTATTACCAATCCGCTTATTTACGACCTTATTCAGCATCCTTATTTTCAGCGTTTAAGGCGTATTTCTCAAATGGGAATGTCCTATCTTGTTTATCCGGGGGCACACCATACCCGTTTTCATCATGCGTTAGGATGTATGCATATTATGCAAAAAACCGTTCAGGTACTGCGCTTTAAAGGTGTGGAAATATCTGAAGCGGAAGAAAACGCACTTTACATTGCTATTTTATTACATGATATAGGTCACGGACCTTTTTCTCACGCTATGGAGCATAGTATAGTGGAAGATGTTAACCATGAGTCTATTTCCTTATTATTTATGGATAAGCTAAACCGTGAGTTTAACGGTGAGCTGGATCTTGCTATAAAAATATTTAAAGGAGAGTACCATAGGAAGTTTATGCTTCACCTTATTTCCAGTCAGCTTGATATGGACAGGATGGATTACCTGAAACGGGACAGTTTCTATTCGGGTGTAGCCGAAGGTAATATTAATTCTGAAAGGCTTATCCAAATGCTTGATGTGCAAAACGATATGCTGGTAATAGAAGAGAAGGGTATATATTCTGTAGAGAAATTCCTTGTTGCCCGTAGGCTCATGTACTGGCAGGCTTATTTACATAAAACCAGCCTAGCTGCCGAACTTGTACTGACTAAAATACTTAAAAGGGCTAAAGAACTTACCCAGCATGGCAGGATACTTACAGCCAGTAGTCCGTTACAGTTTTTCCTTCAAAACAAAATATCTCTGGAAGATTTTAATGATAAAGTGTTGTACACTTTCTCAATGCTTGACGATTTTGATGTCATTTCGGCTATTAAGGAATGGCGTTTTGAAGACGACTTTGTATTAAGTAATTTGTGCAGGATGTTAATTGACAGGGATCTCCCTAAAATCAGGTTACAGTCAGACAAAGTGAGTAAGGATGAAGTAAAAAAACTTAAAGATGAGTTTATTTTGAAATACAAGCTTACTGAAAAAGAGGCCGACTATTTTGTTTTTAAGGGCAAAATTAAAAACCAAGCCTATAATAAAACTGGAGAACCGATACATATATTGAAAAAAGACAGAAATGTTGAGGATGTTGTTGAGGCTTCAGACCAACTGAATCTTAAAGCATTATCTAAGCCCGTTACTAAGTATTACCTGTGCTTCCCAAAAGTGCTTTTGGAAAAAGCAGTCATTTAATTAAATTTTATATTTTTGTCGGGATGAAATTTACAGCAGAACAAATAGCGGGTATTTTAGATGGAGATGTTGTGGGGAATCCGGAAGCGGAAGTTCATACTCTGGCTAAAATTGAGGAAGGAATTGAAGGTTCTCTCACTTTTTTAGCAAATCCAAAATACTCACCATATATATATACTACAAAAGCAACCATTACCATTGTTAACAGGACTTTTGAGCCTGAGTCAGAACTTAGCACTACACTTATTAAGGTAGATGATGCTTACAAATCGTTCTCTAAGCTACTTGAATATTATAATCAGGTTAAGCTTATGAAATCTGGCATAGAGCAACCTTCTGTATTATCTGACACTGTAGAATATGGTGAAGGTCTTTATCTTGGTAGTTTTTGTTACATAGGTAAAAATGTTAAGATAGGTAAAAACGTAAAAATTTATCCTAACAGTTTTGTGGGCGATAACGTGACCATTGGTGACAACTGTATTCTTTTTGCAGGAGTACGGGTGTATTCTGAAACTGTTATGGGAGATAACTGTACTATCCATTCGGGGGCTATTATTGGTTCTGACGGATTTGGATATACTCCTAACGAAGAAGGTGAATACCATAAAGTACCTCAAATAGGGAATGTTATTCTTGAAGATAATGTAGATGTGGGAGCCTGTACTACTATAGACAGAGCCACACTGGGTTCTACAGTTATTAAAAAAGGTGTTAAGCTGGATAATCAAATACAAATTGCACATAATGTTGTAATAGGTGAGAATACTGTTATTGCATCACAAACCGGCATTGCCGGATCTACCAAGATAGGTAAGAGTTGTATTATAGGTGGTCAGGTTGGTATAGTAGGGCACATTACAATAGGTAACAATGTACGTATACAGGCACAATCGGGAGTATCTAAAAACCTTGCCGACGGTGAAACCGTACAGGGGACACCTTCACTGGGGTATTCTGACTTTAACAAGTCATACGTACACTTTAAAAATCTGCCTAAAATTGTAGCAGATCTAGAGGATATTAAACAACAAATCAAACAATAATAAAAATAGATTTATGGTTAAGCAAACCACAATCAAAAGTGAAATTTCATTAAAAGGGGTAGGGCTTCATACAGGTAAAGAAGTTACTATGACTTTTAAACCTGCACCGGTAAACAACGGATATACTTTTGTAAGGGTAGATCTTGAGGGATATCCTATTGTAGAGGCAGATGCCAACTATGTAGTAAACACGCAAAGAGGTACAAACCTTGAAAAGAACGGTGTCAAAATACAAACTTCAGAGCACGTTCTTGCTGCATTTGTGGGTTGCGATGTTGATAATGTTATTATAGAACTGGATGCTTCCGAACCACCAATTATGGACGGTTCTTCCAAATACTTCGTAGAGGCTGTTGAAAAGGCCGGAGTAGAGGAGCAGGATGCTGAAAGAAAAGTATATGTGGTAAAAGAGGTTATCTCTTATACTGATGAAACTACAGGAAGTGAAATCATAGTTATGCCTTCTGATGAATATCAGGTAACCACAATGGTTGATTTTGGTACTAAAGTTTTAGGAACCCAAAACGCAACCTTAAAAAGCCTTAAAGATTTTAAAGCAGAAATTGCAGATGCAAGGACTTTCAGTTTCCTTCATGAGCTTGAGACGCTTTTAAATAACGGACTTATAAAAGGAGGAGACCTTAATAACGCTATTGTTTATGTGGATAAGGAGATATCTCCTGAAACAATGGAAAACCTTAAGGTTGCTTTCGGTAAAGACTCTATTGCAGTTAAACCAAACGGTATTCTTGATAACCTTACGCTTCATTATCCTAATGAGGCTGCACGTCACAAACTGCTTGATGTGATTGGTGACCTTGCACTGGTAGGTACAAGAATTAAAGGTAAAATTATAGCTAATAAGCCAGGACACTTTGTAAACACTCAGTTTGCTAAAAAACTGTCAAAACTGGTAAAAATAGAACAGCGCAACCAGGTACCTGTTTTCGATTTGAATCAGGAGCCGCTTATGGATGTTAACAAAATTATGAGCATGTTGCCTCACCGTCCGCCATTCTTATTGGTAGATAAGATACTTGAGATGAGTGAGAGCCATGTGGTAGGCCTTAAAAACGTCACCATGAACGAGAGCTTCTTTGTAGGTCACTTCCCGGGTGCTCCGGTAATGCCGGGAGTACTTATAGTTGAGGCTATGGCTCAAACAGGGGGTATATTAATATTAAGTTCTGTACCAGACCCTGAGAACTACCTAACTTATTTTATGAAAATTGACAACGTTAAGTTTAAGCAAAAGGTATTACCAGGTGATACACTTATATTTAAGTGTGACCTTATTTCTCCTATCAGGAGAGGTATATGCCACATGCAGGCTAATGCCTATGCAAACGGTAAACTTGCAGCAGAAGCAGAACTAATGGCGCAAATTGTCAAAAACAGTTAAACAAGACTTTATGAATCAACCTTTAGCATATGTACATCCGGGGGCTAAAATAGCCAAAAATGTAGTGATTGAACCTTTTACTACCATTCACAATAATGTAGTAATTGGGGAAGGAACCTGGATAGGATCAAACGTGACCATTATGGAAGGTGCGCGTATTGGTAAAAACTGTAATATATTTCCGGGGGCAGTAATTTCTGCACCGCCACAGGATTTAAAATATCAGGGAGAAGACACTACTGCCGAAATTGGCGACAACACAACTATCAGGGAGTGTGTAACCATTAACAGAGGGACTATTGACAGAATGAAAACCGTTATTGGTAACAACTGTCTTGTTATGGCTTACTCTCACGTTGCTCACGATTGTTTTGTGGGTAACTTTTGTATATTCTCTAATAATACTAACTTAGCAGGACATATAACTGTGGGCGACTATGTGGTATTAGCAGGTTTAACAGCGGTGCACCAGTTTTGTACTATTGGTAACCACGCTTTTGTAACCGGTGGTTCGTTAGTACGTAAAGATGTTCCTCCATTTGTAAAGGCGGCAAGAGAGCCACTTTCTTACGTTGGTATCAACTCTGTTGGACTTAGAAGAAGAGGGTTTACCTCAGAAAAGATAAGCGAGATACAAAACATATATCGTATTCTTTACCAAAGAAATTACAATACAACTCAGGCTATCGAAATTATTGAAGCCGAAATGGAAGCTACACCGGAACGTGATGAGATTATCATGGCAGTTAGAAACTCGTCAAGAGGTATAATGAAAGGATATACAGGAATGTATTAATACATTTTTGTAAGGCTGAAATACAGATACAAGCAAACAAAGTAATAAATTTTAACAGAAAGGAATAATGGCTAGTACATCAGATATTCGCAACGGACTATGTATTAAATACAATAACGATATCTATAAGATTATCGAATTCTTACACGTTAAGCCGGGTAAAGGACCAGCTTTCGTAAGAACTAAACTAAAGAGTTTAACAACAGGTAAAGTACTTGATAACACTTTCTCTGCAGGTCATAAAATTGAAGACGTAAGGGTAGAAACTCACAAATTTCAGTATTTGTATCCTGAAGGAGATCTTTTCCACTTTATGCATGCCGAAACGTATGAGCAAATTTCTCTTCAAAGAGATATTCTTGATGCACCGGATCTTTTAAAAGAAGGGGAAATGGTAATGGTTATCATTAATACTGAAACTGAAGCTCCTCTATCTGTAGATATGCCTGCTTCTGTTATTCTTGAAGTTACTTATGCAGAACCAGGTGTTAAAGGTAACACTGCAACAAATGCAACTAAGCCGGCTAAGGTTGAAACAGGTGCATCTGTAAACGTTCCTTTGTTTATTAACGAAGGTGATAAAATTAAAATTGATACTGCAACAGGCTCTTATGTTGAGCGTGTTAAAGAATAATTTATACTACAGGCCAGTTTAAAATATTTTGAACTGGCTTTTTTATCTTAATTCATTTTCATTTTTATGAAATTCCCTAAAGTTTATCCTATTAAGGAAATCGCAGCAATTATTGACTGTGATTTTGTAGGTGATGAGAACTTCCCGGTACACGGTATGAATGAAATTCACGTGGTCGAACCGGGAGATATAGTTTTTGTAGATCATCCTAAATATTATGATAAGGCATTACAGTCGGCAGCGACAATTGTACTTATCAATAAAGAAGTAGATTGCCCTGAAGGTAAAGCACTTTTGGTTTCAGACGATCCGTTTAGGGATTTCAATAAACTTACCAAACATTTTCAGCCTTTTAAAGCAGCAGGAGCAGCTATAGCCTCTACAGCTAAAATTGGTGAAGGAACGGTCATACAACCCAATGTTGTAGTTGGCGAAAATGTTACTATTGGTAAAAACTGCCTTATTTATTCTAACGTTGTGATTTATGACAATGCTGTTATAGGTGATAATGTTATTATACATGCAGGTACTGTTTTAGGAGCCGATGCTTTTTATTACAAAAAGCGTCCTGAAGGATTTGATCAATTGCTTTCAGGTGGTCGCGTTGTGATTAAAGACAACGTTGGTATTGGTGCATTATGTACTATAGATAGGGGAGTAACAGGTGATACTACTATAGGTGAAGGTTCTAAAATTGACAATCAGGTGCATATAGGCCATGATACAGTAATAGGTAAAAAATGTCTTATTGCTGCACAAACCGGTATTGCAGGTTGTGTTATAATTGAGGATGAAGTTACGATTTGGGGGCAGGTAGGTACTACCAGTGGTATAACCATAGGTAGTAAGGCGGTATTACTGGCGCAGTCGGGCATTAGTAAATCCCTTGAAGGCGGAAAAGTATATTTTGGCTATCCGGCAGAAGAATCAAGAGAAAAGCTAAAACAACTTGCACATATCAAACGTATTCCCGAAATTTTAGAAAAATTAAAAAAATAAGATATGGGAGCTAAAGAACTGGTTTTGGAGTATTATAATTCGCAGGCTTATGCAAATGCAGAAGCCCTGAAACGTTTTATTCATAATGATATTGTATTGCAATGGAACAGTTCTAAAGGCTATCTTGAACTTGATAAGGATGATTTACTGGCTTTAGCTGCCGAACTGAATAAATCTTACATTTCATCGCGTGTAAATATATCTCATATTATTGAGGAAGGGGATACCGTTAGTGTACGTTATACCCATTATGTACATGCATTTGAAAATCCGGATGAAGAAATGGTATTGGCTAATTTTATGGTAATTTGGGAAATAAAAGACAATCAGTTTTATAAAGGTTTTTTAATGAGTCAGTTAGCTTAACGGTTGGTTTTACTATAAAAGTCATTCACCTGTTGGTTATCATTCTGTCAAAAAAATATAAAGAAAAAAGCGTGGGCTTTTTTTAGTGAATTAAGTGTATAAAAATCAAAAAAAGCTTTATATATAATTAGTAAAAAGCTATTTTTGCATTGCGATTTAAAAAATAATTTAAAAAATATATCATGAGTGTTCTGGTTAATAAAGATTCCAAAATAATTGTTCAGGGATTCACAGGAAGCGAAGGTACTTTCCACGCTACCCAAATGATTGAATATGGCACTAACGTAGTAGGTGGTGTAACACCGGGTAAAGGTGGTACTACTCACTTAGATCGTCCTGTATTTAATACTGTAAAAGATGCAGTTGAAGTTGCAGGTGCTGATACATCTATCATATTTGTTCCGCCGGCATTTGCTGCTGATGCAATTATGGAAGCTGCTGAGGCAGGTATCAAAGTAATTATTGCTATTACAGAAGGTATTCCTGTTGCAGACATGATCAAAGCTTATGACTACATACAAGGTAAAGACTGTCGTTTAGTAGGTCCTAACTGTCCTGGTGTTATTACTCCGGGTGAAGCTAAAGTTGGTATCATGCCAGGTTTCGTATTCAAAAAAGGTAATGTAGGTATCGTTTCTAAATCAGGTACACTTACTTATGAAGCTGCAGACCAGGTTGTAAAGCAAGGTTTAGGTATTACTACAGCTATCGGTATTGGTGGTGACCCAATCATTGGTACTACTACTAAAGAAGCAGTTGAGCTTTTAATGAATGACCCTGAAACTGAAGCTATCATCATGATAGGTGAGATTGGTGGTCAGCTTGAGGCGGATGCTGCTAAATGGATTAAAGCTGATGGTAACAGAAAACCAGTTATTGGTTTCATTGCCGGAGAAACTGCTCCTAAAGGTAGAACAATGGGCCACGCAGGTGCGATTGTTGGTGGTGCTGACGATACAGCAGAAGCTAAAAAACGTATCATGAGCGAAAACGGTATCCACGTTGTTGACTCTCCAGCTGAGATAGGTAAAAAAGTAAAAGAAGTTCTAGGATAATTTCTTTAGATTATAAAATTAAAGCCTCACAATGTGAGGCTTTTTTTGTTTCTAAAACTTATATTGTGATATGGTTTACAATGATAATATGAAAAAAGCATTTCCGCCCTTAGTACATAGTAAATGTACTATACTGATACTTGGTACCATGCCGGGTGAGAAATCGCTGGAATTAGGGCAGTATTATGGTAATAGGGGTAACCAGTTTTGGAAACTGATATATAATTTACTAGGGGAAGATTTTTCTTTAGATTATGAAGATCGTAAATTATTGCTTGGTAAATATAATATAGCCTTATGGGATGTACTTGAGTTTTGCGAAAGGCAGGGAAGTCTTGACAGTAATATTAAAAATGAAGTAGCTAATAATTTTGATGACTTCTATAAAAATCACCCTAATATCAGCCATGTATTTTTCTCCAGTAAAAATGCAGCGGTATATTATGATAAATATGTTGGGAGAAAGAATAATCTTAATTATGATGTATTGCCTTCACCAAGCGGAGCAAATGCTACAAAATCATTTGCAGAGAAACTTGAAATATGGGCGAAAAAAATTTTGCCACTGACTTAAAAAATCAATGGCAAAATATTTTCTTCATGATATTTTTGAATTGCTCACGAAGTAAAGTACCTCCTTAACCGTCTTTGTCGGTAGCTTCTAATGCTTACCTCGATAAGGAGCTTTAGTTTGTTTTTTAAGTTAGTCCATTTCATAATACTGTGGGGTTGATTTTGATAGTTGCAAGTTCAGTATTTATAAATTAAATATTTCTAATTTTATATTAAATTTTTATTAAAAACATTAGTTAATTAAGTGTTTGTTTTTCATAAAATTAACGACTTAATTCTTATAATATTGTCTTTTTATACAAAATTACTTACGTAATTATTTGTTAAATGGTTTTACTTTTGAAAATAAGTGTTAAAAAAAGCTACCCTTAGGTAGCTTAAATTAGTTTTTTATTAACTCTCAACAGCAAACTGCGAATAGTAGAGGTTTTTGTAATAGCCCTCATCTTTATTAATGAGTTCGTAGTGTGAGCCAGCTTCTACAATTTTACCTTTATCCATTACAATAATCTTATCGGCATTAATAATAGTGGCAAGTCTGTGTGCAATAACAATTGATGTCCTTCCTTGTGTAATGGTGTCGGTGGCATTTTGAATAAGCTCTTCAGAATAAGTATCTATTGAAGATGTTGCCTCATCTAATATTAATATACTAGGGTTGCTCACATAAGCCCTTAAAAAGGCGATAAGCTGTCTCTGCCCCGAAGAAAGCATTACACCACGTTCTTTTACATTATAATCATAACCGTTAGGTAGTGACATAATAAAATCATGAACACCAATGTTTTTTGCAGCGGTTATAACCTGTTCTCTTGTTATATTGGGATCATCCAGTGTAATATTATTAAAAATAGTATCTGCAAAAAGGAAGACATCCTGTAATACCACAGCTATTTGTTTTCTAAGGCTCTCCAATGTAAATTCATTAATGTTAGTGCCATCAATGCATATAGTACCGCTATCTATTTCGTAAAATCGGTTTAACAGGTTTATAATGGTCGATTTACCCGCACCTGTAGCACCAACTATAGCAATGGTTTCTCCTTCCTTTACATCAAGGTTAATTCCTTTAATTACTTCTTCATCCTCAATATAGCTGAAGCGCACATCTTTAAAGTTTAGATTTCCTTTAAAATGAGTAGCTATAAGTGTGCCTGCATCCTGTATTTTCATTTCAGAATCCAGTAATTCCAATACCCTGTCTGAAGCTATTATCCCCATTTGGAGCTCGTTAAACTTATCGGCTATTTGCCTTAATGGGTTAAACAGCATACTTATAAACATAGTGTAGGCAAACAAATCACCAAATGTGGTTATGTTATCTCCGTTAAGTATATTTAATCCTCCATACCAAATAATAATACCTAATGTAATAGACGAAATAATATCGGCAATAGGGAAGAAAATAGAGTTATATAAAATATTTTTTAACCAAGCTTTGTTGTGTTTCCTATTAATTTCCTTAAATTTTTCGTACTCAATTTTCTCACGATTAAAAAGCTGAACGATTTTCATGCCGGTAAGCCTTTCCTGTACAAAGGTGTTAAGGTTTGAAATTTGGGCACGAACCTCCTCAAATGCAGCCTTCATTTTGATTTGGAAAATTCGGGTAGCATAAAGTAAAATAGGCATAGCCAGTAATACGATAAAGGTTAACTTCCAGTTCATGTAGAACATAAAGCCAAGTATAACTATCATTTTAAGCAGGTCACTGATTATCATGAACAAACCCTGACTGAAAATTCTGGCGATAGATTCGATATCAAAAACGGTACGGGTTACCAGTTTACCTACAGGTTCGTTATCAAAAAACTTCATTTTGAAACGTGAAATCTGACTGAAAAGTTTCTCACGAATATCCTTAACGATATCCTGTCCCAGCCAGTTTGCCCAGTAAACAAAGTAAAACTGTGAGGTGACCTCAAGCATTAAAACAACGCCCATTGCAATAATGTAATACAGCAGGCCTGTTTCATCTTTGGGGCTTACATATTCGTCTACCGTTCTTTTTAAAAGATAGGGTCTAAGGGCAGCAAAAAGCGATAGCGATATTGCAAAAAAGATAACGGCATTGTAGCGGGCCCTGTAAGGTTTGGTAAACTTTAGTACTTTTTTTAGTGATGTGGATTTTATTGCTTTCATATTATTTCTTGATCGATGTATGGATAAGCTACCTTGGTTAGGTACAATCCGTGTGCGGGAACCGAGAAGCCTGCTTTATTTCTGTCGCGGCTATCTATAATTTCCCTGAATTCCTGTAAGGTTAATTTGCCCTGTCCTACATTTACTAATGTTCCTACAATGGCCCTTACCATGTTTCTTAAAAATCTGTCGGCAGCAACGGTAAATACTAACTTGTTGCCATTTTGTTTCCAGTTGGCTTCCATCATTACGCAGTTAAATGTTTTGACATCTGTATGCGTTTTTGAGAAGCATTTAAAATCTTTATAGTCAAAAAGGATTTTAGCGGCCTCGTTCATTTTATCTATATCCAGTTTATGGAAATAATACCAACTGGCTTCGTTATCAAAGGCATCCTTATAAGTATGTATATGATATTCGTAGGTACGGCTGGTAGCATCAAAACGGGCATGCGCATCATCATGCAGTGGTATTATCCTGTATACCACTATATCTTTTGGTAAAAATGCGTTGAGTTTTTTTGTCCAGAAGCTACTGTCCAGTTCCTTATCAAAATCAAAATGAGCATACATTTGTTTTGCATGCACACCTGTATCTGTACGGCCGGCCCCTGTAACATCTATAGGTTGTTTTAGCAGGGTAGAGAGGGCTTTATTTAATACTTCCTGTACCGATATGCTGTGTGGCTGATACTGCCACCCGTGATAGTTTTTTCCGTTATAAGCAAATTCAATAAAATACCTCAAAACCTGTAGCTAATTTTTTATGCAAAGATACTATTTTTTGGGTATTGACGGCGTAAAGTTACAGACAGGCAAAGTAACAAATTATATTTTTTAACAGTGTTAAATAGAGGTTAGGTTTATTATTTATTTTCAGGTTTTTCTCCGTCTATACTTACATCAACAACAATAAGTTCTTCTACGCCTTCAAGTGTTTTTGTAACAGGTAATGCTTTTTTTCTCAATGTTTTACCCATAAATGTACCATTTACAAGATAAACTTTCCATTTATTGTTTTTTCTTATCTCGTTCTCAGTATAAGTTAAAACAGCGCTGGTATCTATTATGTTTTTTAAATTAACAAACTCCTTTTTGTCAGCTAACAATATATCTTTAAAGTTATTTTTATTAATTTCTTCAACATCATATAGCATGTCTTCATGACAATTGAGAACATAAACCGAATCATTTAATATGTTATGTAAAAATACACGGGGTATACCTACTGAGTCAGAAGTCGCTTTAAGGCCTTCCCGGTTTTTAAAAGCATAGATATTTACTTTATTATCAGTTGATTCAAAATACGGTTTGTAATATTCTACTCTTTCGTCATTAGGGACATAGGTTTCAAAATTTTTTATGCCATAAATTATTTTAGCAATAGGGGTGCATGAAGCTAAAAAAACAAAACTTAATACTAGTAGTGTCTTTATGTGTGTTTTATTCATTCTAATTAAATAATATATATTTTACCCCAGCCATCCCTCACGGTCAAGGCTTCTATATTGAATAGCTTCTGATATGTGTTGTGATTCAACATTCGTTGAGCCTTCTAAATCGGCAATGGTACGCGATACTTTTAAAATTCTGTCGTAAGCACGAGCTGAAAGATTAAGCCTTTCCATAGCTGTTTTTAAAAGCTGTAACGAAATTTCATCAAGATCACAGTACTCGCGTATCTGTTTGGTATTCATCTGGGCATTGTAGTGTATGTTTTCCAGATGTGCAAAACGATTTGTTTGTATCTCTCTGGCTTCCATAACTCTTTTCCTGATGTCTGTACTGCTTTCGGCTTTTTGTTTGTCGGATAGTTTCTCAAAAGGCACTGGTGTAACTTCGATATGAATATCAATCCTATCCAATAATGGACCCGATATTTTGCTCATATAGCGTTGCATTTCATGTGGTGACGAACTTACCGGAGCATCGGGGTCATTAAAATAACCACCCGGACTAGGATTCATACTGGCTACCAGCATAAATGATGATGGGTAAGTAATGGTGAATCGGGCACGTGAAATGGTAACTTCCCTATCTTCCAGTGGTTGACGCATAACCTCAAGTACTGTTCGTTTAAACTCGGGTAACTCGTCCAAAAACAAAACGCCATTATGTGCCAGTGAAATTTCTCCCGGTTGTGGGAAAGTTCCGCCTCCAACCAGAGCAACATCCGAGATTGTGTGATGGGGATTTCTAAACGGACGTTGGTTCATTAGTCCTACATCTTTTATCTTGCCGGCAACACTGTGGATTTTTGTTGTTTCCAGGGCTTCCTTGAGTGTCATAGGTGGTAATATGCTGGGCAGTCGTTTGGCAAGCATGGTTTTACCTGCTCCTGGAGGACCTATAAGTATTATGTTATGTCCGCCTGCCGCTGCAATCTCCATACAGCGTTTTATACTTTCCTGTCCCTTAACATCAGCAAAATCAAATTCTGGGAAATCAAGTGTTTTATAAAATTCTTCGCGGGTATTGATTACGGTAGGCTGTAAGCTGCCTTTCCCGCTAAAAAAGTCAATTATTTCGGTAACGTTTTCTATTCCGTATACATCCAGTCCACTAACAATAGCTGCTTCTTTTACGTTTTGTTTAGGGAGGAAGAAACCTTTAAAACCTTCTTCCTTTGCCTTAATAGCAATAGGTAGTACGCCTTTAATTGGTTGTAGGCTTCCGTCTAGCGAGAGCTCACCCATTATAATATATTTATCAACTTCTTCAGGCGGGATTTGTCCTGATGCTGCAAGTATTCCTACAGCAAGAGTAAGATCGTAAGCAGATCCTTCTTTTCTCAAGTCGGCCGGAGCCATATTAATGGTAATCTTTTTACCGGGTAATTGATAACCGTTATTCTTTAAGGCCGCAGCAATACGGTAACTACTTTCTTTAACGGCATTATCGGGCAATCCTACAAGGTGATATCCTATTCCTTTATCAATATTAACCTCTACGGTTATGGTTGTGGCTTCAACACCAAATACGGCGCTTCCAAATACTTTTATGAGCATGTTATTAACTTAAATGGCTTATAATTAATTTTTTATGTTTTGTGGTAACAAAGGTCTTGCGGGTAATTAGACACGTAGGAAATGAGTCATCATAGAGAGGTAAAAAACAAAAGTTTTTCATGTATTGGTAAGGTTGAGTTTTAAGTGCTTAAAAATAGGAAAAAAATATATGTGTAAGTTAATTAAGTCCTGTAAAACTATTTTTCTTACTACCTTTAATAGCAACTTGCTAATAATGTAAAAATGACAAATAATAAACTGGTAGTGATAGGAGGGGATGCAGCAGGAATGACAGCCGCATCAAAAGTAAGAAGGGAACAGCCCGATAGGGAAATAATTGTTTTTGAAAAATCGGATTATACTTCTTATTCTGCCTGTGGAATACCCTATTTTATTTCTGAGAAGGTAAAAACTTATCAGGAGCTTATAGTACGTGATCCTGAGACTTTCAGGAATAAATATCATATAGATGTACGAACGCAACATTTGGCACTATCTATAGATACTGATAATAAAAAGATAAAAGTACTGAATAAGAAAACCGGAGATGAGTTTTGGGAAAGCTATAACCAGTTAATGATTGCTACCGGTGGGAAGGCGTTTTGCCCTGATGTTAAGGGATATGATTCTGAAAATGTATTTGGGGTTACTACGCTTAAAAGTGGAATTAATATTGAGCGCTATATAGAAGAGAAAAAGCCTCAAAAAGCAGTAATAGTGGGCGGAGGATATATTGGTCTTGAAATGGCCGAATCACTTTTGGAGCGGGGGTTAAAAGTGTCGTTAATTAACAGGTCAGAACAGGTAATGAATACACTTGATCCTGATATGGGGGCTTTGGTGTCTGAAGCTTTGAGGGGACTTGGAGTTGAGCTGTTTTTAGGCGAAGCACTTACCGGATTTGACGTAAAAGAGGGTAAGGTAGCTGCTGTATTAACTGACAAACAAAGTATTCCGGCTGATATTGTAATATTAGGTATGGGCTCGAGTCCTAATACTGATTTTCTTAAAGGTAGTAAAATTGAACTTGGAACCCGTGGCGCTATAAAAGTAGATGGTCAGTTACGTACTAATATACCCGATGTTTGGGCAGCGGGTGATTGTACCGAATCCTTACATTTAGTAAGTAAAGAACATGTATATATAGCGCTGGGTACTATTGCCAATAAAACCGGACTGGTAGCAGGTAGTAGTATAGCTGGTGAAAAAACTGTTTTTCCCGGTGTGGTAGGTACTGCTGTGTGTAAAATATGCAGTTATGAAGTAGCCCGTACAGGGCTACTGGAAAAGCAATTGCAAAAGCTTAATATCGATTATGTAAAGGCTACTATTGAAAGCCGTACAAGGGCGCATTATTATCCCGGTTCGAAAAAGATTGTGGTAAAATTATTAGCTGAAAAGAACAGTGGACGATTACTAGGCGGACAGATAATAGGTGAGGAGGGGGCTGCAAAACGTATAGATGTTTTGGCAACTGCTTTGACTCATAATCTTACACTACAAAATATTATAGATTTGGATTTATCTTATGCACCACCATTTTCTCCGGTTTGGGATCCTGTGCAAACAGCTGCAAGAAAACTTATAAATAGTATATAGAATAAAAAACCCTCATTAAGAGGGTTTTTTATTATTTTTTAAAGTTTGCTATTCCTGATTGTAACCATTCAAGATATTCTTCAACATCGGGAGTGTAACCTACAGGATCGTTTAGGTTTTCCTCTTCCAGATTTATAAGAACGTAATATGGCTGTGCATTGGCTTTATATCTTGTGATTTCAAAATCACTCCATTTGTTACCAATAGTTTCTATTTTCTTACCTGTAGTTTCAGATACGTACTTTTCACTTTCAGGTAGTTCTTTTTTGTAGTCTACATATAGAGAAATCAACACTACATCGTTTTTAAGTATTGACATAATACGTTCATCAGACCATACATAATCTTCCATCTTACGGCAGTTTACACAGGCATAACCGGTAAAGTCAATCATAACAGGTTTGTTTACCTCTTTAGCGTAAGCAAGTCCTTCAGCATAATCTTTAAAGGCTACAATGTTATGTGCACCAAGTTTAGCTCCTTTAGGAAGTTTAGAGTCTTCAGATGAAGATATTACTGAACCACCACCACCAAATCCGTGCGGAGATTCACTATAATGCATTGGAGGAGGGAAACCACTAATAAGTTTAAGAGGTGCACCCCATAATCCAGGTATAAGGTAAATTGTAAATGTTAATGTAAATAGCCCCATGAATAATCTTCCTACAGAGATAGATTGCAATGGACTATCATGCGGTAATGTGATTTTTCCAAAAAGATATAGTGATAATGCTCCGAATACAGCTATCCAGATAGCTAGGAAAGTTTCTCTTTCAAGTATATGCATTTGAAGAACAAGATCTGCATTGGAAAGGAATTTGAATGCAAAAGCAAGTTCAAGGAAACCTAAAAATACTTTTACGGTATTAAGCCATCCGCCAGATTTTGGTAAACTGTTTAACCATCCCGGGAACATTGCAAAAAGCATAAATGGTAATGCTAATGCTAATGAAAAACCAAACATTCCAACAATTGGAGCTATTCCTCCTTTAGATGCTGCTTCAACCAGTAGCGTACCTACAATAGGTCCTGTACACGAGAATGATACAATTGCAAGAGCAAGTGCCATAAAAAGTATTCCTATTATACCACCTCTGTCTGCCTGACGATCTACTTTATTAGCCCATGAGTTAGGCAGCATGATTTCGAAAGCTCCAAGGAAAGAAGAGGCAAATACAACAAGCAGTACAAAGAAAGCAATATTGAATATAACATTTGTTGAAAGGGCGTTAAGAGCGTCAGCACCAAATATGGCTGTTACCAGCGAACCTAAAACAACATAAATTACAATAATTGAAATACCATAAATGAAAGCATTTTTTATACCGGCAGCTTTTGTTTTGCTCTGTTTGGTAAAAAAGCTTACGGTCATAGGTATCATCGGGAATACACATGGTGTAAGTAGGGCTGCAAAGCCCGAGAAAAATGCTATGATGAAAATAGTGAATAAACCTCTTTCATCATCTTTTTTTTTGTTGCTATCTCCGGTAGCCGGAGCACTATCCTTAACTTCTGATTTATTAGTTTCAGGCTGAACTACAACTTCTTCAAAGTTCATCACTTCCTGAGAAGTAAGATCTTTTAAGTTGAAAACAAAAAGATTCTCTCCCTGAATACATGACTCTTTACAAACCTGATAGTAAAGTCCAACCTGTACCAAGGTGTTATCAGGGTTACTTACTTTTATGTTTTGCTTTAGTTCAGCTTTATTCGAGAAGAAAGTTTCTTCTACTTCAAAGATATCATTGTACTCTTTATGGGTTTCACTTTCTTCAGCTTTGCCAACAGCTTCAAAGTTATTTTCAGCATTGTTGAATTCAACTTCTAGCGGAAGTCCGCCACCATCGGCAGAAAACTGTGAATACATGTGCCAGTTCTCTTCAATTGTAGCATTGAAGATAAGAACATACTCGGTCTCTGATTTTTTTTCAATTTTTGAGGTCCATTTTACCGGCTCAATAATTTGTGCTTTACCCGCTATAAAAGAGAGTAATAAAAAGAATAATAAAGCAGTTTTTTTCATTGGTTTATAAAACTTCTATTTTTATAATTTGAGTTGTTTTATCGGTTACTTTAAATCGCTCGTCGGCACGTTTATTAATAATCCATACAATCTGATTACCGGAACAAAGCAGCCAGGTTTTCTCTTTTTCGCTTAAAGACATCTTCTCGTCCTTAAAGTATTTGGAAACCTTTTTCTTTTGTCCATTCATGCCGGCAGGGAAAAAATAGTCACCTTCCATCCATTTCCTTGCAAATAACGGGAATTTTAATGTATCAGCATCAACATAGATTGCGTTATTCGCATATTTTTTTAATGTTTTATTAACATTTGTTAACCTCATGCCAAAGGGCTGTGATATTTCGGTAGTCCCTTCGGGTATTTCATAAACATTTGTAACATTTTCCTCAATGGGCTGCAATATGAGCTTTTCCCTGTCTTTTAAAAGTCGGTAACCACTTGCCAATATCTGTTTACCTGATTGTGCCTCGGTAAGGCTATAAATGTCCTTCCAAGCTGTAAAACCTAATGGGGTTAACCATTGGTATAAATAGGCTTTATAATTTGGCAGCCTTTTGAGTTGGTTAATGTCAATCAGTTTTTGATTGTCCTTTTCACTTACTACCTGTTTGTAAACCAAAACAGCGGCATCATCGGCTAACGATTGTGATTGCTTTAGGTGATTTAATGTATCCTGAAACGATTCAAGGAAAGAGGGATTTAGTGATTTTAAAACCGGTACCACATCATGCCTTAGCTTGTTCCTTAAATACTTATCGCTTGCATTGCTACTGTCTTCTCTCCATGTAATATTGTTATCCTTTGCATATTGCTCAATTTCGTTTCTGCCGAAAGGAAGTAGCGGACGTACAATTTTGTCATTTTGCTGCGGAATACCTGTCAACCCATCAAGACCCGTGCCACGAGTAAGATTTATTAGAAAAGTTTCAATGCTATCATCAAGATGATGTGCCGTAAGCAGGAAATCAAAACTGTTTTGTTCCATTAATTCGTAAAACCAACTGTACCTAAGTCTGCGTGCAGCTATTTGAATGGATAGTTTAAACTCCTCTGCATATTTATTTGTATCAAAATTAGTTACAAATAATTCTATACTGTTTTTTTGTGCGTAATCTTTAATGAATTTCTCGTCACCATCGCTTTCTTCACCTCTTAATCCGAAGTTACAATGAGCCATAGCCACAGTATAGTTAAGCCGATTAAAAAGGTGAACCAGTACCATACTGTCTATGCCTCCACTGGTAGCCAAAAGCAATTTTTTACCGGCTAAGTAAGGTAGATTTTCTTTGAGATGATGAAGAAGTTTTTCAGTCATAAGGCAAAAGGCATAAGATTACCCTAATTTATTGATAAGCGAATTTAGCATTTTTTCTACTTCCAGAGAGAGTTCATTTATTTTGATTGCTTCTTCTTGACTTACAAACTTTAAACGAAAAGCAATTTCCAACTGAGTTTGGCTCTCAAATAAAGAACCTCGTGCTATTTGTAAAAACCTAATGTAGTCTTTAGTATATTTTCTACCATAACCTTCTGCAATATTGGATGGAACTGATATAACACTCCTCTTTAATTGTGAAGTTAACCCAAATTTTTCTTCATCAGGAAAAGAAGTTGTTAGTATGTAGGTTTGAGTAACTAACTCAACCGATTTTTGCCATACGATTAAATCTTTGTAGCTTTTCATAATTTATTTAAACTATTGCCTTTTGCCTTATATCTTTAATGAGTATCAACTATTCCAACACGCTACGCATTGCCTTGGCTTTTAACAGGCATTCTTCATATTCTTTCTCAGGTAATGCTTTTGATGTGATTGCACTTCCTACAGAGAACGATACATATTTATTAGTTTCATTATAAAGTATGCTTCTTATTACCACATTAAAGTCAAAATCTCCCGTAGGGGTAAAGTAGCCCACTGAACCACTGTAGAGTCCGCGTTTAGTTTCTTCCAGTTTTTCAATAATCTGCATGGCCGATATTTTAGGTGCACCGGTCATACTCCCCATAGGGAATGAGGTTCTAATCACATCAACAGGAGAATACTCAGCATCTAACTCAGACACTACGGTAGATATAAGATGGTGTACCTGTTTAAAGGTGTACGCTCCGCATAACTCTTTAACATTAACCGATCCTTTTTTTGCGGTACGCGATAAATCGTTACGAACCAAGTCGACAATCATTATATTTTCAGAACGTTCCTTTTCGTTTTTTGTAAGTTCCAGCTTAATAGCCTCATCTTCTTCTGTATTGTTACTTCTCCTGGCTGTTCCTTTTATGGGCTGGGATATTATTTTGTTTTCTTCTTTCCTGATATACCTTTCAGGAGATGCCGAAAGCAGGTACTGTTTATGGTTTTTAAAATAGGCAGCGAAAGGAGGTTCGGATATGTCATTTAATGCCTGATACTTTTCATACGGATTGATTATAGTGTCTTCGGCATAAAACTCCATGCAAAAGTTAGCTTCATAAATATCTCCCAAATGGATATGTTCCAGCATTTGAGTTACTTTTTCTACATAGCCTTCTCTAGTAATACGTTGTTTTATAGATAGGGGAGTATGTACGTCTTTATTTTCAATCTGGGTTGCAAGTATATCTTTAAAGTCGTCCTCCAGTTCATCATCACACATATTGAGGTAAGCAACTTCTACCTGATTTCCCCTAATAAAGAACAGTTTTTTGGGCTGAAAGAAAAACAAATCGGGAAAATCCAAACCATCATGGTTATTGGATTCTAGTCTTTCAGTATCATTTTTTAAATCGTAAGACAGATAACCGAAAATCCAGTCGCGTGTTGTTTTTTGATAGGCACTAAGATCTTCAAAAGCTTTATATTCATCGGTTTTTATTAGTGTAAGTGCATCGGTAGCCAATACCGCATCAAAAGATGAGTAGTGCTGATGATAATCGTTACTGTCTAAAAATGTGATTTCCCTGTATTGCTGTGCCCATTTTAAAAGCTGCTTCTTAAAAAGTTTGGGCTCCTGTAGGGTATATATAACTGAAGTTCTCATTAAGCTCTTTTTCCTATTTCTATCACTTCCAGATTCTGAATATTATCTCTGTTTATTTCAAATCGTAACATGGTGCGTATTTGGTGAAAGCCATGTACTCCGGCAGCACCGGGATTCATATGTATAAGGTTAAGTTTATTATCGGGCATAACTTTTAGGATATGCGAATGCCCACAGATAAATAGTTTAGGCGGATTTGTATTTATCTCTTCCCTTATTGCCTGATTGTATTTACCCGGATAACCACCAATGTGCGTAATCCAAACATCTACACCTTCACAAAAAAAGCGGTTATTAAGGGGAAATTCGAGTCGGGCTTCGGCATTGTCAATATTTCCGTATACCGCTTTTAAGGACTTTTCTTTTTTGATGGCATCAGTTACCGATAGGTCTCCTATATCTCCGGCATGCCATACTTCATCCGCCTGTCTTACATATTTCATAATAGTATCATCGATATGGCTGTGGGTATCAGAAAGGAGAAGTATTTTTTTCAACGGAATGTACTTTACGATTTTTAAACCGTCAAATTTACAAAGATTGTTTGTGTGTTCAAACTTTGAACGAGGATTAGGTAATCCTTTAAAAAATATTTTGTTTATACCAAAAGCTAAACTAAAAATTAGCAACTTTGTATTATGGTAAAAACACAACTACAGGAAGTATTCGGGAAACTGTCTCCCTATGTGAAAAATAGGGTAATGCCGGTAATAGATATATTACTGGAGAGGGCAGAAGACCTTGATTTTATGAATAGGGAAGACGATATAGATTATTATGAAGAAGAACTGGAGTCTATCATGAAAGAAGTTAGGAAAATTAAATACATTGAAGACCAGTGGCAGATAATGAATGCAAAGCTGAAAAATGATTAGATTTCCAAATCATTAAAGGTAGTACCTGCGTTAAATTGTCCGGTGTTTAATCCTTTTTTAAACCAATACACACGTTGTGCCGATGTACCATGTGTAAAAGAGTCAGGCACTACATGTCCCTGTGCACGTTTTTGGATGGCATCGTCACCTACCGCGTGAGCAGCACTTAAAGCTTCTTCCACATCACCTTCTTCCAGCATCTGGTTCATTTCTTCGTTATAATGTGCCCATAATCCGGCATAGAAATCAGCCTGTAACTCAAGGGCTACCGATAGTTTATTGGCATCTGCCTGATTAAGCTGTTGCTGCATTTGCCTTACTTTGGACGATGTTCCCATAAGGGTTTGTACATGGTGACCTACCTCGTGAGCAATAACATAAGCGATGGCAAAATCGCCTCCCTGAGCTCCAAAACGTGATTGTAGTTCGTCAAAGAAAGACAAATCCATATATACTTTTTTATCCAAAGGACAATAAAACGGCCCTGATGCCGATGAAGCACCACCGCATGCAGTCTCAACCGAATTGCGGAAAAGTACCAGTTTTGGCTCTTCATATACCAAACCATTTTCCTGAAATATTTTATGCCATACGTCTTCAGTGTCAGCAAGGATAACCTTAACCATGCGTCCCATCTCTTCGTCCTGAGCGCTAAGTGGTGCAGGTTGTTCTGTAGTTGTTTGCTGTTGTAACTGGTTATTTATCTCATTTAGTACAGCCGAATTATCGCCTCCCATAAAAAGGTTAATTAGTATTATAACAATGGCTATAATACCACCACCTGCAGCAATCTTTCCGCCAGACATGCTTCTTCTGTCCTCAACATTATTGCTTTCTCTTCTTCCTTTCCATTTCATAAGGCTATCATTTTTTGGTTTTTGGTAAAGTGAAATTAATAAAATTAGGATAACATAAATGCTATTTTATGATTATTTAATACAAAAGCCACCTTAATGGTGGCTTTTGTTAATTATGTGATTTAATGTTTTTTATATTCCGAATCTAAAGCCCATATAGGCATCTGCCTGAGTAGTATTGCCAATTGCCGCTGATAGTATTGAACCTGAACCTATAAAGAATCCTCCAATTCTGAAACCAACACCAGCCGTAAACCCTGAAATCTCATTATGAGAGAATGGAGCATAGGCTTCAAAGAAGCTTGTAGAATAACGTGGTGTAACAGTAAATACATTTTGTGAACCTATACGGTTATTATTACTGGCATCACTAAGGTTTTGCTGTAAAAATCCCGTTACATACCATTTATCGTATACTTTAACATCGGCATAGAGGGAAAGCATAGTAGGCTGTTTTATTTTGAAATCTTTTTCAGATTCAGTTAAGGTAGCATAACCACTATTTACCAGTATAGCCTCTACATCATCAATATTGTCTACATCTTCAAACTCTCTCAAATCAAGGTATTGCCCATCAGGAATATCAACAACATAACTTTTATTTACGTTATTATCATCCTTAAAAGTCATGGATCCTATATTTTTTACAGATGCTCCTGCATTAATTTTATAGCCTCCGTTTTCGTCTTTCCATTGGTAGTTAACACCTAAATCGGCAGCAAAACCGTTAAGTCCTCCGGCAAAGAATTCACTAAAATTACCGCTATCAGTAAAACTGTCTCCTAATGCACCTGAATAAGCCAGATTTACATTGGTATGAGTATCTGTAAGACCAACAAGCGGACCTACATTCTCAATTGTACCGGTAAATCTATCTGCCGACATGTTAGCGTACGTACCGGGAAATATCATTTTTAGAGTAGCACCTGCGGCTACTTTGTGGGTTTCGTTTTCAAAAACTTCTCTTGCTGCCGAAAAACCAATTTCACCCCAGGCAGTTGCGGAGGCTCTTTGATTATAATCAGTAACTATATTTGCCTGTCCAATAAGTAAATCATCACTGGCATTGACAAGTGCGTTACCTAAGTTAGTATCTATGTCAACCAAATTGGTTTTTATTTTTGCAGCGGTTTGTATGCCAAAAGCCCATTTGTTGTGTTTCATAGCAAACGAAGGTCCCAGTATTTCTACATCGGCTCTTAAGTTTACCGGTTCATCTCCTTCAAAAATAAGATCGCCTAAGTTGTCGCCTCCAACCAAGTCGCCAAAGGTGATTTTGTTATTGGAAACATTGGCACTGAAAGTAAATACATTTACTTCCATTTCATTTTTAAGGTTTACGAGTTCAGCCGGGTTAACCGAGGCATTTAGTATACCTGTTCGCCGTGATGTGTTGATGCCTGAAAAGTGTTCCTGTGCGTAAGTGTTTGCACACAAAAGTGTTATGATAAATAATAGGGGTTTCTTCATAAGATTGATTGTTTTTTGGTTATTCTAAATTAGTAAAAGACTATGTATTACAGTAAATTTTAATAGAATTTTTCTGTAAAATTTCAATCAAAACAATCAAAAAAAAAATACCCAGAACCGGGTATTTTTAATTTTTATACTGATTGCCAAATCGTATCGCTTGGCACAGGTGCTGTAATTATTAAATGTTCTTTTGTAACGGGGTGTACAAATTCCAGTTTCCTGGCATGTAAGTGTATACCCCCGTCAGGATTACTTCTGTCAAAGCCATATTTCAAATCTCCTTTTATTGGCGAACCTATTGCAGAGAGCTGTGACCTGATTTGATGATGGCGCCCTGTGTGAAGGTTAACTTCAAGTACATAATAGTTATTAAGAGCTTTGATTATAGTGTAATCCAAGCTTGCTTTTTTACTGTTAGGTACTTCCTTAGTATGAGCACGCGACGTGTTACTTTTTTCATTACGCTTCAGGTAATGGACTAAAGTATCGGTTTCGTTTTCAGGTTTGTTTTTAACCACTGCCCAATATGTTTTTTTGGTTTCGCGGTTTTTAAATAAATCGTTGAGCCTTGGTAACGCTTTAGAGGTACGTGCAAAAAGTACAATTCCGGTAGTAGGCCTGTCCAGCCTATGTACTACTCCAAGGTATACGTTACCCGGTTTGTTGTATTTTTCTTTTAAATACTCCTTAACTACATCACTTAAAGGTTTGTCTCCGGTTTTATCACCCTGAACAATATCACCAACACGCTTATTGATAACTATTATATGGTTGTCTTCATAAAGGACATCTAAATTATCTTTTGTAGATATAACTTTCATTATAAGGATTTTTTAGATTGTTGGATTTTTAGAATATCCGACTGCATTTAGAGTAATGCGAATAATCTAAATTTCGAATAATCTAAATTAATATTGCTCGTTTTCGTTAGGGAAGTCCTGTGATTTTACATCGCTAACATATTGTGAAATAGCATTGGTCATATCTTCGTGCAGATCCATATATCTTCTTAGAAAACGCGGACTGAACTCATTGTTCATTCCCAGCATATCGTGTATTACAAGTACCTGTCCGTCTACATCACCACCGGCACCAATACCAATTACCGGAATAGAAATACTTTCGGCTACCTTTTTGGCAAGCTGAGCAGGGATTTTTTCCAGTACTAATGCAAAACAACCCAGTTTTTCCAATAGCTTGGCATCGTCAATAAGTTTTTGGGCTTCGGCATCTTCCTTTGCACGAACGGTATAAGTACCAAATTTATAAATAGATTGCGGTGTTAATCCAAGGTGCCCCATAATTGGAATACCGGCATTTAGTATCTTTTTGATAGAGTCCTTAATTTCACTACCACCTTCAAGCTTAACGGCATGTGCACCGCTTTCTTTCATGATCCTGATGGCAGAACGTAAAGCCTCCTTTGAGTCTGACTGGTAACTACCAAAAGGAAGGTCTACCACAACAAGTGCTCTTTTAACACCTCTTACTACCGACGATGCATGATAAATCATTTGATCCAGTGTGATAGGAAGAGTGGTTTCGTGACCTGCCATAACGTTAGATGCTGAGTCACCCACAAGTATAACATCAATACCGGCACCATCGGTAATAGTTGCCATAGTATAATCGTAACCTGTTAGCATGGAGATTTTCTCTCCGTTTGCTTTCATTTCTATAAGTGACCTTGTGGTTATTCTTTTATAATCTTTTTTTGCTGTAGACATAATCTGAATTTTTAGGACGGTAAATTTACTAAATTGTGGTAACACTGAGTAAGATATACTGCTTTTATTGAACAGTTGTTTAATAATAAAACAATATATTTACTACTACGTAAATAGTATTAATCATGAGAAAATTGGTTTTATTGGCTTTACTTCTGAGTATGCAGGGGGTATTTGCACAAAATAAGGAGATACAGCAGTCTATAGATACCTTTTTTGAGGGGTTACATAATAAAGATGTTGAAAAAATACAGTCGGTTTGTGATTCAGGGCTTATGCTTCAGTCAGTTAGCCGAAACAATAAAGGGGAGGTGACACTTACTACAGACGAGGCACCCAAATTTTTTGCGGCCATTGCAGCTGTGCCAAAAGAACTGGAGATAGAGGAAAAACTTTTGGAATATAAAATTCAGTTTGACGGAGCCATGGCTCATGTTTGGACACCTTATGAATTTTATGTGGAAGGGAAGCTAAGCCATAAAGGAGTGAATTCCTTTCAGCTTTATAATGATAAAGGGATATGGAAAATTGTATATATAATTGATACACGCGAAAAGGCATAAAAAAAGCACTTGCATTGCAAGTGCTTTTTTTATGTATGTAGAACGGTTAACAGTCGGCATTATTAACGGTAACTGCAAGTCCGCCTTCCGATGTTTCTTTGTATTTATTATTCATGTCCTGTGCTGTTTGCCACATGGTGTTTACCACTTTGTCTAATGGTACTTTAGCATTTTTAGGATCGGTTTCTAATGCCAGTTCTGCAGCATTAATAGCTTTAATAGCTCCCATGGTATTACGTTCTATGCAAGGGATTTGTACAAGTCCGCCAATAGGGTCGCATGTCATACCAAGGTGATGTTCCATTGCGATTTCGGCAGCGATAAGGCACTGTTCCGGCGAACCGCCCATAACTTCACATAAAGCAGCTGCAGCCATTGCCGATGATACACCGATTTCTGCCTGACAACCACCCATAGCAGCAGATATGGTAGCGCCTTTTTTGAAGATACTGCCCACCTCACCGGCAACCATAAGGAATTGTTTTATATGTTCTTCGTTAGCATCGTGGTTTTCAATAACCATATAGTACATTAGTACTGCAGGTATAACTCCCGCACTTCCGTTTGTTGGTGCTGTAACTACACGGCCTAGTGAAGCATTAACCTCATTTACTGCTAGAGCAAAACAACTTACCCATTTTAATATCTGACGGAATTTTACTTCTGTTTTTCTGATAACTTCTAACCATTCCTGCGGACTATTGTATGGTAGTTCGCCAATAAGGTTTTTATGCATGTCAAACGCCCTGCGCCTTACGTTTAAACCTCCGGGTAGTATGCCTTCGGTATGGCAGCCGGTATACATACATTCCAGCATAGTGTTCCATATACGCATCAGTTCACTGTGAATATCCTCTTCACTACGAATAGACTTTTCATTCTCATAAACTATTTCAGAAATGCGTTTATTCTCTGCTTGGGCAAATCTCAATAAATCGGCTGCATTATCGGTAGGGAAAGGGAAAGCACATTTAATGACAGCATTCTCTTTAGCGTTTATTCTTTCTTCCTTAACAACAAACCCGCCACCAATAGAGTAGAAGGTAGACTCATATTCACCACCTTCATAATAAGCAGTGAAAACAAAACCGTTAGCATGGAAAGGAAGGAAATCCCTGTTGAAAACAATATCGTTTTCAGGGTTAAATGGTATAACATTCAGTCCGCCTAATATAAGCTGCTTTTGGAAGTTAATGTCGTCAATAGTATTTTGTATGCTCTCTACAGGAACATATTCAGGATCGGCACCACTAAGGCCCAGCATCACGGCAAGATCTGTTGCGTGTCCTTTTCCGGTAAGGGAAAGCGAACCGTACAGGTCTACCTTAACGCGGTTAGTTTTTTCAAAAATGCCTTCTTCACGCAATTCCTCAAGAAAGCGTTCTGCACCGCGCCACGGACCCAAAGTGTGTGAACTTGAAGGACCCACGCCGATTTTAAGCATATCGAAAACTGAAATACATTCATTCATAGTAATACAAAAATATAATTATTGCGACTTATACAAAAGCGCCCAAAGGTAATTAAATTGATGATACTATAACGATGTAGATGAAAATTTGTTGATATGATAAAATGCTTATAACAAACAATAGTAAAATTGTTAGTTTTGGAATTTTATTGGGCTTAATAGGTACTAATAATCATTATTTTTAATGGTGAAAGGTTGAGAGGATACCTAAAAAGAGAATGATATACTTTAATCTCAATAATTGAGTTTTCCGGAAGGGTTGAGAGTTGTTCAAAAGCAGTATCTGTAATTGTATTATTATTTAGATCTATATTATTACCATCGGGTAGCTTTATATTACAGGCCAAAACCTGGTATTGAGTTAAAGAGCTTTGCTCATCATCCTCGGTTATATCTATAACGGCATCTTTTAGTTCCTGTAATGTCATTTTTAGAATACAGTTACCACAGCCTTTTCCGTTTACAGTAATTTTTTTAGGTGTTGTATCCCTGTCTTTTACATATAGCAGTTGTTTTGTATGGATTATTGAGTCATGTTGATTTACTATTTCAAACTCCAGGTAGGTTTTATCTTTTTTTATTTTACCCGCATCCATTACATAAATGCTGTCGGGTAACATTTTTAGTCCTTTTCCTTTTACCTTGAATGATTTTGCATTGGGTACTGATATTTCTAAAGTATCTTTGATGCCTCTGTAAACTATAGTGTTACCATATTTAGTTGAAACTTCAGGAATAAGAGAATAATACTCATCATTTTTTTCTATTAGTTTTATTCTTAAAGAAGGAATACGAGCCATGTCAACTTGACTTGGGTTATATTGTCTTATATGACAAATAAGTATTTCATGACCAGGCTTAAGCTTTTTTAGAACCGAATAAGCTTTGGGGGTAATTGAATCTCCTTCAATCCATATATCTTCATAACCTTCTGTTTTGATGATAAACGACATTACTTTACTGTATTCAGAGGGCAATGTATAAGCTATATCATCTATTAGAATTTTAACTTTAAGCTTTTCAAACTCCTCCAATGTCATTTCATAAATCTTATTACTGTAAAGATTAGTTATCATAGCTTTTCTTCGAGGAATATCCCTTACCTCAAACTCTTTGAATTCATTAATTATACTGTCATTTTCAAGGGTAGATTCAATGTTTATTTTTATTGTTTTTCCCTGTACACGACTAACATTTAAATAATAATTACCCAAAGAGTCTTTTTTAGTTAACCCTGCAAGGGTGGTAACTTTATATGATTTGGCTCCCGGTATAGCTATTTTAACAGGGTTTTGAATACCCCTGTAAACAATGTTAGCTTTTTCAACTGAAATGACAGAGATATTGTTATCCTGAGCTGCTAGTAACTGGGCGATAAGAAGGGCTAAAAAGAAAAATGTTTGTTTCATGACGGCATGGTTTGAAACAAACATAATAAAAATTAATTTTCAAAATTCTTATACGATAGCTTTTGAAGGCTTATACCTTTTCAAAAGCTAAACTTTTTAGTGTTACTCCAAATTTACAGAAATAAAAAACCTCCCGATTGGGAGGCTTTAATTTATTTTTTACGTTCCATAAGTGCCATATAGAATCCGTCAAATCCGGAGTCTGATGCCAGGACTTTATTGTCTTTTACAAAAGTAAACTGTTTACCAATCTCTGTAGTAAGGAAGTGTTTAACCTGCTCCTCATTTTCAGATGGTAGTACCGAACAGGTAGCGTAAACAAGCTTACCACCCGGTTTAACCATTTTAGAGTAGTTTTCCAGTACCTCTCTTTGAGTATTTTTGATATTATCAATAAACTCAGGTTGCAGTTTCCATTTACTGTCAGGGTTGCGTTTTAAAACACCAAGTCCACTACAAGGGGCATCAATAAGAACCCTGTCGGCTTTTTCATGTAGTTTCTTGATGACCTTAGTACTTTCAATAACGCGGTAATCAATATTGAAAACGCTGTTACGTTTTGCACGAAGCTTTAGCTGTTTTAATTTACTTTCGTAAATATCCATAGCTATAAGCTGACCTTTATTTTCCATAATGGAAGCCATGTGCAGGGTTTTACCACCGGCACCGGCACAGGTATCAACCACACGCATACCCGGAGCTACATCAAGAAAACGTGCTACCAGCTGTGAAGAAGCATCCTGAACCTCAAAAAGTCCGTCTTTAAATGCCTGAGTAAGGAATACGTTTGCACGTTCCTTTAACACAAGGGCATCAGGATATTCTTTAATGAATTCGGTTTCTATATTGCTGTCCATTAAAATGGCACGAAGCTGTTCTTTTGTTGTTTTTAGAGTGTTAACACGAAGTATAACTTTTGCCTGCTCGTTTTGTGCGGCAAGCTCCTTTTCCCATTTCTTTTCACCAAGCTCCTTAACACCAAGTTCATCCATCCAATCCGGAATAGATTCACGGAACTTCCTGATTTTTGAAAGCTCATCAAAACGGCCTTTAATACGGCGTACCGGAGTTTCCTCAAAGTATTTCCAGTCTGGCAGGTTATAACCACGAAGTACTGCCCATACGGCAAATATTCTCCATAGGTTATCCCTGTTATAAGGTTCCTTAACTTCGGCAATTTCAGCATACAGGCGTTTCCAGCGCACAATTTCATATATCGTTTCGGCAACAAACTTCCTGTCGTGGCTTCCCCAACGTTTGTCTTTCTTTAAAGCCTTTGCCACAACCTTATCGGCATACTCTCCCTCATTAAAAATAAAGTTAAGGGAATCAATAACCGTAAACACTAAATTTCTGTGTAATCTCATTTTTGTGAATTGAAGCTGCAAAGGTATTATTTTTTAGGAGAAGTTAAATAATATACTTCGAGATATGACTTAGTACTGTTTTGTTTTGGCAGACTCTAAGTTTTCAAATTCTTGCATACGGTTTTTTAAGTCATTATATTCTTCAGAATAGGCTCCGTCAGGAAGTTTTACTTTTTGAGGAAACTCATAAAAATACTGCTTGGCTGTCTCACTTCCTGAAATAGCTGCTGTAAATAAGTAGTATGCCAGTTTTATATAGTTTTCGTTTTGTTCCAGTTTTTGGGTTTCATACTCTTTGATTATTAAGTCTGTTTCCTGTGTAGTATATTTTGGGAATTCAGGGTTTATTATCAATGATCTTTTAATCTCACCTTCATCGAAATATAGTTTTTCAATAGTCCATACTATTGGCTCAAAGGCTTTTTGTTTTCCTACAGGTAGTTGAATTATTTTTTTAACCATCAGTTTGTCGTTATCAGTTCTAACATCACAAACGGTTAAGGCATCCCAAAAATTTATTACTGTTTTTTCATCACAGTCTGAAAGTATAAATTCGGAAAAGGTATTATCATTATTTCTATAGCCACAAAGAGCGATTTGTCTGTTATTTTTTAATGTAAATACAGTATCTGCTTTTACAGAAGTGAATTTGTTTTCAGGGCATTTACAATCATATTCAAAAGGTATATATACTTTATTAGGTTTACTATTACTGCTGTTCTGTAATGTGTCTTCAAGTTTTATATTGTTCGTTTCAACAGAACTTTTCTCTTTATACTTACAGGATATGATAATAAGACTAAAAAATATTAAAAGTTTATATTTCATTTTGATTTTTTTCTTTTAAGGAAGTTAGTTAAAAATTTACTCTTTCATATATCTGTTTAAAAACTCACTTGGGGTTTCCCCCGTTTTCTTTTTAAACAGGCGTGAAAAGTAAGCATAATCCTCATAGCCCAGCATTTCTGATATTCCGGCAAAATCATCCTGTTGTAATATGAGTTCTTTTTTTGCTTCCAGTAAAACCCTGTCGGTAATAATGTCTGATGTTGTTTTACCTGCCACTGCCTGTGTAATACGATTAAGGTGTTTTGGAGTTATATACATCATTTCGGCATAGGCAGCTGGCGATTTTTCTGCAATGAAATTTTGGTTTACCAACTCTTCCAGTTTAAGGAATTTGCTGTAATAACTATTATGGGTTTCCAGCGCAGCTACGGGGTTTTGACGGGCATATATACGGGTACATTCTATATATACATACTGTACCAAATTGATTATACGATGTTTTTTTAAAATTTCATCCCTACCGTTTTCTTTTAGTATTCGTTTAAATAATAGTGTAATATCCTCTAGCTTTTCTCCTTCAAGGTAAATGCAGGGAGAACTGTGCATGCTGTAAAAAAAGGGGAAGTTATTTATCTGGTTTTGGGTATAGTATAAATTGTAAAAACCCTGTGTATGGAAAAAGATATAACCTTTAGTATCTGCCGAAAGTTCCCAGTGGTGGGTTTGCCCAGGGTTAAGGAAAAACAGACTCCCCGGTTTAACATCATAAACCGTAAAATCTATTTCATGAATACCGGTTCCATGCGTAAAAAGTATAGCCAGATAGAAGTTATGTTTATGGGGAAGAGAAATATCCTTATGGCTGGTAATAAGGTGGTCTTCCAGTGTGTTTACATAAAAATCTTCGAGTCCGGTTTGCTGGAACTGATTAATATCAAGTATGGCTGTTTTTTTCATAGTTAGTAATAATGTCCTAAAAGTACAAATTATTGCGTAAATAAGCTATTGCCTTTTTTTACTATCTGTAGTAAATTTGAAATAAAAAACAAGATGTCTAAATTCAACGATATAATAGAGGAAAAATGTCCGAAATGCGGAGAGGGTAAAGTGTTTAAAAGCAAAGGAAACCTGTTTTTATTTCGCTTGCCAAAAATGAACGATCACTGTCCTGTTTGTGATCATAAGTTTGAAAGGGAGCCAGGCTTTTTTTATGGTGCAATGTATGTGAGTTATGGACTTACTGTAGCCGAAATGATTGCGGTATATGTAATAGCTCATTTTTTTATAGAAGGCTTTGGCGGCATGCTGGCATTAATAGCTTTTATGGCTGTAGCGCTGAGTATGTTTAATTTCAGACTGTCACGAATGATATGGATGCATATGTTTGACAGTAAGGAAGAGAAAAAAGAGCAGGTATAACCTGCTCTTTTTCTTTATAGGCTTTCAAGGAAAGTACTAAGCTGATTATTTCTGTAAGCATTACAAAGCTGATTGAGCTTATCTGTCCTTGGGACATTATTCCCGGGGTTGTCTATGTAATCTGCAACCAGTTCCCATGTGCCCAGTTTAATAAAATCGGTATCGCCAGACTGAGCTTTGTTTTCTATTGTAAATTTTGCCATACAGGCCATATAAGTCCACATTAGGAGATTATTGTCTTCAAATATGGCTATGGTATGATCCGGGGCAAAATTAAAATCAGGGCTATCCTGCATCCATCCCAGTAAATAACCTTTACTGGCCTTAACTTCTTCGTTGTTAAGATCATCAATAGGAGAGGATATAATAAAGTCAGAGGCCTGTAGTGCCGCTTTTTCAAAATCTTTCAGTTCAATGCTTTTGGATACCGCCGCCGGAAGTGACTCAAGAGTTACAGGCTCAATAACAGGAAGCTGAAGGCTTTGACTATATCCCGAACTGATGAGACACAGGAATCCCATGGTCAAGATAAGTTTTTTCATTTGTGTTTGTTTTATGGTTGGTACCCCAATATAATCACAAATTTTAAAATTTTAACAATTCATTTCACACAATAGTCATAATGCAAATATTACCTGATGAAATGCATATTGTAAATAAATCTATCCTAAATATAAATATCGCCTATTTATAAGACACTATTTTAAATTGATTAATTTAGGGCTTCAAAATTTTAAACATGAGAAAAAGCCTACTGCTTATATTTGCTATTACTATACTATCCTGTAAGGAAGAAAAAAAGGATTTTAAAGCTTCTTTTGCCACTGTAAATGTTGATACATTACTTACTGATAGTATAAGCATACGTGCCATAGCTATTGATAATGATAAGGTTTGGTATTCCGGTAGCAGGGGGAAGTACGGTTATATTTCACTAACAGGTGAAAAGGCTTTTAACGGAGTTATTGCTTTTGATGGCTCGTTACCTGAATTCAGGGCTATAGCACAAACTGATAAGAATGTATTTATACTCAATGTAGCTTCTCCCGCTAAACTCTATAAAATTAACAAAGACAATAAAACTAATACAGTTGTTTATACCGAAGAAGGTGAAAAAGTATTTTATGACAGTATGCAGTTTTTTGATAATAAAAATGGTATTGCAATGGGCGATCCTACAAATGAGTGTCTTTCGGTTATTGTGACCAGAGATGGCGGTAATTCATGGAAAAAACTTTCCTGCGATGATTTACCCGAAGCAGAAGAAGGGGAAGCGGCTTTTGCAGCCAGTAACACCAATATTGTTGTAAAAGGTAAAAAAGCATGGATTGTTTCGGGAGGAAAGAAATCAAGGGTGTTTTTCTCTGATGATATGGGGGAGTCATGGAAAGTTTATAAAACGCCTATAGTACAGGGTACTTCAACGGAAGGTATATATTCTTCCGATTTTTATGATGAGGAAATAGGTTTTGCGGTAGGAGGAGATTATACTAAAGCCGAAATGAATACCGGTAACAAAATAATTACTACTAAAGGCGGACGAAAATGGAAAAAAATAGCCGATGGTTCAGGTTTCGGATATGCCTCATGCGTACAGTTTATGCCAAATAGTGAAGGTTACGAACTTATAGCCAGTGGGGCAAACGGTATGTTCTATTCGTTTGATATGGGGAAAACCTGGAAGAAAATACTTAATGATACCGATCTGCATACACTACGATTTAAAGATGATAAAACCATTATAGCCGCAGGGCAGAACAGGATTGTACGGCTGACTTTAAAATAAAAAAATCAGCAGGGTAATGAAAAAGATGCCTGCTGATTTTAGTAACAAAATAACCTAATTAAACTACTCTTTATGTTTGTCTTTATATTTAGACAATAATTTTCTGTTGAAATCAAATTCAGCCTTTTGAAGCTTCAGTAATTTTACTGATCCTATAACAGGCTTTAAGTCGGCAATCATTTTACCTTTCAGCTCTAAGAGCTCTTTTTCAGCTTCCTGAAACTGACTTAGGTAATTGCCGGCATCTTTTTCAGTTAATGATTCTCCGGCACTTTCTATCTTTTTGATAATAGAGCGCATTTTGTCATGCTTTATCTCAAATTCCTTCTCTTCATATGCATTATATATAGGCCAGAATTTAGCCGATTCCTGACTTGTAAGCTTTAGTTCTGTAGTTAAAAACGATACCTTTAAAGCTTTAATCCGGTCTCTTTTCTCCTTATGCGTTTGTGAAAAAACACTTAGTGAGAAACTTAATAATAATGTTAGTAATAACTTTGTTTTCATAGTGTTATTCATTTAGATAAATATCGTAATCTTCGTTGGTTAAGTAGTTTTCTATAGCTTCATCGCTAATTACTATAGATGCCTCAAGAGACTCTATGGCATCTTCATCCAGTCCCTGTATAAAGTCATTAGGCATTATATCTGCCTGATAAACCAGGTAGTTCTCTATAGTAGTAGTATCGGGCTCAACTGTAGTATTCATTTTTAAAAGTAAAGAAACTCCAAGGGCAATAACCAACACTGCAGCTACAGATGATATCCAAACCGACATCCTCCTGTAAAGCGGTACAACTTTAACTTCCTCTTCAGGAAGCTGCTGCATCATCTTTTCGGTAAAGTCATCAAAATAGCTGTCGGGTGTGGTAAATCCCGATTTTATTTTTTGTTCTTTATCTAAGTTAAATGGTTTCATATATTTAAGACTGAATAATTTACAAAAGGTTTAATGAGTGTTAAAATAATTTTCAATTTTTTTACTGGCATGATGGTAAGAAGCTTTTAGGGCACCTACTGATGTATCCAGTATTTCCGACATCTCTTCATAGCCTATATCCTCAAAGTAACGCATTTTAAAAACCAGTTGTTGCTTTTCGGGTAATGTGGTAATGGCCTGTTGGAGCTTTTGTTGTATTTCGTCTCCGCTAAAATAATTGTCGGCATGCAGTTCCTGAGCCTGTTTCTCTAATATTTCCTCATTCCTTACCCCGGCTTTCTTTGCCTTTTGACTAATAAAGGTAAGCGATTCGTTTGTGGCTATGCGGTATATCCAGGAAAACAGTTTGCTTTCACCCTTAAAATTACTAAGATTCCTGAATACTTTTATAAATGTGTTTTGCAGTACATCATCGGCATCATCATGATTTAGTACTATATTACGGATATGGCTATACAATGGCCTGCTGTATTGAGATACAAGCTGCCTAAACGCATCGTTTTGCGTTTTAGGGTCAAGCAATTGTGCTATGAATGCCTTTTCGTCCTGCAATTCTTTTTGAGTACTGATTTATATTTAAGACTAAAGTTACTGCAAAAGGTTTAAAACCGACTTATAAATAATTTCCCGAAAACGTTTATTGTACTGTTTTACTATGTTAAAGGGGGTAATTTAACTCCATCTTAATGCCATAAAACTTTTAGCTTACAATAGTATGTTGTAATTTTGCGGCTTTAATTCTGACTATGATAAAGACCGTTATATTTGATATGGACGGGGTTATTGTTGATACTGAACCCGTACATCATTTTGCCTACTACCAGCATTTTAAACACCTGAATATTGAAGTTACACACGAAATGTATGCTTCATTTACAGGTAATTCGACCAAAAATGTTTACCAGAAACTTAAAGATACTTTTGATCTTGAGCATGAGGTGGAGCATTTGGTACAAACCAAAAGATCCCTATTTAATGATGCTTTTGATGTAAAGGAAGACCTTGATTTGTTACCGGGTGTTAGAGAACTTATAGTGGATTTACACGGTAACGGTATTCAGCTTATACTGGCTTCATCTGCCTCTAAGGTAACTATAGAGAGGGTATTTAACCGTTTTGGGCTTCATCAGTATTTTACACATATAGTGAGCGGAGAAGATTTTCCTAAATCGAAACCACATCCGGCTATATTTGAACATGCAGCATCATTATCTGTTGCTCCAAAAGAGGAATGTATTGTTATTGAAGACAGTACAAATGGAATTAAAGCTGCAAAAGGTGCCGGTATATTTTGTGTAGGGTACCAAAGTGAAAATTCAAAATTACAGGAGCTTGAAGAGGCCGATAAGATTATTGCCCATTTCAATGAGCTTGATTTCCTAAAAGTAAGGGACATTAAATAATGGTAAACGCTGTAATATTTGATATGGATGGGGTAGTGGTTAATACCGAACCCGTAGGACTGGAGGCGAATCGTAAGTTTTATAAGGAACTTGGCATTGAGGTTACTGATGAGATATATTCTGATTTTATAGGTAATTCCGACAAGAATATTATACAGAAACTCCGTAGTAGGTTTAATTTGGAGCAGAGCGAAGAAGTGCTTCTTGAGGAGAGTTACAAATATTACTTTGATGCTTTTGAGACTAGTGACGAACTGGAACTTATACCGGGAGTAAAAGACCTTATTATTGACTTATATACTAACGGAATGACACTGGTATTAGCTTCATCGGCTGCTAAAAGAAAAATAGAGGCTGTATTTACAAGGTTTGACCTACACCAGTATTTTAAGACCAAAATAAGCGGGGAAGATTTTGAATTTTCAAAACCTAATCCTGCCATATTTGTTGAAGCGGTTAAACAAACCGGTTTTCCAAAAGAGGAATGTATTATTATTGAAGACAGTACAAACGGTATAAAGGCCGCAACAGGTGCCGGAGTGTTTTGTATTGGCTACCAAAGTGAACATTCTATGGGGCAGGATACATCGTTAGCCAATAAGGTTATTACCGATTTTAAACAACTTGACTATAAAACGATTAAAAACCTTATCTAATATTGATTGGTAAGGTTTTTTCTTTATCGCTTTAGACTTTTTCCCTCTTTGACTAAGATATATAATTCCAGATATTCTTCTTTTTGGTCATTTCTATAAAGGCCGTTCGTAGTGCGGCATGTTCTGGTTTATTTAGGTTAGCATCGTCCTTAAGCAGTTTTATGGCATAATGCCTTGCCATTTGGAGTATTTCACGGTCTTTTACTAAGTCGGCTATCTGTAGGTTAAGCACACCGCTTTGCTGTGTTCCCATAATATCACCAGGGCCACGCAGTTTTAGGTCAACTTCTGCAATTTCAAATCCGTCATTGGTACGTACCATAGTATCCATACGTACTTTACTGTCGTTACTCAGTTTACCCCCCGTCATCATTATACAATAACTCTGTTCGGCACCACGGCCTACACGTCCACGTAACTGGTGAAGTTGGGACAGCCCAAAACGTTCGGCACTCTCAATGACCATAACACTGGCGTTGGGTACATTTACACCAACTTCAATCACAGTGGTAGCTACCATAATATTGGTTTTACCTTTTGCAAAGCGTTCCATTTCGCTATCCTTTTCAGATGGTTTCATCTGTCCGTGTACTATACTAACACTATACTGTGGTAGGGGGAAGTCGCGTGAAATACTCTCATAACCGACCATCAGGTCTTTATAATCCATCTTTTCGCTTTCCTGAATTAACGGATAGACAATATAAACCTGTCTTCCTTTGGCAATTTCTTCCTTCAGGAAAGCCCAAACTTTTAGTCGGTTACTGTCATAACGGTGTACCGTTTTAATAGGTTTACGTCCCGGAGGAAGTTCATCTATAACGGAAATATCCAAATCACCATACAGGCTCATAGCAAGCGTTCGCGGAATAGGAGTGGCGGTCATTACCAGTATATGTGGTGGAATTTCATTCTTTTTCCAGAGTTTGGAACGTTGTTCCACACCAAAACGATGTTGCTCGTCAATAATGGCAAGTCCAAGGTTTTTAAACTGAACCTTATCTTCAAGTAGGGCATGAGTGCCTATTATAATGTGTAATGTACCGTTTTCGAGTTCTTCGTGAATAATCCTTCTTTCGGCCGTTTTGGTAGACCCTGTAAGTATTTTAATATTAATATTTAAAGGCGCTGCCAGTTCTGATAAACCTACAAAATGCTGGTTAGCCAAAATCTCGGTAGGTGCCATAAGACAGGCCTGAAAACCGTTATCAAGAGCCAGTAGCATACTCATTAGCGCTACAATGGTTTTACCCGATCCCACATCTCCCTGTAACAGGCGGTTCATTTGTGCCGGATGCCCCATATCGTGCCTAATTTCCTTTAGTACGCGTTTTTGGGCATTGGTAAGTTCAAAAGGAAGGTGATTTTGGTAAAAACCGTTAAACATTTCGCCTACTTTGTCAAAGGGGTGTCCTTTTATTTTATGTTTACGCAGTAAATTTTTAGTAATAAGCTGTAGCTGAATAAAAAACAGTTCTTCAAACTTAAGCCTGAACTGTGCCTGAGCCAGTATTTCCTGACTTTTAGGAAAGTGTACATTAAACAATGCCGCATTTTTAGGAATTAGTTTAATTTCCTGTAAAAGCCATGCCGGTAGTGTTTCCTTAAACAATGCCTGTGTTTCTATAAACAGCTGTTGCATTATTTTGTTTACCACTTTATTTGTAATACCGCGTTGCGTAAGTTTTTCGGTACTTGGGTAAATAGGCTGCATGGCGCTGCGAAGGCTTTTTTCGTGTTCGCTAAGCAGTTCCATTTCTGGGTGTGCCATATTGAAAACTCCGTTAAACGAAGTAACTTTACCAAAAATTACATAAGGCACATTTATCTTAACGTTTTCCCTTATCCATTTTTGTCCCTGAAACCACACCAGTTCCATTTGCCCTGTATTGTCTACAAAGGTAGCAACAAGGCGTTTTCCGCGTTTTTGTTCAACCGTTTTTATGTTGATTACTTTCCCTACAATCTGTACTTCAGAGTTACTGTTTTGCAATTCGTTAATACGGTAATACCTAGTACGGTCTATATAGCGGTTAGGGTAAAGGTTAAGCAGGTCGCCATATTTATGAATGCCCAACTCCTTACGTAACAACTCGCCACGGGCAGGGCCTACGCCTTTAAGGTATTCTATAGGAGTTTCTAATAGGTTATTCATTTTGGCTTGTAAGGATTGAGTTACGAAGATAAAACTTATTCGATAAAATTAAAGTGTAATATATGTATGCATTTATTAGTTTTGTATAAATACTTTGATTTTCCATGAAAAACTACATTTCTGCCACTATATTTTTACTAAGCCTTTCGGGCTTTGCCCAGCAATACAAAAAGGCCGATTTTAAAACCCTTAATGCCTACCTTACTTTTGATGTATCCCATAAAAAGATTATGGGTAAGGTTAAGTATACCTTTGATTTGCTTGAAAAAACCGATACCATTACCATTGACGCGCACGATATGGATTATGCCAACTTAACCATTAACGGTAAGAAAGCAGGTTTTGTAGATGCTCCCCATGCCTTAAAGCTTTACAAAGGTTATAAAAAAGGAAAAAACATACTGGAGTTTGATTACACGGCACAGCCTAAACAAACGCTTTACTTTGTGGGTGAAGGCAACGGACTGCAAATATGGACACAAGGGCAGGGGAAGTATACCAGTCACTGGCTACCGAGTTTTGACGACATGAACGAAAAGGTGGTGTTTAACCTTTCGGTAGGATTTCAGGAGGGATTTGAAGTACTGGCTAATGGTGAGTTGAAAGGTAAATCCGCTGAGGATAACCTTCAAAAATGGAATTACGAAATGCAAAATCCTATGAGTAGCTATCTTTTGATGATGGCTATAGGCAGGTTTGAAAAACAGCAGCAGATGTCGGCCTCAGGTACTCCGTTAGAGTTTTATTACCGTCCGGAAGACAGGGATAAATTTGAACCTACCTATCGTTACAGTAAACAGATATTCGATTTTTTTGAAAAGGAAATAGGAGTGAAGTATGCTTGGGGAATTTACAGGCAAATACCGGTGCTCGACTTTTTATATGCAGGTATGGAAAATACAACTTCTACTATATTTTCACAGGATTATGTGGTGGATAACATTGGTTTTAATGATCGAACTTATGTAAATGTTAATGCCCACGAACTGGCTCACCAGTGGTTTGGCGATTTGATTACGGCAAAGTCGGGTGAGCATCACTGGCTACAGGAAGGTTTTGCTACTTACTATGCTTTACTGGCAGAACAGGAACTGTATGGGGAAGACCATTTTTACTATGAGTTATACCAAATGGCAGAAAGGTTACAGCAGGCATCACAAACTGATACAGTGCCTATATTAAACGAAAAAGCAAGTGCCTTGAGTTACTATCAAAAAGGAGCATGGGCACTGCATGTATTAAGAGAAGGTGTAGGGCATGATGTTTTTAGGAAAGCAGTGAAAACTTATTTGGAAAAATATGCCTTTAAGAATGTAAGTACCGATGATTTTCTTGCAGAGATTAACAAGGTGTCTGATTATAATACCGAATCATTTAAAAAACGCTGGCTTAAAAATCCTAAGTTTGAGGTTGGTGAAGCTATTGATTTACTGAAAAAAAATAAATTCATACAACAGTATTTTGCTATAGGCAGTCTGCAAAACCAACCATTTGAGGAAGGTAAGGAAATGTATACACAGGTAATGAATTCGGATGCATTTTGGCCTTTAAAAGAAGAAATACTGTTCCAACTGGCAGAAGTACCATTTGAAGAAAAAGCCGACATTGTGCGTACTGCCATGAAAACGGATAATATAAAAATAAGGCAGGCGGTTGCCCGTACGGTTGTTACTATTCCTGATGCGTTTTTTGAAGAATACACATCACTTATGCAGGATGAGTCATACGTAACAAAGGAAATTGCTCTTAATGTTTTAAGCATGCGTTTCCCAGACAGGATAGGGGAGTTCCTTGATGTGTCTGATACCTGGGTTGGATTTAACGACAAAAATTTAAGGATACTATGGCTAACGCTAGCTTACACCACTAAAGACTACAGAGCTGATAAAAAAGAGCAATATTATGCCGAGCTACAGGATTATGCGTCTCCAAAGTATGAAAGCAGTATCCGTCAAAATGCATTGTCTAATTTAATTTTTATAGGTAAGCAGGATGATATTGTACTTATAAATCTTGCCAGAGCCACTAAACATCACAAATGGCAATTTGCCAAGTTTGGACGTGATAATATAAGAAAGCTGCTTAAAGAAGAAGGCTACAGGGAAGCGTTTACCAATATAATGCCTGAACTTAAGGAGAATGAAAGACAAAGGCTGGAATTACTTTTAGCCGAATAATTATTTTAAAATTGTATTTGCTTCTATAAGGTTATATTCGGGGTCATCCCTGAAAATGCTTTTAAGTGAGCCTACATGACCTACACCAATAATAAGCAAAATACGTTTAGGTTTTTCCTTTAGTTGAGTGGTTACAATATTGGAGTATATTTTATAATCCCTGTTTTTCCACACAGAAGTAAGCTCTGCACCTATATATTTTGTATCAACAAATGCGGAATCAATCATTTCATCGTTGCCGTTAAAAGTACCGTTTCTAACCCTTGCAGGGGTTATGTATTTCAAATGGTAGACTTTGTTGTAAGTATCGGGTTGGTTTAGAAAGGTGAGATAATCTTTAAAAGAGAGCGTACCGTTACTAATAGCCTTGTATTTTGCCATTACTATTTCCCGAAGCTCCAGAGTTTCGTTTTTATACAACTCAATATTATCTCCATTATCCAAGAGACTTTGTGATGTGCCCCCTGGTGCATTAACGCAGTATACTTTTTTTAGATTATGTTTTTTAGCAATAGGAAAAGCGATATTAAAAATCTCTCTTCTGCTGGAAGTGTTTAAAATACCTTTTACATAAAGATTATACATACTGTCTATTTCGGGTTGATTTTCCGGAAGTTCCTCAACCATAATGCAGTCAGGTTTGTACTTGCCAATTAAATCAATAACTGTATTTATTTCAGTTTTTCTTTTATCAGATTTGATATCAGTATTAGGGTTATCTTCCTTATAAATCTGACTAAAATGATCTGTTCCCAGTAGTACGATGTCAGTTTTTTGTGAAAATACTGTAGTACAAATAAAAAGTAATAATAGCGGTAAGGCTTTCTTCATAGTTGTTTTTGTTTTTATAAATATAACAAAAACAATTGGTTAAAGAGGTCATTCGTAAACAATAGCACCTTTTAGCATGTCTGCAAATACATGCCAGTCTGCAGTCTCGGGGCTTCTGTCCTGTTTAGTGTTTTTATAATACTTAGGTATATCATCAGCATAATCAGATAGTGCTTTCAAAAAAGATTCGAGGGTGTTATTCTCCCAATCTTCCGGTTTTGAGGCGTAGTATTTATGCAGAAGTTTTAAAAACTCAACAAAATCTTTCCTACTTGTAATCTGTTTACTATAGAGTTCATCCGTCATCTGTTAATTATCCTATTTTAATAGTCTTTACTGCTGCTTCAAATTCTTTAGAGCGGTCTTTTCCGTTTATCTCATCGGTAAAATTAAGATGGAAAACATAATTGTTATAAGGTATAACATAAGTAAAACTGCGTATAGTTGTAGTTTTCCCGTTTACCATCATGGAGTAGGTAGCTACATAGCCTATACTTTTAATACCCGCAATTTTTACCTCTTTAGGTTTTTTAACCAGTTTAAAATCCGGTTGGAATTTCTTCTGTATTTTAACATTGTTCTCGGTAGCTTTCAGCAGTACTTTAAAATCTTTTTCATAATTACTGGCAACGTTAAACTGCATTTTAGGGATGTAATTACCTCCTTCTTTTATGGTTTCCCTGTCATAAAACAGGGTAAGGAAAACCGAGTTACTGTCATCCAGTATTTTTTTACGTTCGCTTTTGCTCAATTCAATTTCGGCAGGGAACCCGTTACGGTTGTCTTCCCACCAGGTTTGAGGTATTTCGATAGTGATACCAAAACCTTTGTTATGATATATTTTTTGGGCAAAAGCCGAACTAAGGCATAAAAAAATAAGAGAGGCAGTAAATATCTTTTTCATGATAATGTTTTATAAAACAAACATAAACAAAAAAGGCATCCGATTGAAGGATGCCTTTTAATTAAAGTATTTTTACCGGGACTTTATTCTCATCTATTGCGACAAAAGTAAACTCTCCGTTTACTGCTTTTTCCCTTGTATTTTCATACATCTGTTCTACATAAATCTCTACACGTACTTTAAGACTGGTGGTTCCTACATAGGTAACCTTACCAATAAGCTCAACTATAGTACCTGCAGGGATGGGTTTCTTAAAATCGATACGATCACTGCTCACCGTTACCATACGCTGACGGCTAAAACGCGTAGCCGTTATAAAAGCAACTTCGTCCATTAAGTGCATGGCAGTACCCCCGAAAAGAGTATCATAGTGATTTGTTGTGTTAGGGAAAACCGCTTTAAAAATTCGTGTTTCCGATAGTTTTATTCTTACTTCTGATGTCATATTTATGATGGTTATTTATTGTGGAATCAAATCGCAAAACCAATATCCGGTTTTTGTGCCGTGGTTGTCGTATTCTCTGTAAATCGTTTCACCTATGGTAAAGTCTACAGGTTTTTTAAAGTAGGGAGCATCAAAGCAAAAGGTATGGAACTCACCGTTTTCACCACAGGGATCAACATCATCGGGTAGTTCATTTATAAAATCATGGTCTATAACACGACCAACAAATGATTTATCCAGTTTAGTACCGTTTACACAAACGGTTATGGTTTTAAAGCCCAGGTCTATAAACTCTTTTAATAATTCTTTAGTGTCTTTTTTCCATAAAGGGAAAACCGCTTTTATACCATAAGGTTCAAGTTGTTTTTCCCTGTATACCTTAAGGTCTTCTAAAAAAATATCACCAAAAGCAGCGGTAGTGTATCCTTCATTTATAAGTTCCTGAACCTTATTTTTCATAATGGTTTCATACTCCTCGTTGGTAGGCTGGAGGGGAAGCTCTATAGTAGTGCCCGGTATCCCTATGGCTTCAATTTGCTGTAGTAAAAGCTCTTTACGTAAACCATGCATACTAACACGGTCATAATGTGAATTTATAGATGTAAGCAGGCTGTCTACACTATAGTTTTTGTTCTGTAACAGGTAATAAAGTGCAATGGCGCTGTCTTTACCGCTACTCCAGTTAAAATACGTTTTTTGTGTGTTCTCCGTCACGTGTATATTTTTAAAGCTTTTACGGAGATAAAATGAAGGCACAGCAGTTAAACTCCAAAAAGGAGTACAATTACCGGACATCACTTTAACCGCGAAAGCATAGTCATTATTTAGTAAGGCAGGTCTCCTGGCTTGTACATTTTATCGCCCTTCCCGCTAAATGCAGCAGTGGTTTATTTCGATAAAACTGTTTTGTACTTTACAGTTGCGCGACAGCCCGTGATTTACACACGATTCCCTATTAATTTGCGTTAAGCAAAACCTTTTGGCAAATATAAAATAAAAAGGCATCCTTTTCAGGATGCCTTGTAAAATATTGTAAATTGGCATTATTGCCACATTTCGGCTACTTCATTTTTAAGATAAGCCACAGCGATGCTGCTTGGACTTTGTGTGTCAAACAAATCGGTAAGTATAACCTCTCTTAACTTGTTTGCACTATCTACCTTTTCGCTCATATTGGTTTTGCGTATCATTTGGATAGTAGCATTTTTTGCCGTAGTGATAATATCCCAGCTTTCGGCAGAAATATAGATTTGTTGCGTAAGGTTATGCTCGTATTCCTGCTCAATTTGTGCAATTACATACTCCTCATAATCATGTTTGTTTGATGACTGGGGAGCAATTCTTATAAGCAATTTTGAAGGGTTTATTCTTTCAAGGAAAAGTACCAGTCTTTCATATGCCTGCAGTCGCAACGGCATAGCATTTTTTTGTGCTTCTTTGTGAATAAGGTATCGGCGGCGACTTTCTTCGTTTTTGCGTTGGGCATCAAAAAAATAGTAGGCTAAAAGTCCTACTACGATTGAAGGTAGCGTATATGCCAGTACGTCAATAAATTTTGTAAAATCCATGTTTAGTAATAGTTTGGTGTAATAAACTAACGCAGTTTGTTAATATAAAATTGTGAAAGGCGAAAATAACGAAATACTTTTTGTAAGATAAAATTATTGTGAATAATTTTTAACAAAACAGCTTATCTGAAACTATAATTAGAGTTTATTTCCCGACTAAAAATAACTATTTTTGCTTTTTTAGAAGTTATGACGGAAATTGAAAAGTATATAAGCCAGCTAAATGAAGCGCAAAGGGCTCCGGTTTTGCAAAAAGACGGACCTATGATTGTAATTGCAGGTGCAGGATCGGGTAAGACAAGGGTACTTACACTGCGTATTGCTTACCTTATGAGTCAGGGGGTGGATGCCTTTAATATTTTGGCACTTACCTTTACCAATAAGGCTGCGCGTGAAATGAAAAACCGTATTGCGGGTATTGTAGGGAACTCTGAAGCCAAAAACCTTTGGATGGGTACATTCCACTCTATTTTTGCCAAAATACTGCGTTTTGAGGCCGATAAGCTGGGCTATCCGTCAAACTTTAGTATTTACGACAGTCAGGATAGTGTACGCCTTATATCTTCTATCATTAAGGAAATGCAGCTAGATAAGGATGTATACAAGCCAAAGCAGGTATTGAGCCGTATTTCCAATTATAAAAACAACCTTATTACGGTTAAGGCTTATTACAACAACCCTGAACTTCAGGAAGCCGATGCCATGTCCAAAAAACCAAGAATGGGCGAGGTATACGAGCAGTACGTAGAGCGTTGCTTTAAGGCAGGAGCCATGGACTTTGATGACCTTTTGCTTCGTACTAATGAGCTTCTCAACCGTTTCCCTGATGTGCTTATGAAATATCAGGATCGTTTCCGTTATATACTTGTGGATGAGTATCAAGATACCAACCACTCTCAATACCTTATTGTAAGAGCTCTGTCTGACAGGTTCCAGAATATTTGTGTGGTAGGAGATGATGCCCAGAGTATTTACGCTTTTAGAGGGGCAAACATTAACAACATCCTTAACTTCCAAAAGGATTACGACAACGTACAAACATACCGACTGGAGCAAAATTATCGTTCGTCACGAAACATTGTGGAAGCGGCTAACTCCATTATAGATAAAAATAAAACTAAGCTGGATAAGGTTGTATGGACTGCCAATGATGACGGACCGAAAATTAAGGTACATCGTAGTCTTACCGATAGTGAGGAAGGGCGTTTTGTGGCCAGTACCATTTTTGAGCAGAAAATGCAGAACCAGCTTCCTAACGGAAACTTTGCCGTATTGTACCGTACCAATGCACAGTCACGCTCTATTGAGGATGCTTTAAGGAAACGTGATATTCCATATAGGATTTACGGTGGGCTTTCTTTCTACCAAAGAAAAGAGATTAAAGACGTTTTGGCTTACCTAAGGCTGGTTATTAACCCTAAGGACGAAGAAGCTCTTGTAAGGGTAATTAACTATCCTGCAAGAGGTATTGGTGGTACAACAATAGAAAAACTTACCGTTGCCGCAAACCATTACAAACGTTCGATTTTTGAGGTAATGGAAAATATCGACAGGATTGATTTAAGGCTTAATTCGGGGACAAGAAACAAAATTCAGGATTTTGTTACCATGGTAAAAAGCTTTCAGGTCATTAACGACAGTTATGATGCCTTTTACCTTACCGAGCACGTTACCAAGAAAACCGGACTTATACAGGAGCTGAAAAAGGATGCAACGCCCGAAGGTATTGCCCGTATAGAGAATATAGAAGAGTTGCTAAACGGTATTAAAGACTTTATTGAAGGTCAAAAAGAGGTAGACGGTGCAAGAGGAGCATTATCTGAATTTCTTGAAGATGTTGCCCTGGCTACCGATATGGATAAAGATACCGGAGATGATGACAGGGTAGCACTTATGACCATTCACCTGGCAAAAGGACTTGAATTCCCACATGTATTTATTGTAGGGATGGAAGAAGATCTTTTCCCAAGTGCCATGAGTATGAATACCCGTAGTGAACTGGAAGAGGAGCGAAGGCTGTTTTATGTGGCACTAACACGTGCAGAACATCAGGCTTATCTAACTTATGCACAGTCAAGGTACCGTTGGGGTAAACTGGTTGATAGTGAACCGTCGCGCTTTATAGAAGAGATTACAGGTGTTTTCCTTGAATACCTTACTCCGGTAGAAACGAACTATCGTTATAAACCAATGATCAATAACGATGTTTTTGGTGATGTAGATAAATCAAAACTAAGGCAATCTAAACCTAAAAGTGGTATTCCGCCTAAATGGGTTACCGATAACGACCCTAAGCCAGATATGCCAATACGCAGGCTTAAACCTATGGCTGGCGGATCAGCCCCCGCATCATCAGGACCTGCAATGCCAGATAGTAAGCTTAACATTGGTAACGTGGTACTGCACGAACGTTTTGGTAAAGGACAGGTACTTAACCTTGAAGGTGTAGGAGCTGATAAAAAGGCTGAAATAAAGTTTGAGGTAGGAGGAATTAAAAAGCTGTTACTTCGCTTTGCTAAGCTCGATGTTATAGGCTAAAGCTTTACGTTTAAATTAACGCTAATAATAAATAGCTTTCGTAACTTTAAGCTTGCAAAAACCGAAAACAGACTACAACATGGCACAATTCATAAAAATATACCCTGAAAATCCCAATGAAAGGGAAATAGAAAAAGTGGTTAAGATATTGCGTAATGGGGGGATTATAATTTATCCTACTGATACCGTTTACGGATTAGGCTGTGATATAACCAACAGTAAAGCACTCGAGCGAATTGCCCGTATAAAGGGCATTAAACTGGATAAGGCAAACTTCTCATTTGTTTGTAGTGATTTGAGTAATCTGTCAGATTATGTGAAGCAGATAGATACGAGTACCTTTAAAATACTTAAACGATCGCTGCCTGGTCCTTATACATTTATCCTGCCTGGTAATAATAATTTACCAAAAGAGTTTAAAAAGAAAAATACGGTTGGTATACGTGTACCTGATAATAACATAGCGCTTGATATTGTAAGAGCTTTAGGTAACCCTATAGTTTCGACCTCCATACATGATGAGGATGAGATTTTGGAATACTCTACCGACCCGGAGCTTATTTTTGAGAAATGGCAAAATCAGGTTGATGCCGTTATTGATGGCGGATATGGTGATAATGTAGCTTCCACGATTATAGATCTTTCGGGAGATGAACCGATAGTGGTAAGAGAAGGAAAAGGAGATCCGGCTATATTCTAACTACTGATATCAGATAAATAATAAAAGCTGCCCTTTTGGGCAGCTTTCTGTTTTTAATGGAATAATAATTTGTCTGGCTAGTTTGTTGTCGGATCAATATTTTTGGCAGCAGTTTCGCTTTTGTTTTTAAGTCTGTCGGCAATTTCGCCACCTTTGTGCACCACTTCATCAAATTTTTTGCGGGCACTTTCTTTTACATTATTGTACTTGTCTTTAAGGTCATTACCTAACGACTCAGCTTTTTCACAAGCTCCGTCAAGATATCCTTTTCTTTTACATATAACTCCTACTACTGCAAGGGCTGCTACTCCGGCAGCAATTCCTAAAACTAATTTTTTGTTACTCATAGCTATTTATTTTTATGATTAATAAATAATTTATTCTTTACTATTGGTTTTGTTTTCCTGCTTCTTTTCATTGTCAGGAGTAAGTCGGCTTCCTTCTGTCACGTCCTTCTCATCCCATTGTCCTAAGTTACTCCTTCTGTTTTTTTGGGGTATAGGCTTGGGTTCCTGGTTAGGGACTATATTTTTTGGAATCGGATCCTGATCCGGTTTTCTGTTTGGATTGTTCATAATCAATTAGGTTTTAAAAGCACTTACAAGTTACTTATTATCAATCACAAAGTGTATTAATAATGTCTTAAAAGAGTGCTAATAATCAACAGTTTAATATTTGGTTATAATTCCTTGTAAACTGTTTAAAACCTAATAGAAGTGATATGAAAATATAATGCAGGTAAAAATATGAGGCTTATTGAATAGTGCTGCCTCATAATGGGTTAGCACCTGCAGGGAGGTGCTTATAATAAAGTATTATGTATAGCGGAACTATACAAAAAGAGGGTACTCGTGTTCATCATCATAAATGTCGTTCTCTTCTTCTTCAAGTTCCCTTTGCGCTATAAAATTATAGACTCTTATAAGTCCAAATCCTGCTAGCATGGCCAGGAAAAATTTCATCACATTCATCTTCTCTTGTTTTAATCGGTTAACTTTAATCATTACGCTTTTTTTGTTTATTATTTTGATTTTCTTCTTCGTGCCTTGAAATTACTAATAATAAACCGAACGCTGGCTCCATTTAATAAAACTTTAATACTTAAGGGCTTATTTAGCATTAAATTAGTTTTTTCGTAAAGTTAGAGATACTTAACCATAGTGATTTTATCAATTGTTTTACCTTCCCTAAAGAAGTTTTTTATTAATCCGCAACGCTCAAAACCAAATTTTTCATAGAGTTTTATTCCGGCTGTGTTTGATGCATATACTTCTAGCCATACAATTTGTAATAGAGACGTTTTTGCCCATTCGATAGTCGTTTCCATAAGTAGTGAACCTATTTTTTTGTTTTGCCAGTCATTATGAATCCCCATACCAATCATACCGGTATGGTATAATTTACGGCGTTGGTTTCCGGTTAGGTCAATATTACCTATTACTTCACCGTTATATTCGGCTAATAACAGCAGGCTGTTATCCTGATTATTATACCTGTCTATCCATTCGGCTTCTTCTACAATAGTATTACGGTATTCATCCTCATACAAAGGGATGGAAGTGGTACCTGTAATATAACTCTTTTTTAAGGCTATAAGTTTTTGGGCATCCTGTCTGCTGCCAGTGCGTATGGTAATAACCTCTCCCGATGGTATTTTATTTTCACTATACAATTTATCCATATATAAACTTAACAGCTTAATAATGAGTTTCCCTACAAAAAACGTTATAATACTTAAACTAAAAGATAAATAGGGGTAAATAAACCTCAAACATTTTATTATATTTGTTGCTCTATAATTAAAAAAACAAACAATACGAACCTATGAAATTACTAGAAGGAAAAACGGCTATCATTACCGGAGCGAGTAGAGGTATTGGCCGTGGTATTGCCCAGGTTTTTGCTAAACATGGTGCTAATGTTGCTTTTACATACAGTTCTTCTGCCGAAGCAGCTAAGACATTAGAAGATGAGCTTACAGCATTGGGTATTAAAGCTAAAGGATATCAGTCTAACGCTGCTGATTTTAATGAGGCACAAAAGCTGGTTGACGAAGTAGTGGAAACTTTTGGTACTGTAGATATATTAATTAATAATGCAGGTATTACTAAAGATAATCTTTTAATGAGAATATCTGAAGAAGATTTTGATAAGGTAATAGAAGTAAACCTTAAGTCGGTTTTCAACATGACAAAAGCAGTACAAAGAACAATGCTTAAACAACGTCATGGTTCTATTATCAATATGAGCTCTGTAGTAGGTGTTAAGGGTAATGCGGGACAAACTAACTATGCAGCTTCTAAAGCAGGTGTAATTGGTTTCACTAAATCAGTAGCATTAGAGCTTGGTTCAAGAAACATCCGTTGCAATGCTATTGCTCCGGGATTCATTGAAACTGAAATGACTGAGAAACTGGGCGCAGATGTAATTAAAGGATGGACAGAGAACATTCCGTTAAAACGTGGTGGTACTCCTGAAGATGTCGCTAACGCTTGTGTTTACCTTGCATCAGATATGTCGGCTTACGTAACAGGACAAACCCTGAACGTAGACGGAGGTATGCTTACCTAATTCAAAAAAGCATTAATTTTAAATTAAAACCAATTGAATATCGATAACCAGCCAATATGACTACATCTACAGTTTTATTAATAATAGTATCTGCACTTGTAGCCTTTGCGTTATCGTTTTATCAATATCTTTTTAAAGCCAAAAAGAAAAGCCCTGTGTTCTTCTTTTTGGCTTTTTTACGTTTTATTACACTTATGGCTGTTTTTTTACTGCTTATTAATCCGGTTGTAACAAAACAGGATTATGAAACGGTTAAAACACCACTTCCGATACTGCTGGATAACTCACAGTCGGTTAAAGAATTGGGGCAGGACAGTATTGCTAAGCTACTTTCTCAAAAAATCACTTCAAACAAAGCTCTTAATGAAAAGTATGATGTACAGCTTTATACTTTTGATGAAGGTTTTGAAGTAGGAAAGGAGCCCGACTTTACAGGGAAGCAAACCCATATTGACCAGGCAGTACAAAACCTGAAACAGTTTTATAGAAATACTACCTATCCGGTTATATTGCTTACTGATGGTAACCAAACCATAGGTAATGATTATGTATACAGTTTTCAGCAAAACACAAGTGTTTACCCAATAGTGTTGGGTGATACTACTGTTTTTCCTGATTTGAAGATTAATCAGCTTAACGCTAACAAATACGCTTTCCTTAAAAATAAATTTCCTGTAGAAGTCTTTTTGCAGTATAACGGAAATAAAACCGTTAATGCTGTGTTTTCAGTTCAACAGGGGAATAATGTTTTAAGTAAACAGAATATCACTTTTACCAAAGATAAAAAAGCTCAGGCTGTTACTGTTTTACTGGATGCAGATAAGGTAGGGGTTCAAACCTACAGAGCGGTATTGTCTTCTCCCGAACAGGAAAAAAATAAATATAATAACATTAAAAACTTTGCTGTAGAGGTAATTGATCAGCGAAGTGAAGTAGCTATTGTTTCTTCCTTAAATCATCCTGACCTTGGGGCTTTAAAAAGAGCTATTGAGTCAAACCAGCAAAGGAGGATAACTATTCTTAAGCCAAATGAGATAAAATCATTAAACGATTATAACGTATTGGTTTTATATCAACCAAACGCTACTTTTAAAGAGCTTTTGAATATGAATGCCAATGCCCAGTTAAACACTTGGATTATTACCGGTATGCATACTGACTTTAACTTACTTAATCAGTATCAGCAGCAGTTATCCTTTAAGATGACAAACCAAAAGGAAGATTATCTGGCCAGTTATATTTCATCATTCAATCTTTTTGCTACAGATGATATAGGCTTTGAACAATTTCCTCCATTAGAGCAGCCCTTTGGTAATGTTAAGCTAAATTCGGGAACTAACACATTACTGCAGGCAAGAATAAGGAATGTTGAGACTGAGAACCCTTTACTTGTTTTTTCAGAAAGCGATTCATCCCGTAAGGCTTTCCTTTTAGGAGAAAACATCTGGAAATGGAGACTTGAAACGCATGTGAATAATAAGTCGTTTGAAGAGTTTGATATTTTTACAGATAAAATAATCCAGTATTTGGCGACAAACTCAAAAAGAAAATCATTGGTGGTTAATCACGAACGTTTTTATAATTCGGGTGAACCAATAAACATCACAGCTCAATTTTTCAATAAAAATTACGAGTTTGATGAAAATGCACGCTTAACTATTATTGTGAAAGGGAAGGAGTCTGACTTCAGCAAAACCTACGATTTTCTTAAAGGGAATAGCGAATATAAAGTTAATATGGATGGGCTCCCAACCGGGAAATATACTTTCACGGTTAAGGAGAATAATTCCAATACGACTTATGTAGGGAACTTTGAAGTACTTGATTTTGAAATTGAGAAACAGTTTGTAAACCCTGATTTAAACCGACTTTTACAGACAGCAGATAATACAAACGGTAAGGTGTTCTACCCATCTCAAACTGATGAACTGATTGATTTTCTTGCTAAAAATGAAAACTACAAAGAAACTCAAAAAGTAAAAACCACGAAGTCTCCGTTAATAGACTGGATTACACTTCTTATCGTACTTTGTGTTTCTCTTGCTACAGAATGGTTTACGAGAAAATATAACGGACTGTTATAAAATTATTCTAATTGCCGATTTTAATTAATGCTATTTGGTTAATTTTATAGAAACAAAAAATAAGCATTATGAAAAAACTTGCAACATCAACTACAATTATTGCATTTATATTTACTCTTATATCGTGTAAATGCACAGAAAAGGCTTCTGTAGACGTTTTAACAGCAAATGCATGGGAATTATCAATGTTAAACGGAAAGGCTGCTGATACGGCTGATTTTGGACGTGGAATGCCTACCGTTACTTTTACATCAGAAAACAAAATGAATGGAAATGCAGGGTGCAACGGATATGGAGGAGAGTATCAAATAGGGGAGGACGGCAGTTTTAAGGCAGATAAGGTTTTTGCTACTAAAATGTATTGTGCCGATGCCCAGGGTGAGAGTGAGTTCTTAAAAGCACTTAATGATGCTAATAGGATTAAAACCCAAAAAGGAAAAGTTATCCTTTTAAACGGAGATAAGGAAGTAATGGTATTTATTCCTTCAGCTAAATAAAGGAAATTAAAATGATAAAAAAAGGGGAGCCTGTAGGCTCCCCTTTTTTTATACTTCGGTTCTTACCAAAACCTGTACCTGATCCTTAAGGCGTTCAATGAGTATATTCATCATCCTTTTGTTAAGGTTTGAAGAGTTCGTTATATACTCTCTAAACTCTTCAATAGTAAACATGGCGATAACCATGCCTTTTAAGGCATTTCTGAACTTTATATCCTTTTGTATGGCATTCTCTATAAAAAGAAGTTTTTTCTCTGTAGAGAGGCTGTAAAAATCAGTTTTATGCTTGTTTACATAATTAAGGAAAGATTCTACAAATAAATCATTTTGTAATTTGAGAATAGGTCTAAGGGTTTTGTTCTGAAATTTTTCTTCCGTGGAAGACTGTTCCATTATTTCACCTATAGTACCGCCTCTTATTTCAAGAAGGGCATTGTCGCGCTGGTTCATTTTCTTTTTCTTTTACCTTAAAGATATAAAAAAAACCTCTGCGATAAGCAGAGGTTTTTAGTTTATTTATTGGAATCTAATATTATTTCAGGATGAAAGTAACTCTTCTTACTACCTGACGTGCATATTTAGAATCTTTGTTTACTGAAGTATCTTCACCGTTACCTACAATGTTTAGTCTACCAGCATCGATACCAGCGTCAACTAAAATTTTCTTAACGTTTTCAGCTCTTCTCTGAGATAGTTGCTTGTTGTAATCGCTGTTACCGATTTCGTCAGCATATCCTACTACGTCTGCAGAAACTGAAGGGTTTTGTTTTAGGTATTTGATTAGGAAGTTCATTCCGCTTACAGACTGTGCGTTTGGTTTGTCTGAATTGAAGTCGAAGTAAACATTCACATAACCGTTGTTGATTAGACCAGCAAGATCGTTGCTATTGCTTTCGCTAACTTCTTTCTTGATTTCGTTAGTTCTTTGATCTAGGTAAGACTCTAGCTCATCCGGCACACCATTGTTGTTTTTATCAATAGCTCTACCTTTTGTATCAACAGCAACACCAGTTACACTGTTTGGTTCAGCATCTAGATAATCCGGCACACCGTCTTTATCAGAGTCATTCATCATAGTTTCGACTTCTCCAATTCTTTGCTCTAGTGCATCTAGCTCATCGCTCTTATCGTCAACAAACCAGTCAGCATGCTTCTCGTTTTTACCTAAGTAGATAGAAAGACCTACAGTAGCATTGTAAAGGGTGCTGTCAAAACCTTGTTTTGTTGTCTGGTTGTTACCACCATCCCAAGTTTTTTGTTGAGAGAAGCTGTTTATCATGGTAAAGTCAGCGTTTAACGAAACTCTGTCAGATAGTCTTACCTGTCCGGTTAAACCGATAAGGAAGTTTCCAATCCAGTCTTCACCTTCAAAACGGTCATCATTTTTAAGTTGGCCTACACCAACACCCATGTGACCTAAAAGGTTGAATCTGTTAGTCCATGATTCAAACTCCATAATACGGCCAAGGTTGGCATAACCCTGTAAGCTTGTACGTAGAAGTTTAGATTCGAATTCAGGACCGTCATCTTCACTCATCACATCATAACCTGCGTCAAGTTTAAGACCGAATTTAGTGTTAAACATGTACCTGAAACCTAAATCTGCATGGAAAAAATTAAATGCAGATGAATGATAGCCCGGGCTCATTGGATTAGCGGGCTTGCTGAAACCGCCGTTAACATCAATCGACCATTTGTTGTAGTCGTTTGAGTTACCGCTTTCCTGCACGTCCTGTGCTTGTAAACTTGCCGAAGTTAGGCAAATCATTAATAAAGGTAGTACAACTTTCTTCATAATAATTGTTTATTGTTATCAGTACTTTGAAATTTTTTGTAAATGTAGTAATTTTAAATCTAAGAAAATATGTGTTATTTTTACAAATATATACTTTATAATGCCGTTAACAACTAATCCATACGACTTAAGTACCCTGTCGGAATATCAGTATTACACTGACATTCAGGTTAATCAAATGCTTGAAATTAGTCAGAAAAGCTTTCGAAAATGGGGGAAAACACCCCTAAAAAAAAGGGTGAAATTTATCAAAAATTTAATATTTGTTTTAACAAAAAAACAACATTTACTAGCTGAAAAGTGCTCTCAGGAGATGGGAAAACCCCTTAAGCAGGCTATTGCCGAGGTAAAAAAGTGCTCACTTTTGTGTGATTTTTACCTTGAACATGCAGAAAAGTTCCTTCAGGATGAAGAAATTTCCTCAGATGCAGGTGAAAGTTTTGTTACTCATGAGCCTTTAGGAGTTATTTTAGGGGTAATGCCCTGGAATTTTCCTTACTGGCAGGTTTTTCGCTTCGCTATTCCGGCTATTATAGCAGGAAATACTGTTGTGGTTAAACACGCTTCAAATGTTGTTGAATGTGCTCAGTTACTGGAAGAACTATTTAAGGAGGCTGAGTTTCCTGAAACCGTATATCAAAACCTTCAGATATCCGGTAGTCAGGTTAAAAATGTGATTGAGAACCCTATTATTAAAGGTGTATCTCTTACAGGTAGTGAAAAAGCAGGTGCTAATGTAGCATCTACAGCAGCTAATCTCATTAAAAAATCGGTGCTTGAACTGGGAGGGAGTAATGCTTTTATAGTTCTTGAAGATGCTAACTTAGATAAAACCATCCCTATAGCTGTAAATGCCAGAATGCAAAATACAGGTCAAAGTTGTATTGCTGCTAAACGTTTTTTAGTTCACAGCTCACTTTATGATGAGTTTTTAGAACGTTTTACTACGGAAGTGAAAAAACTTAAATCAGGGAACCCTATGGATGAAGACACCGATATAGGGCCGCTGGCCAGAGTAGATCTTGCAGAAGATATAGAAAAGCAGGTAAACAAATCTGTAGAGATGGGAGCAAAGGTTTTAACAGGAGGGAAGCGTAACAATGCTTTTTATGAACCGACTATTGTGGTTGATGTTACTACTGATATGCCTTTATTTAATGAGGAAGTTTTTGGCCCTGTAGCTCCTGTAATATCTTTTGATACTTTTGAGGAAGCTGTTGCATTAAGTAACGACTCGGGTTTTGGTTTAGGTGTAAATATTTTTACTGAAGATATCGAGGGTATAAAAGAGAAAATAAGCCTTTTTGAGGAAGGTGCAGTATTTATTAATGCAATGGTAAAATCAGACCCTGCCTTACCTTTTGGAGGAGTTAAGAAATCAGGTTTCGGACGTGAACTGGCTGAAAACGGAATTAAGGAATTTGTAAACGTAAAAACGGTTTACATAGCCAAATAATATTTTAAGGAGAGTAATTATAAATAAAAATTCCCGCTCATTGAGCGGGAATTTTTATATTAGTATAATTGTGGATATTCTGTTGGGTTAACTTCATGCATTATCGCATAAATTTTTTCGTAAATATCTTCTACAGATGGTTTCGAGAAATAATCCCCATCTGTACCATAAGCAGGTCTGTGTGCTTTAGAAGTAAGCGTCTCAGGTTTACTGTCTAAATATCTGTAAGCATTTTGCTCGTCAAGTATCTGTTGCAGTATGTAAGCAGAAGCTCCACCAGGAACATCCTCATCTATCACTAACAATCTGTTTGTTTTAGCAACACTTTTCACGATATCGTGGTTAACATCAAAAGGCAGTAGTGACTGTACATCTATAATCTCGGCATCAATACCAACTTCAAGAAGTTCTTTTGCGGCCTGTTCTACAAGCCTAAGCGTAGAGCCATAAGATACAAGTGTAATATCTGTACCTTCTTTTATTGTTTCAACAACACCTATAGGAGTTTTAAACTCACCAAGGTTCATTGGTTTTTTCTCTTTTAATCGGTAACCGTTAAGGCATTCTACCACTAATGCAGGCTCGTCTGTTTCTAATAGTGTATTATAGAATCCGGCTGCTTTAGTCATATTTCTTGGAACAAGTACATGAATACCTCTAATAGCATTAATTATCATTCCCATTGGAGAACCGGAGTGCCATATACCTTCAAGTCTGTGACCACGAGTTCTTATGATAAGCGGAGCTTTTTGTCTTCCTGCCGTACGGTATTGTAACGTAGCAAGATCGTCACTCATTATCTGTATGGCATACAACAAATAATCAAGATACTGTATTTCGGCAATTGGTCTAAGACCTCTCATTGCCATACCAATACCCTGACCTAATATAGTAGCTTCACGAATACCGGCATCACAAACACGGAAATCTCCGTATTTTTCCTGCATTCCTTCAAGTCCCTGATTAACGTCACCAATGTGTCCGCAATCTTCACCAAAAACTAAAGTACCTGGGTATTTAGAGAACAGAGCGTCAAAGTTATCACGTATAACCATACGTCCGTCAACTTCCTCGTTACTATCTCCATATTCAGGTAGCACTTCGCTTACGCTAAATACATTTTTATCTGACTGAGAGAATAGGTGAGAGCTGAATTTTGGCTGAATTTTTTCGGTATAAGTAGTAATCCATGTTGAAAGCGTGCTTTTACCAGCTTCCTTGATAATCATGCGAAGTACCTTTCTTGCTGCAATTAAAAGTTCCTTTCTTATAGGTTCTTTTATGCCCGAAAGGTCATTAATATATTTATCAATAAATACTTTATTAGGACTTTGATCTGCAATTGTTTTTAAAACGTTAACAAGTTCGTCACGCTCTTCTTTTATAGGTGTAGTATAAGCGCTCCATGCAGCCTTTTTAGCTTCAAGAACGTCTTTTTTAGCCTGAGAATCGATTGCATCAAGGTCTTCAGCTGTAGCCATTTCATTTTCAATCATCCATTTTCTCATTTGGGCGATACAATCATATTCAGCTTCCCATGATAAACGGTCGACATCTTTGTAACGCTCGTGAGAACCTGAAGTAGAGTGTCCCTGTGGCTGTGTAAGTTCGTGAACATGTATAAGTACAGGCACGTGTTGCTCTCTTGCAATTTGTGAGGCTCTTTCGTAAGCTGAAATCAGTTCAGGATAATCCCATCCTTTCACTACAATAATTTCATATCCTTTATTTTCCTCATCGCGCTGGAATCCTTTAAGGATTTCAGATATATTTTCTTTAGTGGTTTGGTGGCGTGCGTGTACCGAAATACCGTACTCATCGTCCCAAACACTAATAATCATAGGTACTTGTAGTACACCTGCTGCATTTATAGTTTCAAAAAACAACCCTTCAGATGTACTTGCGTTACCAATAGTTCCCCAGGCAACTTCGTTACCGTTTATAGAGAAGTCGGTTTTGTTTTCAATACCCGAAACGTTTCTGAAAACTTTTGAAGCTTGGGCCAAACCAAGTAATCTTGGCATTTGTCCCGCAGTAGGAGAGATGTCGGCACTGGAATTTTTTTGCTGTGTTAGGCTTTTCCAGTTTCCGTTTTCATCAAGACTGTGTGTAGAGAAGTGACCACCCATTTGTCTACCTGCCGACATTGGATCGTGCTCTAAATCACTATGCCCATATAGTCCTGCAAAAAACTGTTGGATATTTAATTTTCCAATAGCCATCATAAAGGTTTGGTCACGATAGTAACCTGAGCGGAAATCACCGTTACGGAAAGCTTTTGCCATGGCCAGCTGCGGAACTTCTTTTCCGTCACCGAAGATACCAAACTTAGCTTTACCGGTAAGAACTTCCTTGCGGCCTAAAAGGCTACATTCCCTGCTTACTATGGCAACTTTATAATCATTAAGCACTTCTGCTTTAAAATCGTCAAAAGAAATAGTCTTTTTAGTTTCTGTTTCAGTCATAAACGCACATATTGAATGATTACAAATTTAATTAAAAGTATTGAATTTCATAAATTTCAAACAAAAAAATGATTTCACTTTTGATAGTAAAATCGTTTTTAAGCTATTTTTCAATAAATTATTTTCAATAAAATCTCTTTAAAAATAAATATTATGTATTTTTTAACAACATCTAAAAGTGTTATAAAATACTTGCTAAAGCCATTTCCTTGTGAATAATTTAATTAGTGTACCCGGGCTTAAAGTCACTACAAAGCGTATATTCTGGCTATAATTGCTGTCATTCAGGGCAAAACCGTTTGACGAATACACTGGAAAGTACAGTTCAAAATAATCTGTAAGAAGGTTTAGGCGAATTCCGCTATCGTAAACAAATTCGGCATTTTGATACTTATTCTTCAAAAATCCTGCATCACCATAAACTTCTACCCAATTCCAGATATTTACACTCGCATTTACGGTTGTCATCCATTGATTTGCATATCGGGTGTCCAGTTTTGACTTAAATCCGCCTTCAGCCATAACAAACTGCTGACTGTAAATTCCGGTAGTTTCAGATCGTCCATAGAAATTATAATCAAAAAGATAATCAGTAGGGCGGTCCAGGCCAAAGCTATAATAGTCAGAATCGGTATCCTTATACATAAACATACCCCCGTAAAAACGCAGGTTTATCTGCCTGTTATCATTGAATAGTCTTCTAAACTGTACTTCTCCTGCCAACTTACCAAAGTTGTTGGCAATCTGTAAATCAGTAGAGTAGTCCAGATGCCTTATAACTTCAGATTCTGAAGAAGTGTATCGTGCATTAAACACCGAATAATCTTCGTTTTGCTGATCGGTAAAGGTAAAGTTTGAGTTCTCTCTATTAACTAATATATGTCGTAGTAACAGGAATTGTTTTTTATTATTACGTAAATTCTCGTCCCTAAATCTAAACTGTATACTTGGAGAAACCCTTAAATAAGCAGCATTAGGTGCATAGTGATAGGTAGAGGCTCCTAAGCCGTACCTTATGTTGTATAACGGACCGTCATCTCTAATATAATGATTAAACTGCATTGATGCCGACCCTATGAGCTCTCCTGTTTTACTGGAATAACTTGGTGTTACATTAAATATAAAAGGTTTTTCAAGTATAGACTTGTTATGCAAACGTAAACCTAGTGAAAGTCCGTCATACAGGTTGAATGTAAAGTTAGGTACATAAAAAATCTGGTTATACCCCGGATCTTCCAAATCCTGAAAAAAAGTAAACTTAATAGGTTTGTTATTTAAAACAACCTTATTAAGTTTTTTCCAGTTGTTACGTCTGTTGTATTCAATTACCTCATTTTCGTAATTAATAGATAACCTATCGGCGCCCTGTCTTGCAATGGTGAAAGTACTGTCTTTTTTTATATTATTTAACCAATGCTTAAACACAATCTCACCGTCTTTTAATCCGTAGAGCGGTACAGGAACGTTTACCCTTGTTTCGTTTTTTATGGTAATTTTTAAGGAATCTTTTTTCTTTTTTACTTTCCCGAATTTATAATCAATTATATCTCGGCTGTCTACAATAGAGCTATAAAACCAGTTTGTTTGCTTCTCTGTTTTAGAATCTATTATATTCCTGAAGTCATTACGGGTAGTTTGTTGATCTTTATTCAGTTCAAAATATTCTTTAATTGATGATGGTATTACATCGTTCTCAAGGTAACTGTCAAGATAGTTAAGAGCTAGTCCGGCTTTATATTTACCGGCCATCTGTTCATTAAACTTTATAAAGGTATTTTTAGGATTACCAATAGGCTGATCCAAATTTTTACGTGCCATAACCAGATACAGGTAAATGAATTTGGAATTGTAGTCTACCTTAAAAATATTATGCCCTTTAAGGATTCCCCATTTAATTCCCATCATGGTTTTTTCAGGATGATACTCTTCAATATACTTATACATTAGGTAGGTTTGTATACCGTCGTATATCCAGTTATCTTCCCTGGGATTTAACCTAAGCGTATTTTTCAGGTAATTGTTCAGGTAGGTTTTAAGGAATTTTATTTCATATATAAACGAATCGGGGAAGGGAGCTATAAATGATGGCAACTGATTAAGTCCGTAAACCGGGTTTCGTTCGTAATCTACTTCGTTTACAGTTATTTTACCGTAAGGATATTTTCCTAAATTATCATTAGTAAAGTTGATAATGTTATTGATAAGAGAAGCCTTTTGTATACCTGTAACCCTGTAATCTTTTAAATTGGTATTTACCTCTACGGTTGAGTTTGTAAATACTTCAAAATCATTTTGAGGCTGAATAACCATACTAAACCCCGGTCGGTCTTCCCCAATAAAAAAGTATTCAATACCGCGATCGGTTTTTTGTTTGTTTCCCTGATACAAATCAGTAGTAATATTAAGTTTTTCATCAGCAATAAAAGCCACCTGATAATCACAAAACGAATTGGCTATATCATCAAGGTTTTCATTGCTGTTTTTTACAAATTTTCCGTTTTCCACACGGGCAGGGGTAAGGTACCAGTCCTTTAGCTTTAAGTTACCGTTGTTATCGTAACCGTAACGGGTAAATTTGTCATCGGGCAGCTTAACATAATACATTAGACTTATATTAAACTTTTCATTTGGGTAAATAGGTTTAATTAACTGTATATTAATTAAATCAGGGTGTTTTTCAGGTCGGGAGTATTTTAAAGATACCCCATATTGGTTAGTGACCGAATATATAGTCGTATGTCCTCTTTTCTCATCTTTTTCAAGATGGAATGAACGCACAAATTCATCAGAAAAACGCTTTCCTAACGGAGTAGTTTTACTGGAGTAGGCATTGTTCCAATCGTTAAGGATAAATTCATGCAGGGTATCCTGCGACTGATTATGAAATGTAATTTCCTGCTTTACTCTAAGCGTGTAATTCTCATAATCCAATACCACATACATTTTATTAAGATGCTGGGCATAGGCTCCCGATGTGAGAACAAAAAAAAGGGCAAAAAACAGTTTAAAATTACGATTCAAGGTATGGTGTATAAATTAATAATCTTTTTACTAAAATATGCTTTTGCAGGGTTATAATAACTATGCAAGTATTAATATTTACTTAAAAAGAGATGTGTAATGTTACCTGAAGGTTGCCTTCAAAAGAGTTAAATGTTTCTGAACTATTAAGTTAGAAGTTAGGACTAAGATTGTATTTTTTATAGAATGTATCTATAACTTCAAGCACTTCGTCTTCGTTATCTACTATTTTAATAAGGTTCAGGTCTTCCGGACTCGCATTAAGGTACTTTTCTATAAGTACATTTTTAATCCAATCTATCAAACCCGTCCAAAATTCAGAACCTACCAGTATAATAGGGAATTTGGCTATTTTTTTTGTTTGGATAAGAGTAATTGCTTCAAACATTTCGTCAAGCGTACCAAAGCCTCCCGGCATTACCACAAATCCCTGAGAGTATTTAACGAACATTACTTTTCTGACAAAGAAGTAGTCGAAGTTAAGATTCTTGTCACTATCTATATACTGGTTAAAGTGTTGTTCAAAAGGTAAATCAATATTAAGGCCTACCGAAGGCCCCATACCTTTTGCGGCTCCTTTATTACCAGCTTCCATAATACCAGGACCACCGCCTGTAATTACACCATAACCGGCTTTAGATATTTTTTCTGCAATTTTCTCTGCTAATAAGTAGTATTTGTGATCTCCCTTGGTTCTAGCCGAACCAAATATGGATACACACGGGCCTATACGAGCCATGCTCTCAAAACCATTAACAAATTCTGACATTATTTTAAAAATGGCCCACGAATCGTTACTCCTTATTTCATTCCATGTTTTAGGGGTTAAATCTTCACGGATTTTCTCGTCGTCATCTTTATATTCTTTAGACATAGCAATTTAAATTTTTAAGGTCACTTACTAAGATAACTCTTTTTTAAGAAATTTTGCTGTATAACTTTTCTTATTCTTTATAATTTCTTCAGGTGTGCCTTCGGCTATTAGCTTACCACCACCTTTACCGCCTTCATAACCAATATCTATAATATGGTCGGCCAATTTAATAACATCCATATTATGTTCAATAATAAGTACGGTATTTCCTTTTTTTACCAGTCTGTTTATTACTTCCATAAGTACCCTTATATCCTCAAAATGTAAACCTGTTGTAGGTTCATCCAGTATATAGAAGGTATTTCCGGTATCTTTTTTGGAAAGTTCGGTAGCCAGTTTTATCCTTTGTGCCTCACCACCCGAAAGGGTAGTACTTTGCTGACCTAAGGTAATGTAACCAAGCCCCACGTCCTGAATTGTTTTTATTTTACGGAAAATTTTAGGAATGTTCTCAAAAAACGGAACAGCCTCATCAACTGTCATATCCAGTATATCTGATATTGATTTTCCCTTATAACGGATTTCCAGTGTTTCCCTGTTAAAACGTTTCCCTTGGCAGGTTTCGCATTCCACATAAACATCAGGAAGGAAGTTCATTTCTATAACCCTAAGACCCGATCCTTCACAGGTTTCACAGCGTCCGCCTTTAACGTTAAAGCTAAAGCGTCCCGGTTTGTATCCCCTTATCATAGCCTCGGGTGTTTGGGTAAACAGCCTGCGTATTTCAGAGAATACATCGGTATATGTAGCAGGGTTTGAACGTGGTGTTCGACCGATAGGAGACTGGTCTATATCAATAACCTTGTCTATGTGTTCTAGTCCTTCTATTTTTTTGTACGGTTGCGGTTTTTTAACCGCATTAAAAAAGTGTGCGTTAAGAATAGGGTACAGGGTTTCGTTTATAAGTGTTGATTTACCACTACCTGATACTCCAGTTACACAAATAAGCTTACCAAGAGGGAACTCTACGGTAACATTTTTAAGATTGTTACCGGTGGCCCCGCTAAGTTTTATGCTTTTACCGTTACCTTCTCTACGCTTTTTAGGTACAGTAATTTCTCTTTCGCCGTTTAGATAACTTGCTGTAAGGGTATGCTCCTTAAGTAATTGCTGCGGAGTCCCTTTACTTACTATTTGTCCGCCAAAACGTCCTGCAGCAGGACCTATGTCAATTACATAATCCGCACGCTCTATCATGTCTTTGTCGTGCTCAACAACAATAACCGAGTTTCCTATATCCCTTAACTGCTCCAGTGAATGAATTAGTTTTTCGTTGTCACGCTGATGTAAACCGATACTTGGCTCATCAAGAATGTACAATACGCCTACAAGCTGTGAACCTATTTGTGTTGCCAGCCTTATACGTTGTGCTTCACCACCCGATAGGGATTTTGAACTACGGTTAAGCGCCAGATAATTTAAACCTACATCCAGAAGGAAACTTAAACGGGCTTTGATTTCCTTTACAATTTCCGAAGCTATAATTTTTTGCTTTTCAGAAAGTCTGTCGTTCAGATTATCAAACCATTCGGCAAGGTCAGATATATCCATAAAAGACAGTTCGGCAATGTTTTTACCGTCTATTTTAAAGTAGAGTGATTCCTTTTTAAGTCGGGTACCATTGCAAACCGGACATTCTATCTCGTCCATAAAGTCTTTTGCCCAACGTTTTATAGAAGTAGAACCGCTTTCGTCATACTGGTTTTGAATGAAGCTTGAAATTCCTTCAAAATCAATTTTGTATTCTCGATTAACACCAAGAGTTTTAGAGTTGACAGTAAATTTCTCATTACCGCCATTCATTATCATGTTTATCGCTTCCTGCGAAATGGTCTCTATAGGATCGGTAAGTTTAAACCCGTATTTTTCACCAATTACCTCTAGTTGTTTAAAAATCCATGAGTTTTTATATTCTCCAAGCGGAGCAAAACCACCCTGTTTGATAGATAGCTTAGGGTTAGGAATTATTTTTTTGATATTGATTTCATTTACAGTACCTAAACCATTACAACTGTCACACGCTCCTTTTGGGGAGTTAAACGAAAAGTTATTTGGTTCAGGATTAGGGTAGGAGATACCCGATGTAGGGCACATTAAATTACGGCTGTAATAACGAACATCATCAGTACCGTGTTCTATAACCATCATTACATCGTCACCGTGGTACATTGCTGTTTTGATACTTTCGCTTATGCGTTTGTCCAGGTCTTCACTACTGTCAACCTGCATGCGGTCTATAACCGTTTCAATATCGTGGGTTTTGTAACGGTCCAGTTTCATGCCGCTTTCGATATCCCTGATTTCGCCATCTACACGAACCTTTAGGAATCCCTGTTTGGAAATTTGTTCAAAAAGTTCACGGTAATGCCCTTTACGGGAACGGATAATAGGAGCCAGTATAGTAATGCGCTTACCATTAAATTTCTCTACGATAAGCTCTTTGATCTGGTCGTCGCTGTAGCTTACCATTTTTTCTCCGGTAACATAACTATAAGCTTCTCCGGCACGGGCATATAAAAGCCTTAGGAAATCGTATATCTCGGTAATAGTACCAACGGTAGAACGCGGACTCTTACTTGTGGTTTTCTGCTCGATAGCAATTACAGGCGAAAGTCCGTCAATTTTATCTACGTCAGGACGTTCGAGCCCGCCAAGGAACTGACGCGCATAAGCCGAGAAGGTCTCAATATACCTGCGCTGGCCTTCGGCATATATAGTATCAAATGCCAGGGATGATTTACCGGAACCCGAAAGTCCTGTTATAACAACAAGCTTTTCCCTTGGTATGGTTACGTCTATATTTTTAAGGTTATGGGCACGAGCGCCCATTACTTCAATCGTTTCTTCGTTATTTAGCATAGCAAATTGGTGCAAAACGCAAAGATACTGATTTTAAAGGTATTTTTATAGTGGAAGTAGGAGTAAGAAATTGTTAAAACCAATATGATTTATATTATTATATTTTATTTTTGAGACATTAATTGCCTTACCATGATTATAGCCTATTTTGAACTTATCGTAACATTAATTCACTGTTTATTACTGTCACTTCTATATTCAGGAGTTTTGTTATTAGTTATATTACTGATTGCTAAAACAACAAACTTTTCTTTTATATCAGGAATCACGAGTCGTAAGTTACCCTTCTGGTTTTCCTGCATACCAATTCTTTTTGTGATATTAGTATTATATAGGTTTTCTTATGAGCGAGATAACGGCCTTGGAGAAACGGTAATGGTTCCTATAGGTTATAAGCAGCATGTGTTTTGTAGTAATGGTGGAATGGTATACTTTTATCCAAATCCGGATGCATACGATTCCGAAGATTTTGATATCGGGAAATTTACTGTATCTCAAAATAAGCTTTGTGCTGAAGTAATCCGTGATTATTCTAATTCTCCTGATTATGATTTTATTGTTTATGATCTTGAGAAAAAGACCAGTATTCCTTTAAATACTATAGATGACTATACCCAATATGCTCAGGCTAATAACTTACCATTGACAGATGAATTTAAAGCTTTTTCTTATCACTATAAAAAATTCGCAATCAGGCCTAAATGGAGAATATGGTTGTTGCCTTAAGTTACTTGTTAATAAGGCAAAATTCTCCTGCCCTTTACTTCTTCAAGTAGTTCGGCCATAGCAAGGTAAAAAGCACTACTACCACAAATAACACCTACAATACCAGCTATTTTATGTAGGTTTACGTCTTTTGTCCAGATAGCCGTTGCTAATAGGAAAAACAATATGGTTAGCGATAAAAACACAAACTGTTGTACTTTACTGTTTTTAAAAGTACCTACCCATAAAAACGCTGTGAAAATTCCCCATAAGGCCAAATACCAACCTAAAAAGTTAGGCGGGGTAGCCTGAGCGTTTTCAATACCTGTTGCGGGTAACATCCATATCAATACCAGTGATAGCCAAAAGAAACCATATGAAGTAAAAGCTGTGGCTGCAAAAGTATTCCCTTTTTTGAAAGATAGTAAACCGGCTATTACCTGTGCAATTCCTCCGTAACATATCCCCATAGATAATACCACCGAGCTTAACGGATAAAATCCCATATTATGTATATTGAGCAGTATGGTTGTCATTGCAAAGCCCATAAGACCAAGTGGCGCCGGATTTCCTAATTTTCCTTCCATAAATATATTTTTAATTTTAGTGTACTATCAAAAATATAATTTTATTAGTTTAATTGTTAAAATATTCAATATATTATTCTGTCAAAGTTTTGTAGTGGATTTGCATCCAGTTAATTCAATCAGGTTTATATCTTTGAGATATGATTCCGATAATTACAACTATTTCTGCCAAAAAACTGATTGGCGTTAGTCTAAACATGTCGTTTATTGATAATAAGACGGCCGAATTATGGCGTAGTTTTATGCCAAGGCGAAAAGAGATTGCTAATAATATTAGCAATGAGATGTATTCATTACAGGTGTATGATGAAAATTTCTTTTCACAGTTTAATCCTGTTACCGAATTCAAAAAATGGGCACTGGTTGAAGTAACTGATTTTAACACTATTCCCGGAGGAATGGAGACATTTGAACTGGAAGAAGGGATGTATGCTGTGTTTTATTACAAAGGAAGTCCCGCTAATGCAACACAGGTATTTAGCTATATAATGAAAGAATGGTTGCCACAGTCGGGGTATGTTTTAGATAATCGCCCGCATTTTGAAGTGTTAGGGGAGAAGTATAAAAATGGCAGTGACGAATCGGAAGAAGAAATCTGGATACCAATAAGGTAATTAGCGAAGGTGTCGGCTAAAGTTTGAATCCATTAAATTGGCAAAACCTTTTTTTATGGTACCGTCGGGATTAAGCACAATCGTTCGGTTTATTTTAGTGAACGCCCACTTATCTTTTAATGCCTTGAAGTTAGAAGCTCTTAAATGGCAGGCATTTTCAAGATAGTACTCCTTCATTGTTTTTTTCCATTCCTCATCTTCATCAACATTTATAGCTATAAAATCTATTTCTCCATATTGCTGTTTGAGCAAGTCTATTTTCTTATCAATAACTTTGAGTCTTGATTTAGAACAGCTTGTCCAGAAAAATATAACTGTTTTTTCATTAATACCATTATTTATATCTATAGGATTATCATAACTATCCACGAGCTCTATTTCAGGGAGTTTATTACCTTCACTCAGTTCATCCACAGCTTGCCCTATACGTACAATTTCATTACTGTCATCATCATCTGTAGACAATTCGTTAAAACACTCCAAAAAGGCTTCGTGATTCACAATATTTTTATCTTCAAGAAGGTAGTTAAAAGCAAGTGTATTTAGTACCTGATTTTTTACATCTTCATTTATGAATATTGAGTCGGCTAGGTTTAGTTTTGTAATGTTTTCTTCAAGTGTATCTTCCGGAATATTATAAGGTTCATGTTTGCTTATAGCCATATTATTAAGCATAGCTGTAAAATATCTTACAAAAGGCGTATAGTTGGTAAGCTTGGGGTTATTAAATTCTATTTCATCTCTATAATCATAATAATCATTAGGGATAAGATCGTTTATTTTTTTTCCGGTTTTTAAGGCGTGTGCGTAGGGATAGTATTCTTTTTTAGAGAAGTAGTTAAAGTCCAGCCTGGCTTTTACATAAAAATCAAAACCACTGCTCCATTCCAGTCTTGATTTTTCTTCTTCATAATAGGCTATTCTTTTTTGGTAAGTGGAATCAATGCATTTTGTGAATTTATCAAAGTCATAATCAAAAACGGAGAAACAGCTGTTGCGGTCTTTTTCATTAACAAGGTATAATTCCATCATGAAATTATTTTTCTCATTACCCTTACCGCTAAATACTATAGATTCATCAAAGTGCCTTGTATCTATATTTACCATCAGGCTGTCATTTTTATCAAAGTATACATATTGATAGTAAGGCTCATGTTTAAAACTGTACATTCCGGGAGTAAGGGAGTCAAACTTTATAAAGAATCTGTTATTCTCGTCTAATGTTATAGTATCAATAACTTTATTATCACGACAAAAATAAATGTGATCTGATTTTGGGCTGGTTATTTCACCACCAAAATAAGCTTCATAATTGTTACGGTTTCCACATGAGGATAAGGTAACAATTATTGTAAATAACAGTAGTAAATTTTTATAGTAGTTTGTCATTGTGTTTTTTCCGTACATTAACAAAAATATTTGTTCTTATGTATGCAAGCTGTTAAAACACCGTTAAAATATTTTAATGTTTATTATAACATTGGCCAATAGGATACTGCTTGTATTTTTCGTAGTTTTGCCAAAAATTTTTTAAAATGCTTTCAGTTTCAAATTTATCAGTTCAGTTTGGTAAAAGAATTTTATTCGACGAAGTAAACACCTCTTTTACTCAGGGTAACTGTTATGGTATTATTGGTGCTAACGGTGCCGGTAAATCTACTTTCTTAAAAATACTTGCAGGAGATATAGACCCAACTTCAGGACATGTGTTCCTTGAACCGGGCAAACGTATGTCGGTACTTAACCAGAACCACAATATGTTTGACGAGCATACAGTACTTGAAACCGTAATGATGGGGAACAAGACGCTATTTGCTGTAAAAAAGGAGATGGATGAAATTTACCTTAAACCTGACTTTTCTGATAAAGATGGTGAAAGAGTAGGTGAGCTTCAGGTTGTTTTTGAAGAAATGAACGGTTGGAATGCTGATTCAGATGCTGCAACCTTATTATCAAGCTTAGGTATTGGTGAAGAATTTCACTATACCCTTATGGGAGATATGGACAGTAAGCTGAAAGTACGTGTGTTATTGGCGCAGGCTTTGTTTGGTAATCCTGATGTTCTTATTATGGATGAGCCTACCAACGACCTTGACTTTGAAACAATTTCATGGTTAGAGAATTTTCTGGCTAACTACGATAATACTGTAATTGTTGTATCTCACGACCGTCACTTCCTGGATGCTGTTTGTACACATATTTCAGATATTGACTTCAGTAAGATTAACCATTACTCAGGTAACTATACCTTCTGGTATGAGTCAAGCCAGCTGGCTGCTAAACAAAGAGCACAGCAAAACAAAAAAGCTGAAGAGAAGAAAAAAGAACTTCAGGAGTTCATTATGCGTTTTAGCGCTAACGTGGCTAAGTCTAAACAGGCTACCAGCCGTAAAAAAATGCTTGAGAAACTTAAAGTTGATGATATTAAACCTTCAAGCAGACGTTATCCTGCAATTATATTTGAACAGGAACGTGAGGCTGGAGACCAGATACTTAATATCACTGACCTAAGTGCTTCTATTGACGGAGAGCTTCTGTTCAAAGACCTTAACCTTAATATGGCTAAAGGTGACAAGATAGTAGTAGTATCAAGAGATTCACGTGCCACATCTGCTTTTTATGAAATTATAAACGGTAAAATCAAACCGGATAGCGGTAAATTTGAGTGGGGCGTTACTACTATACAGTCGTACCTTCCGGGAGAAAACCATGAGTTTTTTGATACCGACCTTAGTCTTGTAGACTGGTTACGTCAATGGGCAACTACAGAGGAAGAACGCGATGAGGTTTATATCCGTGGTTTCCTGGGTAAAATGTTATTTAGCGGAGAGGAGGCTTTAAAATCTTCAAGAGTATTATCGGGAGGAGAGAAAGTACGTTGTATGCTTTCAAGAATGATGATGTTAAGAGCTAACGTTTTAATGCTTGATGAGCCTACAAACCACCTTGACCTTGAATCGATTACAGCATTTAACAACTCGCTTAAAAACTTCAAAGGATCAGTACTGTTCACAACTCATGATCACGAGTTTGCACAAACTGTAGGTAACAGGGTATTGGAAATTACACCAAACGGAGTTATTGATCGTTATATGACATTTGATGATTATCTTGATGATGAGAAAATCAAAGAATTGAGAAAGAAAATGTATGCTTCAAGCTAACAGATAAATAAACTAAAAAGCCCGAATCATTACTTCGGGCTTTTTTTATATCCAATATTTTAAATATTACTCTGATTTGTCTTTAGTTGATGGGGGAGCTGTAGCAGGAGTATCTTCCTTAACTATAATTACTGTAGCCTTAAATCCTGTTGCAAGATTCCACTGATTGGACGTAAGGAGCTTACGGTTGTCGTCATATATCCTTATATCTGCCGTATTTGGACCGGTTGTACCCTGATTTAATGCTTCAAAGTCAATTTTATTAAAGCCAGGTGAAAGTCGTATTTGTATAGCCGACGGATTATTGGCTAATACAAAATTACTAATAACTATTTTGCCGTTAAGCCAAATTCTTATCCTGTCACCATCCTGTAAACCAAAGTCGGCTGCAAATGAATTTACATACTCCGCATTGGTTCGTATTTCACCCAAAAACATATCACCCCGATAGGCTTCATTTGATTCACCGCCCATTTTAATTTTCACTCTATCCTCATATTGATCGGTATTATCAGCAAACTGACTTTCTGTAGACATAGGAGATGTATCTGTTCTGTCTACACCAATCTGAAAACGAGGGTCTAGTTCTTTTTTTGGAGGTTCAAAACTAAACAGGCTTGGAGTCTCATCATCAGTTTCGGGTTCAGGTGATGTTTGCGGATTTTCCTCACGCGGTATGGCAATACCTCCGCGTGGCTTATCGCCACCCTGAGCCATTAGCTTTGGGGTAAGGCAAAGTATAAGCAAAAGGGTACAAAGGTATTTCATATAGGTTTTGATCTTTTTAACGTAAGCAGCAATTAGCGTGCCTAAAATAATACAGTACAAATTAAGTAAAAATAAATCAGCTTTTACAAAAAACGGATGTTGTACTTATATTATTGCCCCGTTTGTTTCCCATAGTTTTACTACCTGTTCAAACGTAATGGAGCCTGGTGTAGTGATATATTCCTTTACTAATCTAAATCCTGCTTTTTCAAGTGTTTTGTTTGGTGATGGGTTAAAGGCATTTGGCTGGCAGTATAGTTTTTTAAGTTTAAGGTTATTAAAATATGCTGCTGTACTCATTTTAATAAAATCAATACCATAACCTTTGTTTCTGTATTGTTCGTGCCAAATATGTAAATGCATATAACCATGATCCTTATAAACAAGCGGGTTTAGGTTACTGTGTCCTATTGGCTTGTCATCTACATACCAAACGACACCATATACTTTTTTCTCATTATAGGGTAAGGTAATCTGAGTTTGCAGCATTGTGATGAAATCCTCTCTGGCAGGGAGTTTTTCTACATCAACCCCCATATTTAAAAGATATTCATTATCAGAATTAAACCAATAGTCTGCAATAAGTTTTACATCTTTATGCTCTATTTCTTTTATAGATAATTTGTTTCCAGTCATATTTTTACGTCATTTTCACTATGAGGTAAATAAGAAGTAGGTTTAAGTAAAACCATAGATATACATTGCGAAAGTACATTCAACTCTCTTACCGGGAATTATTAATTATTTATGCCTTCCTGATCGGTTTTTCTCGGCATCCCAGTTATTGATGCTGTCTTTCTCATCCCTAAAATCCTCCCGGGTTATTTTACCTGATTTATCATAATGAGCATTAGTGTCTACACTGTCGGTATACTGGGTAACACCATCATCATCATGTTCTTTTTTATCTTCGGCTTCCATAGTATCTTTTAAAGTATAATATTAAGGAAATTACAAATGTGAAAATGTTAACGGGAAACTAAATTAATAGATTAGCTCCTCCACATTTTTTTGCATCATTTCAGCAAGCCTTGCTGTTGGCAGGTCGTTAGGGTCATAACCAAACGGATCTTCAATCTCTTCGGCAATAAGTTCCAAGCTTGCAAGTACATAAAAAATTACTATAACAACAGGTATCACCAAGTAACCAAGTGAAAACACGTAACCAAAAGGTAATGACATTACATATATAAATATAAATTTCTTTATAAAAGCACTGTAAGAGTAGGGAATAGGGGTATTTTTAATTCTTTCACAAATACCACAAATATCGGTTAATGACTGCATTTCGGCATTAAGTACAATAAGCTGGTCTCCTGTAATTTTTCCCTGTTCGTATAACTCATTAATTTTAGCGATTATAGTTTTTGCTATCTGGTTTGGCTTATGCTTATAATGATCGTCAGATAGGGTAGCATTATCAAAAAGTTCGTGCTTAACATCTACGTTTTTAAGGTGCAGGTTCAAAACGGCAGAATAGGCAGGGATAAGTTTCCTGAAAATTTCCTTATCCTTATCACTTTTTACCATAACAGCTATTTTAATAGCCAGATTTCGGCTGTTGTTTACCAGTGCTCCCCAAGCTTTTCGGCCTTCCCACCAACGATCGTAAGCTGTATTGGTCCTAAACACGAGTAATAACGATATAACAAATCCCAACAGGGTATGCATTACAGTTATGTTTTTAACATGGCTGCTTTCAGACACCTTCCAGTATTCCAGTTCAAGGTACGCTACACCTAATGAATACAAACCGATGGCAAGCATTAAAGGAAGTAACTTTCTGAATGTGTCGGCCTTATGAAAACGGAATATGAATGAAAACCACTCTTTTGGGTTGTATGCTATCATCTGTTTGGTTGTATAGTATTGCTACACAAATGTATTTAAAGTTTATGTTTTGCCAAATATTATTGTACGGCTTGCTTATAAACTTTAAGTGCTCTCTCACGTGCTTCTTTGTGATCTACAATTGGCCTATAGTTTATTTCCTGATATTCAGGTACCCATTTTTTTATATATTTTAAATCAGGATCAAATTTTTTGGCTTGTTCTATAGGGTTAAACACCCTGAAGTAAGGAGCAGCATCTACACCACTTCCTGCGGCCCATTGCCAGTTACCTACGTTACTGGATTGTTCGTAGTCTAATAGCTTTTCGGCAAAATAAGCTTCACCCCAGCGCCAGTCAATTAGCAGGTGTTTACATAAAAAACTGGCTACCACCATACGTACCCTGTTATGCATATAGCCGGTGTTGTTCAGTTCACGCATGCCGGCATCTACCATAGCATATCCGGTTTTACCATCACACCATGCTTTAAATTCCGTTTCATTATTACGCCATTTGATGTTGTCGTATTTAGGACGGAAGCTCTTACTAACCGTTTCGGGGAAATGCCATAATATTTGCATAAAAAACTCACGCCATATCAGTTCGTTTAAAAAAGTCTGGTTTTTACTTTCTAATGCCTTTTTAACTAACTGACGAACACTCACCGAACCAAAACGTAAATGCGGACTCAAAAACGAAGTTCCTTCAATAGAGGGAATGTTTCGGGTGTCTTCATAATTATCTATAAGGCTAGGGGCGGTATTGTAGGGTTTAACTTTTATGTCACTTTTTGAGAAACCAATATCCTTTAACTCTAAAAACGGATACGAATGTGAAGCTAAATTATCAAGCTTGTTTTCCGGATGATGTTGTCTGATATCACTTTCGGTAAACTTTTCTTTCCATTTTTTCATAAATGGTGTGTATACCACATAAGGAGTTCCGTCATCCTTAACTACTTCATTTTTTTCAAATATTACCTGATCTTTAAAATGCTTAAATACAATATTATTATCTTTAAATAATTGAAGTATAGCTTTATCTCTTTTTAAAGCGTAAGGTTCATAGTCATGGTTGGTGTAAACAGCTTTTATTTTGTTTTCGGAGACCAGTTTTTTGAATACATTTTCAGGAGTATCATGAAATACTGCAAGTGAACTGTTATGTGATTTGAAAGCTTTATTCAGGTCACTAAGAAGTTCATATATAAAAGTTACTCTTGCATCACTTTTAGGTAATTCATCAAGAATGTTTTTATCAAAAATAAATATGGGTAACACTTTTTCATCACTGTTCAATGCTTCGTAGAGCCCGGTATTGTCTTCTATTCGTAAATCCCTTCTAAACCAGAATATGTTCATGTTCAATTAGTCGTTAAATTCTCCAAAAAGTTCAATTAGCTTATTTTTTCTGTACTCAAAAATTTCTTCCAGTTTAGGTTTTACCATAAAAGGCTGCACCATTTTGCCTAATATACCCATAGGAAGTTTGTAGTGTATAATATCTTCCATTTCAACACCTCCTGCTATCTCTTTTAAAAAGTGTTTATGATGCCAAAATTTATAAGGACCAAAACGTTGCTCATCAACAAAAAAGTGCTTATCCTCAACATGGGTTATCTCGGTTACCCATTCCATTTTTAACCCCAGTAACGGACTAACATGGTAATGTATAATCTGTCCGGCAAACATATCCTTATCATCACCAGATAATGTTACGAAACCCATTGAGGGTGGGGTAATTACGGCAAGGTTTTTGGGAGTAGAAATAAAGTTCCAAGCTTCATTTAAACTTACAGGTATTTTTTGTGTTTTATGTAGTGTGTACAAAACAGGCTATATTTTAAGTATTAAACTGTGTGAAGTTAGGGAACACAAGGGAATTTTAAGCTTTGTTGAACCTTATTTTTGGTATTTTTTAACAATCGTAAAACGCATAATCATTAATTTCGCAGTATCAATATATAAAACAAAATCAGGTTAAAATGAAAAAATTACTTATTGCAGGTGCTATAATGCTGGGCTGCTTAACAACAAACGCTCAGGTACAGACTCCAATGGCTAGTCCGTCAGCAAAAATTGAACAGACCGTAGGGCTTACAAATGTTAAAATTGATTATTCACGCCCAAGTGCCAGAGGAAGATCTGTTTATGGAGAGTTAGTTCCTTTTGGGAAATTATGGAGAACCGGTGCGAATACTAATACTGTTATTACTTTTAGTGATGATGTAGTTATTGACGGAAAAACACTTCCTAAAGGTGAGTATGCCTTATATACTTTACCAAAGGCAGACAGCTGGGATATTATTTTTTATGGTGATACACACAACTGGGGATTACCTGAAAAATGGGATGAGAAAAAAGAGGTTTTAAGAACTACAGTTAAACCGGAGTTTCTTCCTAAAAACATAGAGACATTTACTATTAACATTGCAGATCTTGATAATGACTTTGCAAACCTTGAATTGTCTTGGGAAAGAACCAAAGTTACTTTAAAATTCGTCGTTCCTACTAAGGAAAAAGCCATTGAAAGTATTGAAACTGCAATGGCAGGGCCAAGTGCTGGCGATTACTTCTCTGCAGCACAATACTACTACCAGTCTAACGCCGATATGAATAAAGCTTTAGATTGGATTAATAATTCTATCGCTAAGACACCAAGCGGACAGGATGTTCCATTTTATATTTTAAGACAAAAATCTCTTATCCAGGCTAAAATGGGAGATAAGAAAGGTGCTATTGAAACTGCAAAACAATCACTGGCAGGTGCGGAAAAAGCAAACAATTATGATTATGTAAAAATGAATAAGGATTCTATTCTTGAATGGAGCAGAAAGTAATCTTTTCTAAATAAATATATACTAAAAAGGCCGGTTGTAAAACCTGCCTTTTTATATTATGCTTCTTCCATTGGCTTGCTCTTATCGAGTATTGGCTGTAGTATCAGTGATAGGAAAATGGTTAACATGGCACCTATAAAGTTAAGCCAAAGGTAACCTATGTGATCTGTTCTTACATAATCATACCATATATAAATAACAGCTGTTTGGGTTATTAAAGCTCCCCAAAATATTGCCTGTGCCTTTATATATTTAATATAGAAAGCAACAAGGAAAATACCCAGCACGGTTCCGTAGAATATAGAACCTATTATATTAACTAATTGTATAAGATTTTCAAACAAGGTGCCTACACAAGCAAAAAGTATAGCCACAACTCCCCATAAAAGTGTAAACATCTTAGTAGCATTGACATAATGCTTTTCTGATTTTTGCCCCACATTACGCTTATAAATATCTATAGCTGTGGTAGAGGCGAGGGCATTTAATCCTGAAGCCGATGATGACATTGCTGCCGAGAATATTACAGCTAGTAATAATCCTACAAGGCCTCTTGGCAGGAAGTTTAATATAAAGTACAGAAAAACATAATCCTTATCGTTAGTTTCAGCTTTCTCGCTTACTTTCTTTATCAATCCTTTTGCCTTATCTCTTAGGCCCTTTTCCCTTGCATTAAGGGTAACCATTTTATTATGGAGCTCTTTATTATCGTAATCCTGATTAAGTTGATTTACATAAATCATACTTATTTCCTTCTTTTCAAGGGCAAGTTCTTCAAGCTGCTTTTCCAGTCCGGCATATTCATCACTGTATTGTGATTCCTTTAAAACCTTTACATTATTAGGATTAAAGTGTAGCGGGGCAGAATGGAACTGAAAAAAAATAAAAACCATTACACCTATAAGCAGTATAAAAAACTGCATAGGTACTTTTAATAGTCCGTTCATAATAAGCCCCATCTGACTTTCCCTGATAGATTTCCCTGAAAGATAACGCTGTACCTGAGACTGATCGGTCCCGAAATAAGCAAGCATCAAAAAGAAACCTCCGGCAATACCACTCCAAATGGTATATTTTTCGGCAGGGTCAAATGAAAAGTCAACAATGTTCATTTTATCGTTAGCTCCTGCTATGTGTAATGCATTGGCAAAACTAAGCTCATCTGGAAGATAACTCAGGATGATAAAAAAAGTAATTATCATTCCTGACATGATTACAAACATTTGTTGTTTTTGGGTAACATTTACAGCCTTTGTACCACCAGAGAAGGTATAGATAATAACAAGTACACCAATTATAAGGTTCATTAAGTTAAGGTTCCAGCCTAAAAGTGAAGACAATATAATAGCAGGTGCATAAATAGTAAGCCCCGTACCAAGCCCTCTTTGAATTAAAAATATTATTGAGGCAAGCGAACGTGTTTTAAGATCAAATCGTTGTTCTAAAAATTCATAGGCTGTAAATACCTTTAACTTGTGATATAAAGGTATAAAGGTGATACATATAACCACCATTGCCAAAGGCATACCAAAGTAAAACTGTACGAAGCCCATACCATCATGGTAGGCTTGACCGGGTGTAGAAAGAAACGTAATGGCACTGGCCTGTGTAGCCATAACCGATAGCCCTACTGTCCACCAAGGCGTTTCGTTATTTCCAAGTATAAACTCCTCTACGTTTTTACTACCACGGGTTTTCATAACACCGTAAACAACAATAAAAAGTAGTGTAACCGAAAGTATAATCCAGTCTATTGCCTGCATCTATGTAAATATTTGCATTATAAAATAAAACACTAGTATGTAGATAACGTTAAGTAGTATTACTAACGAATAACTTTTTTTCCAAGCATTGGGATTATCTTTCATACAATTCTTTTTTAGGTTTAAATAGGACTGGCAAACATCATATTTGTTACACCAGCCGTTAACTTTATTTGCCCAATGCAATTATGTTTGCCATGAGCCTGTAAGCCCCGGAAACCCCTTCAGGTAATTCTCTGAAAAAGCTCAATCCGGTATAAATATAATAACCTTTTCCGTGCTTTGCTATAAGCAGTGCACCTTTTTTAGAAGACTCACCCTTATCATGAGATGATAGGATAGGGGTAAATTCTGCCCCCCATTCATCAGGATAATACAATCCCTGTTCCTGCACCCAGCCTTTAAAATCGTTCTCGGTAATCTTGTTAGGTTTATTTAAAACAGGATTTTCAGGTGCTAAAAAGGTTACTTCGGCATCTTCTTCGGTAACCCTGTCTCTTGATATACGAAGATGATAAGGTGCAAAATCCCTGATAGATAAATGACCTGTGGTATTGTATTGTACAATCATATTACCACCTTCTTTCACATAATCAAAAAGAATTTGTTGCTTGTATATCAAATCGTCCAGTACATTATAGGCACGAATCCCCATTATAACAGCATCAAAGTCTTTTAGAATATCAGGAGTAATTAACTGCGGATTAAGTAAAGTTACTTCATATCCCATTTGCCTAAGGCTTTCAGGAACATTATCTCCGGCCCCCATTATGTAGGCAATCCTTCTGCCTTTAATTTCGATATCTGCTTTTGTAAATTTGGCTATAGACGGTAATAATACCTGTTGTTTAGCAATATGTGGATAATCTATAATTATCTGTTCCTTATCATATTGTTTATTGTTAACTAAAGCAATACTTTCTGCTACTGCTTCTTCAGAATGTGATGGAGGAGTAACCTCAAATGATACTATTTGTTCACTTCCTTTAGTTTCCAGATTAAACGGAATTGAAGCAGGGCTTACCTTCCATGTGTCAGGTAATTTTAATTGAAGTTTACCGCTACAGTTGTCTTTACCTGCGCTTATTTTAACCTGTACAGTCTGTTTTTTGTTGTCTTTAAACAGTTGTACTTTGTTAAGTATTTTTGTTGTTACTGCCGGAACCACATCAAAAGGCTGATATACTTCGCCAAAAGCAGGGTCATTATATTTATATACCAGTTCTCTTTTAAAAGGAATTATTACCCCGTCAATTTCAACTTCAAAGCTTATGTACAAATCTCTAATAATATCGGGTATACCTATTTTTTGCTGATCGTTTACGGTATACATCCCTTTATTTCCTTTTTCTTTAAGCCAATAAGGTGAGGTGTACTCTATATCCTGAGGGATGGTAACAGTAAAGTTATCTCCTTTATCTACATTGTTTTGTAACGGAATATTATGGATAAAGGTTTCATCGTCAGGATAAACCGTAAGAGACTTTAAAGTCATTGGTACTGCACTTCGGTTTATAGCTTCCCAATTTATGGTTATTTCACTACCCGGAGTTGCCGACTGGCTATTTGCCGATGCTTCAACAAACAGACCGCTGCATGCAGCAATTATATCCTTTATTTCCTTCGTTTTTATCTCTTTCCAGTAATTGTCATCAAGAGCCTGTATGTCTTTATAAACCTCTATTAGAGCTGGTAATAAGGATGAAGGTTTTTTATAATTGTAGTTGTCCAGTATATTTTGTACTGCTTTACCAATTTTCTTTCCGTTTTTAACTCTGTTCCATGAAGTATCAATCCCTTCAAAAAGGTTTTGTTTATCCTTTAGATTGTCACCTTTTATCAATTCCAGGTACTCCATATCATCTCCACGCACTCCTGTAGTACCAAAGCCCTGAGAACGGTGTCTGCTACGACTAAGCGCTGCTATTTCCTGATTTGATTTACCAAGCATAGGGTAGTATACTCCGGTAGAAAGGTTTATGTATTTCGATTTGTCGGCTTTATCAAACTGTTCTTTTCCGCCAAAAAACCACCATGATACATTAAAAAATACACGTTGGGTTTGCCAGGTATTTACAAATTTTAACTGATTAGGTGCATAATTAGGGTCATTTGCCAAACCAAAAGCCTCTTGGGTTAACATGGCAGATGAAGTATGATGCCCGTGTGTGGTTCCCGGTGTACGGTGGTCGAAACGGTTAATGATAATATCCGGTCTGAATTTCCTGATTATCCATACCATATCCTGTAATACTTCTTCCTTATCCCATATCTGTAGGGTTTCATCTGGCACTTTGGAGAAACCAAAATCATTCGCCCGGCTAAAAAACTGTTCACCTCCGTCAATCTTTCGGGCTTCAATCAGTTCCTGTGTACGGATAACACCTAATAGCTCCCTTAATTCAAGCCCTATAAGGTTTTGTCCGCCATCGCCACGTGTTAAAGCCAGATAACCTGTACGAGCCATTTTTTCGTTTGAAAGAAACGAAATAAGCCTTGTGTTCTCGTCATCAGGGTGAGCAGCTATATATAATGCTGTACCTAAGAAATTAAGTTTTTCAATTTTATGATAAATCTCTACCGATGAAGGTTTTTGTGGCTGCTGTGCAAACACCGAAACATAACAGAAGAGTAGGAGGTAACTAAAAAATTTATGCATGGTTATGATAGGCATTAAACCTTATAATTATTTTGTAAAAGAAACTAAATGTTGATATACCTTATCTACAGGTAAACCTACAACGTTAACATATGAACCTTCAATTTTTGCAATGGCTACAAGACCTATCCATTCCTGAATACCATAAGCCCCGGCTTTATCATAAGGCCTATAGTTTTCAAGATAATAGTATATTTCCTCGTCAGTCAGCGTATTGAAGGTAACTTTTGTAGTTTCATTAAATGTTACTGATTTTGAACTATTTTTTATACATACCGATGTTATTACATCGTGAGTATTACCTGATAGTGATTTGAGCATCTCAAAAGCATCTTCTTTGTCTGTTGGTTTTCCTAAGGCTTTATCTTTATGCCAAACGATGGTATCGCTTGTAATAAGAACATCATTGTCAGACAGTGTATCTGTAAGTGCAGCAGCTTTAAGTTCTGCAAGAAAATCGGTAATTTCTTCTGCCTTTAAATGATTAGGATATATTTCCTCAACATCCTTGAGGCGTATTTCAAAATCAATATCCAGTTCTTTTAAAAACTTTTGCCTTCGGGGAGATCCTGAAGCAAGTATAATATTGTAATGTTTCAGTTTATCATTAAGCATTGTTTTGAATATTAAAAGTTATAACTACTATGGATAATATAGTAAAAGCAAGAACCACTTTTAATGTAAGGCTTAGCCTGTCAAAATCTTTGGCTGTTTTAGCAGTCCATAGTTTTATCATAAAGTAAATAAGCGGACCCAGTATAAATATCAATACATAAAGTAGAGCATATAGTAACATTCCGTTTTCGTTAATAAAATAACTGTCAATGTAGTAAAGCGTCATAGCAACAGGTATAAGCGTAAGTCCTACTGCTATTTTTGCTACTCTGCTTTTTCCTAAAGCAATGGGTAATGTATTGATTCCGTTGTTATAATCTTTATCAGTATCCCTAAGATTTTTTATTATTTCCCTGATAACGCTTATTATAAAAGCAAAAGCGGCATAATCCAGAAATATACTGAATATAGTAGCCATGTATAATTTGTTATCTGGTGTTATTGAAGGGTATAAATTAAATACACCTATTAACACGACACTCACTGCTACAATACAGGCAACGATAATGTTATTAATTGCAATAGTATATTTAAGGCTTGTAGCATACAAATACATAGTGCCTGATAATATTATAAATACAAGTGTATAGCTAGGAGTGCCAATATAATTGGATATATAAAACCCAATCCCAACACCTACAATATTAAGCCCCATATATAGGTTGTAAGCCATACTTTCGGTTATACCGTATTTTTCTTCTACATCATTATCAATTATATTATTGATAAGAAAACCACCGGCTCCTATGCATACTGCCGATATGGTTAGTAATAAAAACTGAAGGTTGTTTAATGCAAGTGGAAGGCCAGACTGCATTTCTAAAAATCCATATCTGAATGTACAAAAGGCAAATGCAATAAGTAAAAGGTTTCCGTAGCGTATAAGTCGGGCTGTTTTCATCAAGCTTATTTAGTCCTGTTTAGTGTTTGTTTTATTAATCGTATTTGGCATTAAAATGTTCCATCCATTTTCCCTGTACTTTCATAACCTGTTCTATTACATCACGCACACATCCCGTTCCTCCGTTTTTATGAGAAATATATTTGCTTATTTCTTTAATTTCGGGCGCTGCATCTTGTGGACATGTGGCTAAGCCTACCAGTTTCATTACATGATAATCAGGAATATCATCCCCCATGTAAAGTACATTTTCAGGTTTTATGTTGTAAATATCGGTAAACTCATCAAAAGTTTCTACTTTATTTGGCACACCAAGATAAATATCTGTAATTCCCAGGTTTCTTAATCGCACTCTTACACCTTCATTGCTCCCTCCGGAAATGATACAAACCGTGTATCCGTTTTTTACAGCGGCCTTCATGGCATAACCGTCACGAATATTCATATTTCTTAACATCTCTCCTGTAGGGGTTACATGTATTGTACCATCGGTTAGCACGCCATCCACATCAAAAACAAATGTGGTAATATCGTTCATTATCTCTTTATAGCTTTTTGACATCCTGTATAGATTGTGTAATTAACTTATATATTTCTTTTTGTATATCGTTGTTTATAAAATCAATATGCTTTTCAATAGTTTGCCTATCATTTCTTACGGCCGGGCCTGTTTGGGCAGCTATTGGATCCATTTGCTGTACTTTATCGGCAGTTTCCAGTATTAAAGGCTTAAGGATATCAAACGGAATATTATGTTCTTCACATACGTTTTTACCCTGTACATACATATGATTCACAAAATTGCTTACAAATACAGCCGCAACATGCAGTGCTTTTCGTTGTTGTGAACTTATGTTGTAAACGCTATGGGAAATGCTGTTGGCAAGTTGTTCTAAAATGCTGTAATCTTTCTCAAATTCACTTTCCAAACATAACGGAACCGTATTGAAATTTACTGATTTGTTTTTTGAAAATGTTTGTAACGGATAAAAAACTCCACGCCTGTTTTTGTTATTTAACTGTTCTAAAGCCACACTCCCGGAAGTATGCACAACAAGTCTGTTAGTAAATGGCAGGGAAGATGACACCTGTGCAATGGCATCATCTGTTACCGAAATAATATAAATATCGGCATCAGTTATATTCTCAAAAGAATCGGTAATTTTCTCTTTATCAATAATATGATATAAATTTTCCGGATTACGGGCATAAACCTGAACCAACTGTACGGTTTCACTCTCTTTAAAGACAGATATGAGATGCTGAGTTACATTGCCACTCCCTATAACAACTACTTTTAACATGGAGGCTAAATTATTAAAAAAAAGCTGGCTTAAAAAAAATGCCAGCTTTATATATTATTGTGTTTATTCTTCTTTAATCCATGTATTGTCTGTTGAGTCGATATCCGGTAAAAAACGCCCCGGATCTATATCTACAATTTTCACTTTTTTAGGTGATTTAAGCAGATATTTCCATTCATTACCTCTTTGCCATACCTCTACAGGAAGGGTTTTTATCTCGCTTGAATCATCTTCATAGAAAACCTTGAATACTACAGGCATTGGTATATCGCCTTTGTTCACAAATGTAATAATGGTAGAATTGTCATCATACTGTGAAACTTTAGTTATACCTAAATCCACATTACCATTACCTACAAACCACCCTTTCCAAAACCAGTTTAGGTTTTCTCCTGCTACATTTTCTATACAGTTAAAAAAATCAGATGGTTGTGGGTGCTTAAATGCCCAATTTCTTATATAAGTTTTGAAGGCATTGTCAAAGCGCTCGTGTCCTAAAATATATTCACGAAGCATTATAAGTCCCGTTGCGGGCTTATAGTAAGCTGTATAACCAAGGTTCATTGCTTTTGCAACATCAGGGTAGGTAGAGATACTTTCTCTTCCTTTCCATCTAAACCACATAACCCTGTTACGGCTCTTAGCAATATCTGAAGTATATTCACCATTGTTAAAATTAACAGTGCTGTAGTAATTTATAAAAGTATTGAAACCTTCGTCCATCCATGCGTAACGACGCTCGTTAGAACCTACAATCATGGGGAACCAGTTGTGCCCAAACTCATGATCGGTTACATCCCATAAATCAGCTCCCCAACTTTTAGCATGACAAAAAGAAACACCCGGATATTCCATACCTCCTGCATTAGAGGCTACATTAACAGCATTTGGATAAGGATAATCATACCACATAGATGAATAATGTTCTATTGATCCTTTAGTGTACTCTGTAGAGCGACTCCATCTGTCGTTACCATTACTCTCTTTTGTATAAACCGACTGTGCCATTGCTTTTTTACCGCTAGGAAGATTAATACGTGCTGCATCCCAAATAAAGTTTTTGGCAGCAGCAAAAGCTACATCACGTGTGTTTTCCATTTTAAAGTGCCAAGTCAGTTTCCCATTTTGCACAGGTCGTGTAACACTTGTATTTCCAACTTCTTCCGGTGATATGATATAAACTGTTTTATCGCTTTTAGAAGCCTGATCCAGTCTGTTTATCTCGTTTTTGGTAAGTACATCTTTAGCATTTACAAGTTCTCCCGAACCTACAACAATAAAATCATGGGGTACCGTTACTTTATAATCAAAGTTTCCGTACTCTACATAAAACTCACCCGCACCAAGGTAAGGTTCGGTATTCCATCCTACAACATCATCATAAACAGCTGCTCTTGGATACCATTGTGCCATAGAATAAGTGATGCCGTCTTCGGTTTTATATTGTCCCATCCTGTCCATTCCTTCCTCAGGTATTTTGAATTCAAAGTTCATTGAAACAGTTGCTTTGCCACCGTTTGCTTTGATTGGATTATCAAAAAACACCTGCATACGGGTATCGCTTATCAGGTATTTACCTGACTCTTTACCTTTTGACTTAGCTACAAGATTTGTAATTGTAAGTCCGCCATTAGTATCGCCTGAATATCTGTTTCCTGCAATAGGGGTGGTAAGTGTACCTCTTGAGTCTTCGGTAAAACGGTTTTGTTCTACATACATCCAAACATACTCTAGTTCCTGCGGACTATTATTATGGTATGTCATAGTCATTTTACCTTTAAGTATATTGTTTACATCATCGAGTTCGGCCTCAATAACATAATCGGCGCTGTTTTGCCAGTATTCCGGTCCGGGAATCCCCGATGCAGAACGGTATACGTTACCTCGCCTGTACATAAAATCGTCAAACTTATTCTGGTTATTAGCATCAACTTCCTGAGCAAAAGCAGTAATACCCAAAAAGCCTGCTAAAAGAGTACAAAAAAATCTTTTCATTAAAATGTGGTTGTTTAGTTTTCTTTTAGTTGTATTCAATATTTTGATTTTTATTTCACAAAAGCCATGCCTTTAAAAACAATGATTTGTAAAAAGTCATAAAGTTAATGCAATACATTGTATTGCAACATTACGGCAGTATAGTTTTAAAGAATTTTGCTTTTTGAATGTCTTTAAGGCAAAAATAACTAAAGAGATTATGTAAAAACAGCCTTGCACAGAAATTTCCTTAATTTTTAATCGTTAAAATAAACTTTAAAAATGAAGTTTTGAGTACTTTTGCATCAATTTAAAAACCATTTTCCGCTTCACAACATGGATAAAGTTATTTCCTTCTTTTCTTCTACGCGTTTAATGGCCGTCCTTTTTATAGTTTTTGCTTTTGCAATGGGGGTAGGCACATTTATAGAAGATGCTTATAATACCGAGACAGCCCGATTATACATTTACAATGCAAAATGGTTTGAAGCCATTATGCTCATTTTTGTAATTAACTTTATTGGTAACATAAAGCGTTACCAGTTACATAAAAAAGAGAAGTGGGCTACTCTTTTACTTCACCTTTCATTTATCTTTATTATTCTGGGTGCCGGAATAACCAGATATATTAGCTATGAGGGTATGATGCCGATTAGGGAAGGTGCTACCGAAAGTCATTTTTATTCTGATAAAGCTTATTTAACCGTAATGGTTGATGGTGAATATCAGGGTGAAATGAGAAGAAGGACTTTTGAGAAACACCTGTTAATGACTCCAGAAGGAGATAAACCTTGGTTTATAGGGATGTTGGGAAGTAACCACTTCACCATGAACGAAGAGTTTAATGGTATTCCTTTCACTATTGAGTATAAAGATTATATACTTGGTGCTAAAGATACTATTGTAGAGGATAAAGACGGAGTTAACTATATAAAAATGGTTGAAGCCGGAGACGGCGGACGCCATGAGCACTACCTTAAAGAAGGTGAAGTACAAAGTATTCACAACATTCTTTATGCTTTTAATAAGCCTACTCAGGGTGCTGTAAACATTACTTCTGTAAATGATATATACATGCTACAGTCATCTTTTGGAGGTGACTTTATGCGTATGGCCGACAGGATGCAGGGTACTGTATATGCCGACTCTATCCAGCCTTTAATGTTTAGATCGTTGTATAATGTTGCAGGCTCCCGATTTGTATTCCCTGATGCACCTATTAAAGGTAAAAAGGTTTATAAGTCAAACGGAGACTATAAAACAAAAGAAGACGGTGCTCTTACTATTGTAGTTAAAAACGAGGGAGTAGAAAAAGAAATTACTCTAGCCGGAGGTGTAAAGAAAATGGGAGTACCGCAGTCAATCAAAATAGGCAGCCTTGAATACACTTTTATATACGGAAGTAAAACATACGAACTTCCTTTCAGTATAAAACTGAATGATTTTATTGCCGACAAATATCCGGGAACAGAATCCAGTTATTCGGCTTTTGAAAGTAAGGTTACTGTTATAGACCAGGAAAAAAATAACACTTTTGATGCCCGTATTTTTATGAATAATATTCTGGACTACCGTGGTTATCGTTTCTTCCAGGCAAGTTTTGATAAAGATGAACTGGGTACAAGTCTTTCGGTTAATCATGATTTTTGGGGAACATGGATAAGTTATATTGGATATTTCCTTTTATATATTGGGTTAATGGTTATACTCGTTGATAAAAACACCCGTTTTGGTGACTTAAGGCTAAAACTGAAAAAAATAAAAGCAAAGAAAGCTAAACTAATAACTATACTTGTATTGTTTTTTGGTTTAAGCGGATATTCACAACATGCTCATGAAAAACCAACTGAAAAACAGTTAGACTCTATAATTAAGAAATATAAGGTAAGTAAAGAGCATGCGGCTAAATTCAGTCGTATTATTATTCAGGATGCCGGAGGTAGAATGAAGCCTGTAAATACATTTTCATCAGAGCTTTTAAGAAAGGTAAGTAAAAGTGATAAGTATAAGGATATGAATGCCGATCAGGTTTTTATATCAATCACACATTTACCTGAGGTATGGTACAATGTACCTATTATCTACCTTAGAAGAGGAAATGACAGTTTACGTATAGTTGCAGGTATTGACAAAAAGGCTGAATATGCAGCACTTGCTGATTTCTTTGACGAACAGGGAAATTACAAACTATCTCATATACTTGAAAGATCATATAGAGAGCCTGTTCCAAACCAGTTTGATACCGATTATATGGAGATTGATAAAAAAATCAATCTTTTATATTCTGCACTTAGCGGAAGTATACTTAGGGTTTTCCCAATACCTAACGATCCAAATAATAAATGGGTTTCTTATTCAGAAGCTTCAGAAATACAAAATGAAGATCTTCAAAAAATAAAGAATGTACTTCCTTATTATGCCCAGTCAATTGAGGCAGCATCCAAAAATAATGACTATACCATGCTAAATAGTATTGTTGAAGGGCTAACTAACTATCAACATAAATTTGGGGGTGAGGTTATGCCTACGGATAAGAAAGTTGAAGCTGAGATTTTTTACAACAAGTACGATATTTTCAAAAAACTATATAGCTATTATCTGCTTGCCGGTTTATTAATGATGTTACTGGCTGTTGTTAAAATATTTAACCCTTATAAATGGGCTGTTAAGTCTCTTAAAGTACTTAATGTTATTATAGCAATTTTATTTTTACTACATACTGCAGGGCTTATTGCGCGTTGGTACATATCAGGCCACGCACCGTGGAGTAATGCTTACGAGTCTATAATTTTTGTAGGGTGGTCTACCATGTTCTTTGGTTTAGCTTTTGGTTTTGGATTCCGTCCGCTAGTAGTAAACAAGTCGTTTAAAGGTATGTTTACTATATCTGAAGAAAATAAATCAGAACTTACTGTAGCTGCATCAGCATTTGTGGCTTCAATGGTGCTTTGGGTAGCACACCAAAGCTGGACAGATCCACAAATAGGCAACCTTGTTCCGGTGCTTAATTCTTACTGGTTAATGATTCACGTAGCTGTTATTGTGGGTAGTTACGGGCCGTTTACTTTGGGTATGATTTTAGGACTTATTTCATTATTGCTTATAATTTTCACAAACTCTAAGAATAAGCAAAAAATGGACTTAAACATAAAAGAGATTACCTATGTAAACGAGATGGTTTTAACAGTAGGTTTAGTAATGCTTGCCATAGGTAACTTCCTGGGTGGTCAATGGGCTAACGAGAGTTGGGGGCGTTACTGGGGATGGGATCCTAAAGAAACATGGGCAATGGTCAGTATTATGGTTTACGCTTTTGTAATACACATGCGTTTTGTGCCAAAACTTAGAGGGAAATGGATTTTTAACTTCTTTAGTATATTAGCTTATGCTTCTGTATTAATGACTTACTTTGGTGTTAACTTCTATCTTACCGGTTTACATTCCTATGCAAGTGGAGAGGTGAGAACACCAGCATATTTCTTCTGGATGGCTCTTGGAGCATTAATAATAGGAGCAATATCGTTTGTACAGTACAAAAAACATTATTCTAAGAAATAATTAATAACAAAAAGCCTCTTTAAAAAGAGGCTTTTTTTATCGGTCTTTTTTATGATGATGTTTACTTCGGGTTTCACTATAATGGTTTTTTACAGTATTTATAAACTGAAGTATTATACCAAGCCCCATAAGTATATAAACAATAGTGAACATTTTACCTAAATCGGTTTGTGGCGAAAAATCACCATAACCTATGGTAGTTAGGGTAATTACCGAAAAATAAAGGGAGTTAACAAGACTCCAGCCTTCTATAAAATGGTAAGAAATTGTCCCAATTATAAGTATTATGGTTGTGGTATACAGTAAATCCCTATACTCCCTGTTTTTTAAAAAACTGGTAATGGTATTAAAAAACAACATATTTAGTATATTTATATATAGACTTTAAATATACTCAATTCTTTAGCTTAAGCGAATTTTTATTTAATTTTACAGTAAAATAAAATCATGAAAAAAATAGCAATATTAGCCTGTTCAATTATGCTTTTTGCTTCCTGCAAAAACAACACACAGGATACAACAACTGAAAAAAACGAAACTGCACAGGCAGTTGAAAATCCAACAAACATGTCTAAAGAAAACATATACCAGTTTAAAGTACAGGATCTTTATGGTAAAGAGTTTGATTTCTCTACACTTAAAGGTAAAAAAGTAATTGTAGTAAATACCGCTTCAAAATGTGGATTGACTCCGCAGTATGAAGAACTTGAAGCTCTTTATAAGGAATATCAGGATAAAGGCCTTGTTATTGTAGGCTTCCCTGCAAATAACTTTGCAAGCCAGGAACCGGGTACTAATGAGGAGATTGCTGCTTTTTGTAAGCAAAACTATGGTGTTAGTTTCCCTATGATGTCTAAAATATCTGTAAAAGGGGACGATATGGCACCAATATACCAGTTCCTTACACAAAAGGATAAAAACGGACTTCAGGATAGTGAGGTAGAATGGAATTTCCAAAAATACTTAATAAACACTAACGGAGAATTGGAAAAAGTGGTTAGCCCACGTACAACTCCAAAAGATCCTGAGATTGTAAACTGGATTAACTCATAAAGAGGGTTATTTTAGTTTACTCCCGCATTTATAATCCAGAATATACACATAATGATGTACCCAACAATACCTTTAGCACAAAGCATTATTGAAATATGCCGTGCTAAAGGAATAACCGATATTGTAATATCTCCAGGGTCGCGTAATGCGCCTCTAACTATAGGTTTTGCAAGTAATCCTGCATTTAAGTGTTATAGTATTGCCGATGAACGCTGTGCTGCTTTTTTTGCCGCCGGTATGGCCCAGCAATTAAAAAAACCGGTAGCTATACTATGCACTTCGGGTTCGGCATTACTTAATTATTATCCTGCAGTGGCAGAGGCTTTCTATAGCCAGATTCCACTTGTTGTAATATCTGCCGACAGGCCGCATGACAAGATTGATATTGGCGACGGACAAACCATCCGTCAGGAAAATGTATATGCCAACCATATCGTTTATTCTGCTAACTTACAAGAAGAGGCTTCTGCCGAAAATGATAATAAAATCAATGTGGCTATAGAAAAAGCCATAAGTGAAAAAGGCCCTGTACATATAAATGCTCCGTTTGAAGAGCCTCTGTATGATACTACAGATGAGCTTACGGTTGAGCCTAAAATACTTGATGTTTCTTTTGAAAATTCTTTTAGTGAGGATTTGAGTCCGTTTGTGGAAAAATGGAATCTTGCTAAAAAGAAATTGATTTTAGTAGGTGTAAATCAACCAAATACTATAGATAAGGAGGTACTGGAGCGCCTTGCTGAAGACCCTTCGGTAGTGGTGATGACGGAAACAACTTCAAATATTCATCATAAAAAGTTTTTAAATAATATTGATGTTATAATCACTCCGTTTAAGGAAGAAGATTTTAAGGCATTTTGTCCTGATATACTACTTACCTTTGGCGGAATGGTGGTGTCTAAAAGGATTAAAGCCTTTTTGAGGAAGTATAAACCTCACGATCACTGGCATATTGATACACTAAGGGCTTATGATACCTTTGGAGTTCTTACCAAGCATTTTTTAGCCGAACCAAATACGTTTTTAAACCGTTTTTTACCGGCTACACATTTTGTAGAAAGTAGTTACAGTCACAGGGCTCAGGAAATAAAAGCATACAGGAAACTAAAGCATGATGAATATATGGCTCAGATTCCGTTTAGTGATTTCAAAGTGTTTGAATCAGTTCTTACTTCATTACCCCAAAATTCACAGGTACAGATAAGCAATAGTTCTGCTGTGCGATACATGCAGCTTTTTGATGTAAAACCATCGGTAGAAGTATTTTGTAACAGGGGAACCAGTGGTATAGATGGCTGCACATCTACCGCTATTGGTGCCGCGGTTGCCAGTGGTAAAGAAAATATACTAATTACCGGCGATGTAAGTTTCTTTTATGACAGTAATGCTCTTTGGAACAGTTATATTCCGAAAGATTTCAAAATTCTTCTTATCAATAACGGTGGAGGAGGGATTTTCAGGATATTACCGGGACATAAGGAAACCCCTGTATTTAACACCTATTTTGAGACAGAACATAATTTAACGGGGGAGCATCTGGCTAAAATGTTTGGTTTTGAGTATTCCCAGGCACATAGTCTTGAAGAACTGAACACTAATCTTGAAGTATTTTTCAACGCAACTGATAGTCCAAAAATACTTGAAGTATTTACCCCCGTAAAAGAGAACGACCAGATATTAAAACAATATTTTAAAGAATTAGCCTAAGCTAAAACTTCGTACATTTATATACTAAACCACATAGGATGATTGAGATAGGACAATATAATACATTAAAAATACAAAGAGATACCAGTGTTGGTTTATACTTAACCGATGGTAGTAAGGATGTTTTATTACCAAATAAGTATGTACCCCGTAAATTTGAAGTAGGGGATGAGCTGGCTGTTTTTGTATATCTCGATCATGAGGAAAGACTTGTAGCTACTACATTAAAGCCATACATTACCTTAAATGATTTCGCTTATTTAAGGGTAAGTTATATCAATAAATTTGGGGCTTTTGTTGACTGGGGTCTTGAAAAAGATTTGTTTGTTCCGTTTAAGGAACAGGCAAGACCAATGGAAAAAAGCAAGCGATACCTTGTTCATATGTATATTGATGACAAAACAGGCCGCTTGGTAGGTTCCAGCAGGACAAACAAATTTTTAGATAATGAAGTGCTTACTGTTGAAGAAGGTGAGGAAGTGGATTTGATTGTTTCTCATATTACCGATATGGGGATAAACGTCATCATTAACGGAAAGCATAAAGGACTTTTATATAAAGATGAAGTATATCAGGACTTGCGCACAGGTGACAGGGTAACAGGTTATGTGAAACTCATTCGCCCTGACAATAAAATTGATGTTACCTTACAAAAAGGAGGAGCCGACAGTATTGAACCAAATGCTCAGTTTATACTTGACGAGCTTCGTGAGAGTCGTGGTTTTATTAGGCTAAATGACAACAGTCATCCTGAGGATATAAAAACAGTATTCAAAATGAGTAAAAAAGCATTTAAAAAAGCAATAGGTTCTTTATACAAGCAAAGACTTATTGAAATTAAAGAAGATGGTATCCATCTTATAAACGAATAAAAAAATACTGCCATGTCATTACACGGCTTTGAAAACTGGACTAATAGCTTAAGAGAAAAAGATATAAATCTGCCCGTATTGTTCATAGGGCACGGTTCTCCTATGAATGGTATTGAGGATAATGAGTTTTCGCAAGCCTGGGCCAAAATGGGGAAAGAGGTAACAAGACCGAAAGCTGTAATAGTAATATCTGCTCATTGGTTAACACGCGGTACTCATGTTACAGCTATGGAAGAACCAAAAACTATTCATGATTTTGGAGGTTTTCCTCAGGCTTTGTTTGATGTGGAATATCCGGCTAAAGGCAGCCCGGAACTGGCAAAAGAAACTGCTAAGCTAATCACAAGTACTGATGTAGGGTTAGATCACGATTGGGGGCTAGACCACGGTACATGGACGGTTGTAAGACACATGTATCCTGATGCTGATATCCCTGTACTACAGTTAAGCATTGATTATGGTAAACCTGCTGAATATCATTATAATCTGGCAAAACAACTTTCTGCATTAAGAAAGAAAGGTGTATTGATTATAGGTAGCGGTAATATGGTACATAACCTTCGTTTAATTGACTGGCGCAAACTAAACGAACCAAACTATGGTTTTGACTGGGCTATTGAGATGAATAATATTTTCAAACAGAAAATACAGGACGGTAACCACAAAGCACTTATGGAGTATGAAAAGCTTAGTAAGTCGGCTAAACTGGCAATACCAACGCCAGATCATTATTACCCCTTGATGTATATACTGGGACTACAGGATAGGAAAGATGAACTAAGCTTTTTTAATGATAAGCTAGTGGGAGGTTCACTAAATATGACTTCGGTAAAAATAGGGTAAGTCCTTAATCAAATAAATCTTCGTCGGCATCTTTCATTGGGTAGGTACCAAATAAAGGTGCCAGCTTTGATACTTTATAAGGTTTGTAGCTAAACTTATTTGAAAGTGCAATAATAGTTACAGTATCTTTCTTTAAGGTAACATAAGACGATGTGTTACCATGCCACCAACCGTTATGGTAAAACAGCTTTTCGCCTGTTTTCCACTCACGTAACCTAATACCCAGTCCATAATTTTTCACACCTTTATGCTCGTAGCTGTAACCCTTAAATACTTTTTTTACAAGGTTGGGATTTAAAAAATCACCTGAATAGGTTGCCATATCAAATTTCAGTAAATCCCTTGGAGTAGAGTAGATATTTTTATCTCCGTATATATCATCAAGGAAATCAAACTTATATAAAACATTATTCCCTTTGTAGGAAAGGCTTGCTGTATCTTTATGCTTTTCATAATCAAAAACATAAGTATCGTTCATCCCCAAAGGTTCAAATATTATCTTCTTCATGGCATCCCTGTAATTCATGTGGGTTACTTTTTCAATAACAAGAGCCAGCATAGCATAATTGGTATTGCAGTAACCAAATTTCTTATCGGGTTTGAAATATAAGTCAAATTTATGTTTAGCCATTAAATCCAGTATATCCTGGTTTTTAAGCATGCTTCTGTCCCAAATTTCAGCATTATCACAAAAATAGGCGTAGTTTGGGAGTCCGCTTCGATGATTTAAAAGCATTTTTATAGTAATATCATCATAAGGAAATTCCGGTAATATTGAATTTACTTTTTGATCAAGTTCCAGCTTCTTAAAATCAATTAGTTTTAATACTACAGCCGCCGTAAGTACTTTACTAACTGAAGCCAGGTGTAGTGCAGTATGGGAATTAATTTCTTCTTTAGTACTTCTGTTGGCTATTCCTCCATAGGTTTCATAAAGTACCTGTCCGTTTTTGGCAACAAGAAATCCTCCGCTTAGGTTATGTTTTGGCCAAATATGATTGTAAAAATTATCAATACTCTTGTATTTTGAATCTACAAAAGCCTTCGGAACCCTGTTAAGTGTAATATCAAGTGGCTTTATTCTTAAAATCGTATCTTTTATTTCTTTCTTAACTTCATGATGTGCCAGTGTATGTTTTTCCTTTTTACAGGAGGCTAGAGTTATTAATACTATTAGAGGGATAAATTTTAAAAACTTCATTATGCTAATCTGTGTATTCTAAACTGTTTAAATAGGGGTGGAAACGCAAATATAAATAAAGATTAGATTATTGCCCCTGTTTTCTTTAAAGGTTAACACTTAAAACAATGTGTTATTGTATGTATTTCACATAAAAAACTGAATAAAAGTAATTTATAACAGTTATTTTATCTGTATTTTTTTACCATATTCAAATGTATTGGCAAATGCCAAAAAATCCCGTATTTTTACGGGAAATATTAAAGACACATGAGTACTATAGACTGGAAAACCGTAAAGGAATTTGAAGATATTACCTATAAAAAATGTAATGGTGTTGCCCGTATAGCCTTTAACAGGCCGGATGTACGTAATGCCTTTAGGCCAAAAACAACCAGCGAACTTTTTGAAGCTTTTCTCGATGCAAGAGAAGACACCTCGATAGGAGTTGTATTACTTTCTGCTGAAGGTCCTTCTTCTAAAGACGGAGTATACTCTTTTTGCAGTGGTGGTGACCAGAAAGCACGTGGGCATCAGGGTTATGTAGGTGATGATGGTATGCACAGGCTAAACATTCTTGAGGTACAGCGATTAATCCGCTTTATGCCAAAAGTGGTAATTGCTGTAGTACCGGGATGGGCAGTAGGAGGTGGACACAGCCTTCACGTGGTTTGTGACCTTACACTTGCCAGTAAAGAACATGCTATATTCAAACAAACTGACGCTGATGTTACCAGTTTTGATGGTGGATATGGGTCTGCTTACCTTGCTAAAATGGTAGGACAGAAACGTGCCCGTGAGATATTCTTTTTAGGAAGAAACTACTCTGCTCAGGACGCTTATGAAATGGGAATGGTTAATGCTGTTATCCCTCACGCTGAACTTGAAGATACTGCCTATGAGTGGGCCCAGGAAATACTGGACAAATCACCTACATCTATCAAAATGCTTAAGTTTGCCTTTAACCTAACTGATGACGGAATGGTTGGACAACAGGTATTTGCCGGAGAAGCTACACGCTTAACTTATATGACAGAAGAGGCAAAAGAAGGTCGTGACGCTTTCCTTGAAAAAAGAAAACCTAACTTTAGGGATATTAAATGGATACCATAAATAACGGCTTTACAAATGATGTAATAGATACTGCTTCCCTACCTAAGTTTGAGGAAGCAGTACTTACTGCATTACACTCTGACTATAAAAAGATAATGTACTTTAATGTTGGTATTGTTTATTTAATACTGGCTATTGCTATTGGAGCATTATATTATTTTAACGAAGAAGTACATCCCTATATAGTTCCGGCAGTTATTGTTTACCTTTTATTGTTATTAATCACTATTGTGTTTGTAAATCTTAGTTTTAAAAACAGGGGGTATGTTTTTAGAACACATGATGTTATTTATAAAAAAGGTGTCTTAGCCACTACAACTACTATTATACCTTACAACCGTGTACAGCATGTTGCACTGCATGAAGGTATTTTTTCTCGTAAGTTCGGGCTAGCTGCTGTAGAGGTTTTTACAGCAGGAGGAGATAGTAGTGATGTAAAAATAGCAGGTATCGAAAAAGAGCAGGCCGAAAACATCAAACAGCTTTTGGTTGGAAAAATATTAAAACAGAGTACGTCTAATGAAGAGTGATTTCAGTAAACCACAACGACAGTCACTTATAGGTGTTGTAGTAATGTTTGCCGACACTCTTAGAGGAGTAATCAAAGGATTATGGCCTTTACTTATTGTTTGGATTTTCAGGTTAAAGGATTATGATAAATTCTCTGTTATAGTAGGGGCAGTTGCTATAATTGTTTTGGTAGCGGTTATAGCCTATCTCAAATATCTCAACTTCACTTTTTTTCTCGACGAAAAAAATCAGGAATTTGTTATACGCCACGGAATACTCAACAAAAGCAGATTAGCTATTCCTTTAGATAAGATACAGCAGGTAAATATAAATCAGTCACTTATACAACGTATAATTAATGTTCATGCTCTTGAGGTTGATACTGCCGGGAGTAGTAAAAAAGAGGTTTCCATAAGAGCTATAAATCATGATTTGGCTTTACTGCTCAAAGAACGGCTACTTGAAAATGAATATGAAACTGATGGTGATATTACAGCCGAAGAAAGTGATGTAAGAGTAAAAACGAGAACTACAGAAAAAGAGCATCCGTTTATACAAATTAGTCTTCTTACACTTTTTAAAACCGGAATCACATCAAACTATACTCGTAGTTTTGCGCTTCTTTTTGCCTTTGTAATAACAACCTATCAGTATATAGAAGATTTTATTGAGGCAGCAGGATATGAAGAAGATACATTAGACAGTTATTTTGATCCTGAACTTCTGCTTAGGTTTATTACCTTTATTATTGTAGGTATATTATTCCTTACCTTGTTTATTAATCTTGGGCGTACTATAATACGTTATTTCGATTTTAAAATAACCCGAAAACAAAACTCTTTACTTTTGTCTCATGGGCTGTTAAGTACAAAGAGTACCATACTTCGTCCGGAAAAAGTACAGTTATTGGTTATTGGTAGGAATTTTTTCCAAAAAAAATTAGGTATACAGGATATAAGGATAAGTCAGGCATTTAATCAGAGTACCAATAAAAAGCAATTGCAGTCGGCCATAGAAATTCCCGGATGTGATGATAAAGAAAGAGATACACTACTAAAATTCCTGCTTAATAAAATTCCGGAAAAAGGCGTAGCACTTAAACCAAGTATCAGGAAGCTGATATTTATGATAATAAAATCACTTATAATACCTCTAGGAATATTTTTCTTTGTTTCATATTTATCTCCCGAAATGAGAGACTATATAATATTCCTGCCTATATATATTATTTTTGTAGGCACAATTGTATTTTTCTCTTTTAGGAATTACAGGCTTTTTGTGAATAATAATTTTATTATCAAAAAAGGGGGAGCATGGGATGTGGACACACAAATACTGGCACCTCATAAAATTCAGGGAATTAGCCTTACTCAGTATTTTTGGCACAAAAGTTCTGATATAGGTATTGTAACCCTGCATACGGCTGGAGGTAATTTGGTTTTCGGACTTACCGATTATACAAGACTAAAAGAGCTTACTAACCACTGGTTGTATCAGGTTGAAACAACCGATAAGAACTGGATGTAATAATTAACGATTAAAATTAAGTTTTATATAAATGGCAAATGCTAAAGCGTGGTTTGAGGCCGCAAGATTAAGAACCTTACCTTTATCTGTATCGGGAATACTGGTAGGTAGTTTTTATGCTTTTTCTCAGGGAATGGTTAACTGGAGTATTTTTGGTTTTGCATTATTAACCACATTAGGACTGCAAATACTCTCAAATTTTGCAAATGATTATGGTGACGGTGTAAAAGGCACCGATAACGAAAACCGTATTGGTCCGCAACGAGCCATACAAAGTGGTGCAATTACCGTAAAAGCAATGAAAAAAGGGATAATAGTAACTTCATTGTTAACCCTTGCTGCCGCAATAACTCTTATATACCTTTCTTTTGGCAAAGAGAATCTTGTCTACTCATTATTCTTTTTCTTTTTAGGCTTAGCTGCCATAGCTGCTGCGATTAAATATACTGTAGGTAAATCGGCTTATGGTTACAGAGGGTTAGGCGATTTATTTGTATTCATCTTCTTTGGGCTTGTTAGTGTGTTAGGTTGCTACTTCCTGTTCTCAAAAGAACTGGATATACTTATTTTACTTCCTGCCATATCTATAGGACTGCTTAGTGTAGCTGTACTTAACCTTAATAATATGAGAGATCAGGTTTCAGATGCTATGTCGGGTAAAAACACATTGGTAGTAAAACTTGGACCTAAACGCGCTAAAATATATCATTATTTCATAATCCTAACAGCATTGTTTTTAACACTGCTATTTGCTATCTTGTATAACTTTAAGCCTGTGCAATACCTATTCCTATTGGCTTACATACCATTTTTACTGCATATAAAAACCGTTAGTAAAAACACTGTACCTAGAGAACTGGACCCAGAGCTTAAAAAAGTAGCATTAGGAACATTCTTGTTATCAGTACTGTTAAGTATCGTATTACAGTTTTAATTATAATAACCTCACAACTTTAAAATTATGAAAATAACCTATTACGGACATGCCAGCCTTGGAATAGAGGTAGGCGGAAAAAATATAATTGTAGATCCGTTTATTACCGCAAACGAACTGGCTAAACACATTGACATCACTCAGCTTAAAGCTGATTACATCCTGATTACTCATGCACACGGTGACCACATTCTTGATGTTGAAGCTATTGCTAACAATACAGGAGCAACTATAGTTTCTAATGCAGAAATTGCTGGATACTATGAGAAAAAAGGTTTCAATACTCACCCTATGAATCACGGTGGTAGCTGGAACTTTGACTTTGGTAAAGTGAAATATGTAACTGCTATTCATTCCAGCTCTTTCCCAGATGGTTCCTATGGAGGTAACCAGGGTGGTTTTGTGATTGAAGGCGAACACAAAAACATATACATTGCCGGAGATACGGCCTTAACGTATGATATGAAGCTTATTCCACTTCGTACAAAACTTGATCTTGCTATACTTCCGATAGGAAGTAACTTCACTATGGATGTGGAAGATGCTATTATAGCTTCTGATTTCCTTGAGTGCGATAAAGTATTAGGATATCACTATGATACTTTCGGATACATTAAAATCAATCATGAGGAGGCTAAAAAGAAATTCTATGATAAGGATAAGGATTTGATGCTATTAGAAATTGGAGGATCTTTAGAGCTATAATGAAAGCTACTTATAAAAAATACATACTAAATTTTAAACGCCCCAGCGGAACTTCGCGGGGCGTTCTTACTGAAAAGGAAACCTGGTTTATTATTATTGAAGATAGTGGTAAAAAGGGGATAGGTGAGTGCGGGATATTAAGGAGCCTTAGTATTGATGACAGAGATGATTACGAAGAAAAGTTAAAATGGACTTGTAAGAACATTCATTTGGGTGTAGAAAAGCTTTGGAATGCATTAATCGAATTTCCTTCCATACAGTTTGGTGTAGAAATGGCCTTTAAGTCTTTGGAAGCCGATAATCCTTTTGTCTTATATCCTTCAGAATTTACACATGGTGAGAAAAATATAGCCATTAACGGACTGGTTTGGATGGGTGATGAGGCATACATGAAAGAACAGATTGATACCAAACTGGAACAGGGTTTTAATTGTATTAAGCTAAAAATAGGAGCTATTGATTTTGATAAGGAATTATCATTATTATCTTTTATACGTGAGAATTTTGCTCCTGAACAAATAGAAATCAGAGTAGATGCTAACGGAGCTTTTAATAAAACTGAAGCTTTAGATAAATTAATTCAACTTTCAAAATATCAATTACATAGTATTGAACAACCTATTAAACAAAAACAGGAAGATGCAATGGTTGTTTTGTGTAAAATTACTCCGCTGCCTATAGCACTTGATGAAGAATTAATAGGGGTTTTTGGGTATGAAAACAAACGGAAATTACTCCAAAAAATAAAACCTCAATACATTATTTTAAAACCAAGTCTTGTAGGAGGTTTTAAGGGTTCATCCGAATGGATTGAAATCGCTGAAGAATTAAGTATTGGTTGGTGGGTAACATCAGCACTGGAAAGTAATGTAGGTTTAAATGCTATAGCACAATGGACTTATACACTTGGCAATCCTATGCCACAGGGGTTAGGAACCGGTGGATTATATACCAACAATTTTGATTGTCCACTTGAGGTTAAGCAAGGGAAACTAACTTATAGAAATGATCTTGAATGGAATGTAAATCTATAGAAAAAAGAGCCTAAAGGCTCTTTTTTTATGCTTGTTCTGATTCTGTCGTTATAATAGGAGCTAGGCAGTTTTCAGGAATATTAAATGACTCTACTATTGGCACAGCATCACGTCGTATTTCCCAGCACAACTGACTAAAAAGTTTTCGTATTGCCTTTGTTTTTGCGCCTTCCATATAACCTTGTTCCAGGTACCATGCTTTATTTTCCTGTAGTTTGTTAATAGCAAAGAGATTGTACAGTCTTGTTAGCACTTCTTTTAAAGACTCATCAGCCGATTTTAACTGTAACTGAAACTGCTCTAAAAATACCCTGTCCAGATAAGCAAACGCTATTTGCAGCATGTGTGGGTGCATTATATTTGCTGCATCAAAAGTATCAAGTCCATCATCAACCAAACGTTTAAAACGGCGCGCTGCAGAGCTTACCAGTTCTTTTTCCCTGTATTGAAAAGCATGTAAATGGAATTCCGAATCTTTTAAATGACTATCATCCGTGTTTCTTGTTGCAAACGGATTCTTTTCGGCAACTGCCGTTTTTGCCTGATCCAACACATAACTAAAAATAGTAGCTATATTCATCTCGCTAAATTGTTTACGGAATTCCCCTAAACGATTTTTAGCTACTAGCTGCATCAGTACGGTATTATCACCTTCAAAGGTGGTATATATTTCAGTATCGTTTTTTAAATCATCAATACGGTTTTCAGAAAGATAGCCTTTACCTCCACAGGCTTCACGACATTCCTGTAAAGCATCGCGTGTATTCCATGTGGAATATGATTTCATACCCGCAGCAAGAGCTTCTATTTCCTGCATGTCATCTTCTGTACGGTTCATAAAACGCTTGGTAAGATACTGTAGCCCGAAATGTATGGCAAAAGTATTAGCCAGATAGGGCATAAGCCTTTGCTGATGTATCCTGTAGTTTAATACAGGAACTTCCAGTCCGCCATTAGGACCAAACTGCCTGCGGTTATCTCCATATTTTATAGCAATGGTTAGTCCGGTTTTGGCTGCTGCCAGTGCCGAACGCGGTATACCTATACGTCCGCCAACTAATGTTCCTAACATCGTAAAGAACCTTCTATTATCACTAGGTATAGAGGTTTCAAATTCACCTTTATCATTAACCTGAGCAAAACGGTCCAACATGTTATCATAAGGAATAACTACGTTATCAAAATAAATAACTCCGTTATCAACCCCGTTTAAACCCATTTTATGTCCGCAGTCTTCAATACGAACACCTTTTAATACATTTTTATCTTTATCTCGTATAGGAACGATAAAAGCATTTACACCATAATCTTTATCATCAATAATTAGCTTGGCAAATACGGTAACCATTTCACCATGTAAAGCTGTGTTTCCTATATATTCCTTACGGGCAAATGGTACAGGTGTGTTTATGATAAAACTTCTGTCTTTATTGTTGTAAGTAGCAGTAGTTTCAAGTCCTTTAACGTTAGATCCATGATGGGTTTCGGTCATAGCAAAACCTCCGGGTATATCTAAAGTACCAATATCTTTAAGGTATTTTTCAAAATGTTTTTCAGTTCCTAAAAACATAACACTCATTCCCCATAATCCAAACTGAACTCCAAATTTAATTACAAGACTCAGGTCGTGATAGCTCAGGGTTTCCATTATGGTAAAGTATCCTTCAATATCACCGGCACCTCCATACTGCTTAGGGTAAGCATGGCTGCCAAAACCTTCTTTAGCCAGTATTTTACACCATTCAAGTACTTTTTCCCTGTATACAGTTATATCTGTTGAAGTTTCAAAAGCAAACTCAGGTTGGCTTATCACTTTTTTAACTCGGTTTATTATTACTGCCTGATTTCCGTCAAGAAGGGCAGTCATTTTTTCTTTACTGAAGCTTTCCACCGTTTTAAGCTTATTTGTAATAGTATCATGAGTTTCACACAGCGAAGAAATAGCCTCATTACTGATAATACCAAGTCGCTTTTCAAGTTTTAATAGTTGGGGCTCTATCACCTTTATATCTTCTTTACTATAGGCAGGCCTGTCAGTATTAGCTATAAAAAAACCCAGTTCAGTAAGGTTTTTAGGCTTGTTGCTATTAAGTGCTTTATTAATAAGGTCTTTCCAAAAGAAAAGCTCTGATCGTCCCGGCGGATTATTCAAATCAATTTTAGATTTAAGGAAATCCTTTTCGGCTTTAGAGAAATTATCCTGGTTATTTATAAAATCATTCAGGGCTGTATATTCCTCTTTTGTTAATATATCATCCTGCCATGCTAAATAAATAACAGGTAGTAATATGGTGAGTTTAGGATCGTTAAGAAATGTGATATTCATTTTAATTGGATTAGAATATTAAAAATAGGCAATTCCTTACTTTTTACTTTTAAAATAGTGTTAATTGTATACTCAACAAACAGATTAAAACTTATTATTTAACTCATTAAAAACAAAGGGATTATGTTAAAGTTTTTTTATAACTTTTTGTGAATGACGATATTAAAGTTAAAGTTTGCCAATTGGCAATTATTTAATGCTGAATTGAACAATAATTAGAAAATAAGTTAATAACTTAGGAGTACATAAAACAAACAATAAAAGAGTAATCATCTATTAAATTAAATTGCCATGGAACGCATAATTATGACACAGTCGGGAGGTGTTGGAGCCATGAGAACTGTTTCTTATGAAGAGGCTGCCGCACAACAGGAGAAAGAAGCACAGGTAAATGAAGTTCTGTCTTGTAATCTGCTACTCAAAAACCTTATTAAAACGAATTTGAGACTTTTAAAAATTAATGATATAACAGCTATTTTACTTTTCTAAAAAATGTTGCTATGGGAAATGAAGAGAGAAAACATAATGAAAACGGTAAACCTGAAGAAAACAAACAAAAAGAATCTGAAACTATAAGAAACCCTGATAAGTACCTGGCTATGGAACAGCCGGGAGTTTCTTATACTAATGAGCATGCTGAAACTGATTCTGACAATATCAATCCCGACGATTTTAACGGTAGGGATGAATGGGACGAAGAAGGAGGAAACAGCATATACTCTGAGGCCTTTAATCAGGATGATTCCGTTTTAAGCGATAATATCGATTTGGATGAAGATCAAAACAAGTCGGTATCAAGTGATGATGACGATTTTGAAGAGTCTAACGAACGCTATACCAATTAAGAATCCAAGTATTTCTTTTATATCAATCCCCTATATTGCAATAATATTGGGGATTTTTTTCATAATAAACCAAACCAATAAATGACAGGAAATTCTAAAATAGCTATTTATGGTGCTTTGGCCGCAAACTTGGCTATTGCAGTTGTAAAGTTTATAGCAGCTTCCTTTACAGGAAGTTCGGCAATGGTGTCTGAAGGAATACACAGTACAGTAGATAGCGGTAATTCATTATTACTGCTTTTAGGAATAAAACGAAGCCAGAAACCGGCAGATGAAACACACCCTTTTGGGCATGGTAAAGAAATTTATTTCTGGACACTAATAGTTGCCATATTGGTGTTTTCGCTAGGAGGCGGTATGTCGGTTTATGAAGGAATAACTCACTTACAGCATCCTGCAGAGTTAAAAGATCCGTTTTGGAACTACATTGTATTATTTGCTTCAATTGGCTTTGAAGGCACTTCTTTAATTTATGCTATAAGGCAGTTTAATAAGAATAGCGGAAAAAGAGGTTTTTGGAAAGAACTAAGCCTTAGCAAAGACCCCGGACTGTTTGCTGTAATATATGAAGAAAGTGCTGCTATTATAGGGTTGCTTATTGCACTACTTGGAGTATTTTTAGGACATTATTATAATAATCCGTTTTTTGATGCATTGGCATCCATGCTTATTGGTGCTGTACTTATTGTAGTAGCAATTATTATGGTAAGGGAAAGTAAAGGGCTACTAGTAGGGGAGAGTGCTAATAGTACTATTGTAAAAGGGATTTATGACCTGGTTAGTAATGACAAAAGGGTAAAAACATTATATTTTCCTTTAACGATGCATCTTGCCCCCGACGAAATTTTACTGGCCCTTGATGTGGAATTTCAAAGTGATATGACGGTAGATAATCTATTTATTACTATAAAAGAGCTTGAAGATGAAATAAAGGAAAAGTTCCCTACAGTCAAGAAAATATATATAGAAGCCAAGAACTTTGGTGGACAGGATAGACCATGGATAATTGATACTATGGATTAAAAAATCAAAATATACATTTTCCTTCTTATATACTTCACTAAATATATTCTCTATAACTAATTTTAAAGTAAATATTGTTTTATCTAAAAGATAGAATTTTAATTTACAAATAACTATGGTTTTAGGAGTGTTTAAACTATGCTTTTAATTTATAATACTATAAGAAGAACCTTTAGTAAAACGAGAGGTAAAAGTCTATATATACGTACCTTTGCAATATAAAATTAACTACTTAAACAAGGTTAATTTTAACGAAAACCTTTTAGGTTAAATATTGTTTTTAATTAGTATCAAAACAGTATAAAATTTAGATTTGTTTAAGTAAAAACTTACTACAATGAGATTCCACACAAGAAAATGGGTGAAACCCGAAGATCTAAATCCAAACGGAACTTTATTTGGAGGAAAACTATTGGCTTGGATTGATGAAGAAGCTGCCTTGTATTCTATAGTACAGCTTGAAAATCAGCGCGTAGTAACCAAGCATATGTCGGAAATTAACTTTATGAGCTCTGCAAAACAGGGAGATATTGTAGAAATAGGTATTGATGTAGTTCGGTTTGGAAATTCATCAATAGTACTAAAATGTGAGGTGCGTAATAAAATGACTCATGAAAAGATTATTACGGTAGATAATATTACTATGGTTAATCTGGATAGCTTTGGAAGGCCAAGCCCACACGGTAAAACCAAAATAGAATATGTAAAAGACAGGATAGCGAACCGTTAATGGTCGCCATCTGTCTCTACAAATACAGTATTATTATTTGACGGAAGTTCAAATATTTCCAAATCAAAGTATTTAACGGCAGCAATAACATGGTCAAATATATCGGCCATGATATATTCATAATTCACCCAACGTTTATCAGTCGTAAAAGCATAAATTTCAATAGGTATACCTTTTTCTGTTGGCTGTAAATGCCTGCACATCATAGTCATATCCTTATTGATAGCAGGGTGATTTTCAATATACTGGTTAATATATTTTCTGAATAAGCCTAAATTAGTCATATTACGACCATTTATCTGTATGCTTTTATCAACAGAATTCTGACTGTTAAACTTATCAATATCAGCCTGACGGTGATCTATATATGATTTTATAAGCTGAATCTTTTTAAGCTCTTCAATTTCATTTTCAGTAACAAACCTAACCGAATTGGTCTTTATAAGAATATGCCTTTTTATTCTTCGACCTCCTGAAGTTACCATCCCTCTCCAGTTCTTAAATGAATCAGATATCAGGCTGTAAGTAGGTAGGGTAGTAGTGGTATTATCAAAATTTCTAACCTTAACAGTAGCAAGGTTAATTTCAATTACGTCACCATCTGCTCCATACTTATCAATAGTAATCCAGTCACCAATACGAACCATATCATTCACACTAACCTGTATACTGGCAACAAACCCAAGTATCGTATCCCTGAATATCAATAATATAATTGCTGAAATAGCTCCTAAAGCACCTAGAAGAGTCTCTACTTTAAGACCAAACAGGGTAAGTATAATTGAAATACTGGCAAATAGCCATAAGATAATCATTAATACCTGTATATAGCTGTCAATTGGTTTGTCGCTATAAGCAGGCTTAGTTTTAAGGTAGTCCTTTAATGAATGTAATACACTACGTATAATCCACAGGAAAAGGAAAATTATGAATATATTCATTCCTTTTTCAAAGAAATTTTCCCAGTAGGTAAAACTCTTTAGCACAATTGGAATGGTTACATAAACGAAATAAGTAGGTACTAAATGAGCGACATACTTTGTAGCTTTATTTTCTACTAAAATATCATCAAAGGCAGTTTTAGTACGCTTTGCAAAAACGGTAAAAGCAGCAACAAGTATTCTTTTAGATATAAAATCAAGAATAAGTGCTACTATTATTATAACAATAATATTAATAACCAGATTGGCATAAGTAGCCGATGTACGACTAAAATCCAAATCCCTGAATAATTTGTATGCCCAGTTAAATATTTCCATTTATGAATTAGCCGATTCTTTAAAATATTTGTTTTCAATGTAAAAGGTACCAAAAGGTATAACAGAAGCCAAACATATTATAACAAATTTCTTTGTAGGCCATTTGTGTTCACTATTAAGCATAATAGCAAGAACTATGTAAGCAATAAAAAGGAAGCCGTGTATTGGTCCCATTATTTTTACAACCTGTTCCATTTCCATTGTATACTTTAACGGAACACCAATAAATAAAAGCGCTAAAAATGAAATACCCTCAAGGGTAGCTATAGTTTTAAAGAATTTGATCATAATGCTTAATTTTCCCGCAAAGGTAGTAATTAAGAATTGTTCTAAAAAGCCGAAAAAGTTAATTATGGGTAAAATAAAAAAAGCTGTTTGTTTCCAAACAGCCCTAATTATATAACCGATGTAAATTATTAAAATTCCTGTAATGCTTTATTATATTCCCTTAAGTCAAGCATGTTATTTTTATTACTTAAATCAGTAAATAGGGAAATAAGGTACTCCAAGCTTTCCATGTTGTTTTCAGTACTTACGGTGTTACCGTCTGTAATAAGTTCTGTTTCTTCATCTACAGGCTCATCATCAGGTATTGGTATTAAAAAGGCACCGTTTGCTTCAAGGTGTTCATACGTTAAACGTATTGCCTTTACTAATACAGGTACTTGTTCTTCAAGCGCATATTCACGCAGTTTTTTCAGGTCGGTTATTAGCGTCTCAGCAACAAAACCGTTTTTAAACAAATCAACCTGAATTTTCTTGATCAGTTTTTGTGCACTCGGATTCTCCACAGCTTAAAGTGATTTAGTTTTGAACTTGTTTAAGGATTGCAAAAATACTATTTTATCTAATTTTTCCATATCTTTTTTTTAAATAATTGCCAAAAGCCTTATTAAACCTTATTTTTGAGCGATATAAACCTATATATGAGCAAACGCGACCTTAAAAAATACCTCTCTCAACTCACTAAAAATCAGCTTGAAGAACAGTTTTTAGAAATTTACGACAAGTTTAGTGATGTTAAAACCTACTACGATTTTGTTTTTAACCCCAAGGAAGATAAGCTGGAGCAGGAGGCTAAACTGAAAATATCTAACGAATATTTTCCTGTAAAAGGGAAAAAATCAAAGATGAGAAGATCGGTTGCTCAAAAATACATTAAGCATTTTATTACGCTTGGAGCAGACCCTTTTATGGTAGCCGATGTTATGTTGTTTAATATCGAAATAGCACAAAGCTATTCTGCAGAGAAGTTTATAAAACAGGCTACCTTTTATAAAAGTATGCTTAATTCCTATAAACAGGCTGCCGATTATATAGTAGCTAACGGAATGGCTCCCGACTTTAAAACCCGTCTAAAAAGCATACATGACGAAGCTTTTGAACAGAAATGGGAAAACCGAAAGGAATTTGAACGCATTTACGATAATTTTGAATAATTATGTAAACAGGTTAGTTTGTATATCTGCTAAATGATACCCCGCTTTAAGTTTTCCTACCCTGAAAAGGTTGACTTTTTCATGTGCCAGGCGTGTAGGCTCGGGGATGCGGTGTTTAATAGTACATTGTTTCATTATTCGTAAAGAATCTTCTACAGATACTTTGTGACCCGGAGCAATATAAACAGGTTTTACATTTGTTTTTGTGCGCAGTGCGTAACCTAATAATTCACTCCCACTGTAAATAGGGCTGGTGCTAAATTTTTCATCTGCTAACGGATCATAACTGCCATAAAGCATACTTTTGGCACAACCTATTGTCTGAATATTTTTTAAAACACCAAAGTGAGAAGCAATTCCCATGCGTCTAGGATGGGTAATTCCCTGCCCATCTAAAACCAGTATATCGGGCTTTGCCGGAATTTGTTCCCAGGCCTCCATTAATGCCGGCACCTCCCTAAAACCTAAATACTGTGGTACATAAGGAAATTTTGTTTTCGTTTCGATTAATGAATAGGATTGCAAAACCATTTGCGGATAACTAAGTATTACTATACCCGCATAAACAGTATCACTATCTTTATTATGCGAAATATCGCCACCTGCTATAGTAGTAATATTTTTATTGTATGTTTGCAAAATCAACTTTTGCCTTAGTTCATTTTGAACAGCAGTAGCTTCTGCAATCGAAATGGCATTATAATTTAGCATATCACACCTTTAAAGAAGAACTTCTAAAATACAAATTAAAATTCCCCGTTTAATAGTGTATATTGCTAATGTTTCCTTAAATTAAGGGATTGCAAAAGTTTAAGATTTTTTAAACACAAAATAAGGCTCCAACCACCTTATTTTTGGTATTTATCGAACTGTATGGAAAGAGAAGTTAAGGAAGTAGACAGGAAAGAGCTGTACCAATATCAGAAAAACGATATAGATACGATTTTCGAAAAGTTTGAAGGTAAACCTGATAACTACCATCTGTTGTACCAGTTACCTACAGGTGGAGGGAAAACTGTAATCTTTTCTGAGATAGCACGCAGATACTTAGAAAAATATAACCGTAAGGTATTAGTACTTACGCACAGAATTGAGCTTAGTAAACAAACCTCAAAAATGCTTAAAAGTTTTGGGGTTAAAAACACCGTTATAGACAGTAGCGTAAAAGAACTGCCTTATGACAACGAATACTCGTGCTATGTAGCCATGGTAGAAACCTTAAACAACAGGCTTAAGGATAAAAAATTTCACATGAACGATGTTGGCCTTGTAATTGTCGATGAGGCACACTATAACTCGTTTAGGAAACTGTTCTCTTTTTTCAAAAAGTCTTTGTTTTTGGGAGTAACAGCTACTCCGCTAAGTTCAAACATCGATTTACCTATGTATGAAACCTATAGTGAACTGATAACGGGAGAACCTATTCAGTCACTTATAGATAAAGGTTATCTGGCTAAGGCAGCAATGTATGATTATGATGTTGAGCTTACATCTTTAAAGCTGGGTATTAATGGTGATTATACTGTTGCTTCGTCAGATGAATTGTATTCTCGCGCCGTTATGCAGGACTTATTGCTTCAGGCTTATGATTATCGTTCAAGAGGAAAAAAAACACTGATATTCAATAATGGTATATACACATCTCTGTATGTATATGAAACCTTTAAAGCTGCAGGATTACCTATTAAACACCTTGATAACAGGACGCCAGAATTGGAACGTAAAAAGATATTAAGTTGGTTTAAAAATACTCCTGATGCCATATTAACATCGGTTTCTATACTAACTACCGGTTTTGACGAACCTACGGTAGAAACCATTATACTTAACAGGGCAACACGATCATTAACATTGTATTTCCAGATGATAGGGCGTGGTTCGCGTAAACTTCCGGGGAAAGATACATTCACTGTAATCGATTTAGGTAATAATGCACAGCGATTCGGTTTATGGAGTGATCCTGTAGACTGGCATTATATTTTTAAAAATCCCGAATTATTCCTGGATAGTATTCGTACCGATGCTGAAATAGAAAGTCTTCACGTTTATACTATGCCTGAGGAGATAAGGAATAAATTTCCTAACTCTGACGATGTTGAATTTGATGTGGAGGATGAGTTTAAAGTTGCAGCCGAGTTAAAGATGAAGCCAAAATCGGTTATTGATAAATCGATAATGCAGCATGCACAAATGTGTGTTGAAAATAGTGAAACTATACCCGAAGCCCGTAAACTGGCCAAATTACTTGAACCTGATATTGAATACAGGGTTAAACAATATTCCAACCTACTTACAAGAACTACAAAAAATTACCGTGAATGGCTGATGGAGGATTACAGAACCCGCCTTAGTGCCAACATAGGTAAGCTATTTAGGAAATATGCTATGGAAGAAGATTAAAATAACGACAGCTGTCCTCCTGAAGAAGGTTTATCTTTTTTAGGAGGCTGTGCTTCTCCAAAAACTGTCCGTCCTCCATATTTATACGATTCATCCCTTTCTTTCTTAATTAAAGCGTCAAAATTATTATTAGGACTAAAGCCTTTCTCGGCCTCCCATGATATTTCAGAAAGCTTCCTAATAGCATGCATTTTATCACTATTACCTATTTTTGCTTTTTGAATAGCTGTCTGTAGGATGCTAATCGTTTCATCAAAGGTATTTACAGGCACGGGAAACGGATGTCCGTCTTTTCCGCCATGAGCAAAAGAGAAACGCGCAGGGTCTTCAAATCGGGTAGGGGTACCATAAATAACTTCACTTACCAATGCTAATGATTGTAATGACCGTGGCCCCATTCCTTTTAACATAAGGAGGCTTTCAAAATCTTCAGGCTTATTTTCATTAGCTACCCAAAGCATAGCGCCTAAACGTTTCATGTTTACGTCTTTCATACGCACATCATGATGGTTAGGCATAACTAAATAATTTATTTCCTTTAGTATTCTTTCAGGGTTTTCATTTGCAATAACTAATGACTTTTCTCTTGCCGAAGCTGCATTATGGGCTGTAAGGTTTAAAATTTCTCCTTTATTTTTACCATATATGAATGTATGGGGTTCATCAATAAATGATTGCAGGTCTTTTGAATGCCAATGGTACCTACGCGCCATAGCATTACTGTCGTTCATTCCTTGTTGTATAACGCACCAGTCTCCTTTATTAGTCACTATAAAGTTATGTTGGTATAACTGATACCCGTCCTGTATAGCTGTATTATCTACCTTAGCAGCAAGTTTACTGAAATTGGCCAGTTGAGAACCGTTCAGTCCGGTTTTGTAGCCTACAGCTAGCAATTCTTCCGGAGTTTTAGTGGAGCGCTTACCTTTACCGCCACAAATATAAATTCCTAACTCTTTAGCATGCGGATTTACCGAACGCTTTAAAGCGCCTAAAACTGAAGTTGTTATTCCTGATGAATGCGAGTCCATTCCCATAACAGCACCAAAGCTTTGAAACCAAAACGGATTAGAGAGTTTATTTATAGCCTCGGCTGCTGAAAATTCCATCACAATAGTTTCCATAATGGATAGCCCCAGTTTTGACATCCTTTCGGAAAGCCAAAGGGGTACATGTCCGTTATGTAATGGTAAATCTGCTGACCCGGAGTGTTTCATGGTATAAATTAAGAATATGTAAAAATACAAAACAGCCGTGCTTAAAAATGTTAAACACGGCTGTTTGTTTAAAGTTATTATGTTTTACATCAAACTGTTAATTTGTGCGTACTGTAGCAACATTATGGTTTTAGCGTCTTTTATTTCCCCTTTTTGTATCATTTCAATAGCTTCTGAAAACGGCATTTCAAGTACTTCAATATTTTCATGTTCGCCTTCAACACCACCTCCCTCACTGATTTTCATATCTTCTGAATAGGCTCCTGTGAAGAAATATATTATTTCGGTTACTGATCCCGGAGACATATATACCTCCATTATCTTTTTAACTTCGGTAATCTTATAACCTGTCTCTTCCTGCGTTTCACGTTTAATGCATTCCTCCGGATCATTCTCATCCAAAAGCCCGGCACAGGCTTCAATCATCATCCCGTCTGCATTACCGTTAAACCAGGTAGGTATACGTAACTGGCGTGTAAGTATCACAGTACCTTTTTCTTTGTTATAAAGAAGTATTACAGCCCCGTTACCGCGATTATACACTTCGCGCTCCTGTTGCTGCCAACTGCCATCCTGTAGCTTAAAATCGTATTTTACTTTGCGTAGTTCTCCCCAGTTATCAGATAAAATCTCCGAGGTTATTACTTTTATATTTTTTTCTTCCATATACCTAAAAATAAATTCCCCTCACTAGGAGGGGAGAATCAATTTCAAATATACTGATAAAATTTAGTACTTCCCGCTTAATAAAGCACCACCCATAGGTACTTTGGTATCTAATCCCAATTTTTTAAGCATTTCGTATGTAGTGCATACAGCTGCCGATGTTACAGGGATTCCGCTTTCTTTCTCAATAGCATCTATAGCCTCAAGAGAAGGCATTTGCACACAGGCAGAGGCTACAATAACATCTACACCTTCAAGATTAAGCCTTTTATAGATATCTAAAAGATTCTTAGGGTTTTGTGCAGCCACCTCAAGGTTATCCGGAATTTCAAGAGCTATGTAATCAACCACTTCAAACCCTTGGTGTTCAATATAATCAACAACCATTTCGGTAAGTCGTTTCATATAAGGAGTAATAACCGCTACTTTTTTAGCGCCTAATACTTTTAGTCCGTTTATTAGGGCACCGGCACTTGTAACAACGGGGGCAGGAGCATCATTTTTAACGGTTTCCTCGTGTAAGTTGGTTTCCGAAACACAGTGGTAACCACGCCCCATGCTCATAATAGCAACAAGGCAGGCATATCCCATAACATCTACACGTGCATCAGATAGCTCCTGAGCACATTTTAGGCTCTGGGCATCCATTGCTTCCAGTTCTTCTTTTGTTACTTTTTTCATTCTCATTCTGCTGGAATGGAATGTAAAACGTTCTGGCGCTATGGTTTCACGAGAACGTAACAGTGCAGGTATTTCTGTTTCCATAGTTACATTTGAACTTGGAACTATCTGACCTATTCTATATACTTTATTACTCATTATTTAAAGTTATACTTTAAGTTTTAATTATAAGCTTTCAGAGTCTACAATGGTATTCTTAAGCGTACCAATTCCTTCAACGGTAGCCTCAACCACATCACCTGGCCACATAAACTCCTGCGGAGTTCTACCTGCACCAACACCAGCTGGTGTACCCGTAGCGATTATATCTCCGGTTTCAAGTGTAAACACGGTACTCAAATCATGAATCAGATCGTTTATATTAAACAACATGAATTTAGTATTTGAGTTTTGCTTTTCAACTCCGTTAAGTTTAAGGGAAAGATTAAGATTGTGCGGATCCTTTATCTCGTCCTTAGTTACCAGTACAGGCCCCATAGGAGCAAAGGTATCCTGACCTTTAGATACAATCCATTGTCCTGCACGACGACAGTCTCTTGCACTAATATCGTTGATAATAGTATAGCCATAAACGCAATCAAGAGCATTTTCTTTAGCAATGTTTTTTCCGCCTTTACCTAAAATCACAGCAAGTTCTACTTCATAATCCAGCTGTTGGGTTACTTTCTGGTTATGGATAATATCTGTTTCAGGTCCGGTTACGGCTGTCGTAGGCTTAGTAAATATAACAGGTTGTTGCGGAAGTTCTTTTGAAGTATCCAGTGAACGAGCCGATTCTGCCACGTGTTCCGTATAGTTAAGCCCGATACCAAAAATGTTTTTCCTTGGTCTTGGTATAGGGGCAAGGAGTGTAGCGTTTGCCATTGGTATAGAACATTCTTCCAGTTCCTCTTTAGTTGCAGTATTTAATAACCGAACTGCCTGCTTTATTCCGTTTTCACCTAAATCAATAAAATCAAGCATATTGTTAGGAAGCGGACTCTGTTTTAAATGCCCCAGTTTTTCGGCATCAATTATCATATTATCTTCAATAAATCCAAGGCTTGATGCCGTATGGTTTATTCTGTAAGTAACTAATTTCATTATTGTTTGTTTGTAATATTATTATTCAACTGTCTGGAAACCGTCCGGATGTGCTTTTTCCTGATATAACCCCAGTGATTCTATCACAGGTAAATCATTAAACGAGAACAGGCATGCATCTTCTGTTTCAGAAAGGTTTACATGCTCGTGATATACCCACGAAGGTACGCAGAAAATATCTCTTTCTTTCCAGTCATAACGCTTACCGCCTATAATAGAGTAACCTTTTCCTTTAGCACACTGATATACAAATGAGCCTGTGTGTTTGTGGGCTTTAGTATGCTCTCCCGGGCAAAGCATTTGTATAGATGCTCCCATTGTCTGCATTACATGTCCTCCGGTTACAGGGTTGCTATAATGCATCAGTACACCATCATAAGGTGAACCCTCATTAACTTTTGCAGCTTCCTGTAGCGCAGGGTATACCTGTTTCCATGAATATTTAAAAAGGGGAGAGTAAGGCTTATTCCATTCCTGATCGGCTGGTACAAGTCCTGCACCTCCATAAGTTAGCGGAGAGAAGTTAACCGGTTTTTCAAGTGGTTGTTTACCATCAAGAACGGCATAGTCGTTAGCTTCGAGTGCATTTACAAGCGGAATATCAAGTCCGTCCTGCCAAATACAGGTTTTTCCGCCTTCTTCAACACCGTGCTCATGCCACGTACTGTTTGGGGTGATAACAAAATCGTTAACTTCCAGCATTATCTTATTACCATCTACAACTGTATAACCACCTTCACCTTCCATAATAAAACGAAGGGCAGAGGCCTTATGGCGGTGAGCAGAGGTACTTTCTCCCGGTCTTGTTACCTGAATACCGGTGTAAAGCCAACCTACGGCAGCACTTACATCTCTACGTTTATCATTTACAAGGTAAACCACGCGTCTTCCGGCCTGTTCGGGAGTTACGAGTTCAGATGATTTTAAAACCAATTCTCTTAAATCCTCATAGCGCCATAACATAGGTACCGACGAAGGTTTTGGTTCCCATGGTTCAATATCGTTTGCTACGGTCCATAAAGCACCGGCGCCAAGTTTGTTTAGTTCGGCATAGTAGGCTTCTAATTCCGGAGTGTCCTGTACTCTTGCACGGCCCAGTACACTGTCATCGTATTTTGTATCCATACTAATATAGTTTTTAAGTTGAATGTTTATTCTTCCTGATTATCAGTAAAAGTTATATTCTTTTTAGGAGCAGTATTTACTTTTAGATCAAATATGTCAAAGCGATTATAGTGTCCTAATATATCGTGCATTTGTTTCGGCTGTATACACTTTGATAAATCAATATCAGCATAAACAATACCTTCATCATCAATAAGCGGTTCTCCTATTACCGCACCATTAGGACCAATGATACCCGAGAACGCACTGTTTTTTCTGGTTAAGAGTTCTTCCACATTAGGAACATCCTCTTTCATTACGTCCATTATTTCCTGAGTAATGGTAGAACAGGATACAATTGTAAACAGCTTCCCTTCAAATGAGTGTGCCGCTGCCCTTATCTTAATAGCTTCTGCCATATTATAATCAGGCGGGGCAACAGGTAGCGAAATATAATTGGCTATATGTATAAGTTCTCCCTGAGTAAGCAGTGTAAAACGTGCTAATGTATTGGTATTTTCTCCACAGGCCAATGTACCTATAGGTCCTATTTCTGTATTATACACTTTAAGAGACGAGCCGTCTCCTCCTGTCCAGGTAAGCTTTTCAGCCCAGGTAGGGACAAGTTTCCTGTGTTTACCTACCAAATTACCTTTGTTATCTATTATAAGATTAGTATTATATAATTCACCAAGGCTTTGCCCGCGCTCATTTACACCAATAACTACGTGGCAATTATGTTCTTTTGCAGCTTCACAAATTCTGGCTACTTCAGGTCCGGGTACAGCTATAGAGTTTTTATATAAAACTTCATACCATTTACTTCCCTGCACAGGAGTCATTATCCAGTTCCAATAGGGGTAGCCGGCAACAAATACTTCCGGAAAAGCAACCAGTGACGCTCCGTTACCCGATGCTTCCGCAATAATAGAACAAGCCTTGTCTACCGTAGCTTCCACATTAAGAAAAACAGGAGCGGCCTGTACGGCAGCAGCTTTAAATTTTGGTAATTCTAACATTATATTCCGAATTATTAATTCTCTGATTTATATCTCTCCAATACAGTTCGCATAGTATCTGTAAACGGACTCGCTTTTATATCACCTCTGTCGTTCAGGAAATCAACTTTTACAAGTGTAACTTCACCTTCAAGACAGGTAGAACCATCTTCATGCTCAAACTTAAATCCACAGACCATAGATGACCCGCCAATATTTTTTAGCCAAAGGTATTTAGTAAGCTCATCGCCAAGACGTGCAGCTTTTTTAAACTGTATTTTTAGGTCAACAGTAGGTATGCCGCCTGTTTTATGTATGTTTTTAAAGGGAAGCTCTAATGCCTCTTCATAAAAATCTTCCACAAGGCAGTTTAGCATTTCCAGAAAACGCGGGTAAAAAACGATACCTGCATAATCCACATGCTGAAAACGTACTTTCTCTTTCTTTATAAATGCTTTTTCCATTTATGCCTGAACTGTATTTTTTAATTTGAATCGTTGTATTTTTCCTGTTTCTGTTTTAGGTAATACATCGACATATTTTATTTCTCTTGGGTATTTATAAGGGGCTGCAACTTCCTTAAACCAATCCTGTATGGCTTTGGTAAGTTCGTTACAGGCTTTATTTTTATCTTTTAACACAAGGTAGGCACAAACCAGCATACCTCTGTTTTCATCCGGTAACCCCACTACGGCACACTCCGCCACATCACTGTGTGTAATAAGTACGTTTTCAACCTCAATAGCCGATATATTATACCCTGAAGAGATAATCATATCATCTCCACGAGCCACAAACCAAAAATATCCGTCATCATCCTTTTTAAAAATGTCTCCGGTAATATTCCAGCCGTTTTGCACATATTGCTGCTGTTTCTCTGGGTTATTAAGGTATTTACATCCGGTTATACCACGCACGGCAAGCCTTCCCGGAGTACCATTTGGAGCTTCATTTCCATCTTCATCTACAATCATAGCTTCATAACCTCTTATAGGTAATCCCGTAGCGCCGACACGCATGTTCTCCTCATTAGATGAAATAAAGATATGAAGTATTTCTGTAGAACCTATACCATCTATAATTTTCAGTCCGGTTGTGTTATACCAGTCTTCCCAAACCTTTGCAGGAAGGGTTTCTCCGGCAGAAACACATTTTCTAAGTGACGAGATATCATATTCGTTTGCCTTTTGTGTAAGTATTCTCCAAGCAGTAGGAGCTGTAAAGCATACTGTTATCTTATAATCCTGAATAGCCTGTAGAAGCAGGTCAGGAGATGGTTTCTCTATTAAAAATGTAGATGCACCAAAGTAAAAAGGGAATAGAACCAAACCACCCAAACCAAAGGTAAATCCAAGTGGCGGGCTACCCGTAAAAACATCATTTGGAGTAGGTTGTAAAGAGTATTTAGGGAATGCCTCACATATCAGTAATATATCCTTATGGTAATGTGAAGTCATTTTTGGCTTTCCGGTAGTACCCGAAGTGAAACCTATGATAGAAAGAGAGTCAGCTTTTGATTTGTAATTGCTAAATTCCTTTGGTTGTTGAGCCATTAGTGTTTCCAACTTGGAAACTCCTTGTCCCGAACCATCAAAAGTAATAACCTGTTTCAGAAACGGACTCTTAACTGCCATCATTTCATCTTCAAGGCGGTAATCACAAAAAGCATGAGATATTTCGGCACTTTCAATCATTACACTGAGTTCCTTTTCACGAAGTAAAGGCATAGTCGCAACCACAATACCACCCGCTTTAAGCACAGCAAACCAGCAGGCAACATACATAGGATTATTTGCCGATCTTATAAGTACTCTGTTACCCGGAACCAATCCCATATTTTCAACCAAAACATGCGCAATCTGGTTTGACTTTTCATACAGGTCCCTGTAAGTCCATTGCATATCAAAAGTCCTAATAGCTATTTTATCGCCATTACCTTCGGTAATATGTCTGTCAAGCAGTCTTTCTACACAATTCAAATCTTCAGGAAACTCAAAATCAGGATGTCCTGTAAAGCATTGTGCCTGTAGTTCGACAACAGGTAAATGGTCGTGTGCAAAATTATCTTCGTAATGTTTCATTGCTGTAATGCTTAATTACTTTTTATGCGTTAATGGTTTTAATGCCTTTTTCATACCCTCGAGCATTTTACGTTCTCCTCCACGGTATGGATATAGGTGTGATGTTGCAAAAGAGTAGGGTTTAGGTATACCTAAATCTTCCAGATTATCAGCTTTATGCTGTTCGTATGCCTGTGCATTCCTTACAAAAGAAGGGTCTAACAGTAATGTTTTACCCAGAGCAACCAAATCGGCTCGCCCGTTTAAAAGTATTGTGTTGATTTGGTCTATATCCTGAATGTATCCGGCTGTAATGGTAGGTATATGTACTGTATTCCTAACCAGATCAGAGAATGGTGTTTGCCACATCCTGCCCACAACCGGTTTTTGATTTGCAACTGTTAACCCTGTAGATACATTTATTATATCGGCTCCGGCATCTTTAAATGCTTTTGAAACAGCGATTACATCGGCTTCGGTTATACCGTTTTCAGCCCAGTCACAGGCCGAAATACGTACACTCATAGGTTTACCACTATTAAAAGCAGCTCTCATTTCTGTAAATACCTTTATAGGGAACTTAAGTCTGTTTTCAACACTGCCGCCAAATTCATCTGTACGAGTATTGGTTAAAGGTGAAAGGAAAGAAGCCAAAAGGAAACCATGATGTGCCTGTAGCTCAATCATATCAAACCCTGCCTTATCAGCATTTTGGGTAGCTGTAACAAACTCTGAAGTTATGATGTCCATATCCTCCTGAGTCATTTCTGCCGGAACAGCCATTTTATCATTAAATGGAACAGGGGAGGCCGACATGAGCCCCCATGCATTATCAAGGGGTTCGTTATTGCCTTCCCAAGGGAACTTAACAGCTCCTTTTCTTCCTGAATGTCCTATTTGAATTCCAATTTTAGCAGAACTGTTTAAATGAATAAAATCAGTTACCCTCTCCCATGCTTCAACCTGCTCATTGTTCCATATACCCGGACAACCAAGGGTAATTCTACCTGTTGGTGAAATAGCTGTAGCTTCGGTTAAAATAAGTCCTATACCACCCACAGCCCTTGAACCATAGTGCATAAGATGCCAGTCGTTAACAAGTCCGTCAACAGCAGAATACTGTTCCATTGGGCTCATAACTATCCTGTTTTCCAGTTTTACATTCCTTAATTTGTAGGGTGTAAAAGCCGGAGAGGTTAGTAGGTTTTCGTTTCCTGCATTAGTATTGAATTCTGCTAATACTTTTTTAGGAAAAGACGGATCACGTAGTGCAAGATTTTCAAAAGTTACCTTTTTAGCCCTTGTCATTACACTAAAGGCAAACTGCATAAAGTCATGCTGTATATGCCTGTCCATATTTTGGAACCATTCCAGAGATACATTAGCAGCATGCTGAATCACTTCAACACGATTGCGGCGTAATTTCTCATAGTTCTCAAAAACAGCTTTGATGTCAGTTTTATGTTTTATTACCGAATCGGCAAGTGCTATAGCACACTCCATTGCCAGTTTAGTACCCGACCCGATAGAGTAGTGGGCCGTAGCTTTTGAATCCCCGAGTAAAACAATATTAGCGGCGCTCCATTTTTTATTGGTAATAACAGGGAACTGCCTCCAGTGTGACCTGTTAGTTATTAGCGGATGACCATCTAGTTCTTCCTTAAAAATCTCTGATATTTTATTAATGGTATCCTGCTCATCTGTAACACTAAAACCAGCTTTATTCCATGTTTCATCAGTCGTTTCAAAAATCCAGGTACTCATTCCTTCTTCATACTGATAGGTATGTGCTACAAAAGTACCATGAGGTGTTTCTCTAAAGAAGTAAGTAAAAGCATCCAGTGGTTTTGTAGACCCCATCCATATAAAGCGATTGCTTTGCAGTTCTATATCAGTTCCGAAATCATCAGCAAACTGCTCACGTATTGCACTGTTAATACCATCGGCAGCCACTATAATATCTGAATCCTTAAACTGGGATATATCATCCACATTGGCTTCAAATTTAAGGTTAACACCTTCTTCAAGGCATCGTTGCTGTAAAAGCTGTAATAATGTTTTACGGGAACAACCACAAAAACCGTTTCCTGTAATACGTACTTTTTCTCCGTTTCTGGCTACATCAAGTTCGTCCCAGTAAGCAAAACGGTTTCTGATCAAATCATACGATTTTGGATCGCGGGTAAGGAATTCACTAAGGGTTTCGTCCGAAAATACCACTCCAAAACCAAAAGCATCATCTGCCTTGTTACGTTCATATACTGTTATATCACAATCAGGGATTGCCTTTTTTGTAAGTATCGAAAAATATAAGCCTCCGGGGCCACCGCCTACAACTGTTATTTTCATTATTGAGGTCTTTTTATTGAGAATATCTCTCCCAGTTTTGCATAGTTAGAGCCTGCCAGTCGGGCAATAGGCCTGTATATCTCCTGGTTAATCTTGTAATTATCAAGCATTACGCTTTCATCTATATGAAACATCACTACACGACCTATCATAATGGTAGCACCACCATGTTTGTGGTCTTCAAGTGAGTAATGATGCACTAGTTCGCATTCAAAACTTATAGGGCTTTCCAGTACCCTAGGAGCTTTAACTTTAGAACAGTGAGCCTGTGTCACTCCTGCATAATCAAATTCATTTACATCAGGCGGTAGCGTAGCCGAACTGTTGTTTACAGCTTCTGCCAGGTCTTCTGTAGCCATATTAACCACAAACTGTTTTGTAGTCAATACATTATTTAAGGTGTCCTTATTAGAGTTTCCGGGTCTTACTGTAGAAAACATCACATGTGGCGGATCTTCACCTACAACATTAAAAAAGGAGAAAGGCGCCAGATTTGGAACACCGTTTTCACTTATTGTGGAAACCCAGCCGATAGGTCTTGGTATTACCGATCCGCTTAGTATTTTATAAACTTCGCTTTGGGTTATATTTAAAGGATCAATTATCATTAGAAGTGTAATATTTACTGCAAATAAAAGAAAAAATTATTATCAAATTTTACAGATTTGTGTTATAAAAACATATTTTATATAAAAATATCTAATATTTACGTTTTATTAGGTTATTATTTTACTGATTAACAGCAAATTTATAATTTACATATTTCTTAAAAAAATATATTTAAAATTATATAGTATATAAAAATATCAACTTAAAAATATATTTTTTGCTTTATCAAAAAAATGAAGGAAAATATTTAAAAAGCCATAGGGCAATAATCTTATTATTGTATTTTTGTTAGTGTCGATATGACACTTATTAACCTAAACCGCAAGAAAAATGAGTTACTATCAGATAAAAAGTCTGGAACAATACTTTAAACACTATAACAAGTCTATAAGAGAACCACGAAAATTTTGGGATAAAATTGCCGACGAAAACTTTACATGGTACCAAAAATGGGATAAGGTTGTAGAGTTTGATATGCAGGAAGCGGAAGTTAAATGGTTTCTTAATGCAAAGGTTAACATTACTAAAAACTGTATAGACAGGCATTTAGCCAAAAGAGGCACCAAAACAGCCATTATATTTGAGCCTAACAATCCTGATGAGGAAGCACAGCATATAACCTATAATGAACTTTATGAAAGGGTTACAAAAATGGCAAATGTACTGCGTGAGCAGGGGGTCAAAAAAGGGGATAGAGTATGTGTATATCTACCTATGATTCCTGAACTTGCTATTACAATACTGGCCTGTGCACGTATTGGTGCTGTTCACTCTGTAATTTTTGCAGGTTTCTCTGCTTCGGCAGTAACATCAAGAGTACTTGATTTACAATGTAAACTGGTAGTAACCTCAGATGGTGGTTTTAGAGGAAACAAAACCATCGATTTAAAAGGTATTATTGATGAAGCTCTTGAAAAATGTCCTTGTGTAGAAAAAACATTGGTTGTTAAACGTACTAATAGTAAGATTAACATGAAAGAGGGTAGGGATTACTGGTTACAGCCTCTTCTTGACAATGCCCCTGCAAATAATGTTGCAGAAATAATGGATGCAGAAGATCCTTTATTTATCCTGTATACATCGGGTTCTACCGGTAAGCCAAAAGGTATGATGCATACTACTGCAGGGTATATGGTTTATTCTGCTTATACTTTCAAGAATATATTTAATTATGAAGAAAATGATGTGTACTGGTGTACTGCCGATATTGGTTGGATTACCGGACACTCATATATAGTATACGGTCCGTTATTAAATGGAGCTACTACTGTTATATTTGAAGGAGTACCTTCATATCCTGATTTCGGACGCTTTTGGGAGATTATAGACAAGCATAAAGTAACACAGTTCTATACAGCGCCAACAGCTATCCGTTCATTGGCAAAAGAGAATTGGGAATGGGTAAATAAATATAATTTGTCATCCCTTAAGGTTATCGGTTCTGTAGGAGAACCTATAAATGAAGAAGCCTGGCACTGGTATAATGACCATGTAGGAAAGAAAAAATCTCCTATAGTAGATACATGGTGGCAAACAGAAACAGGTGGTATCATGATTTCACCTATACCTTTTGTAACCCCAACAAAACCTACCTATGCCACATTACCGTTGCCAGGAGTACAACCCGTACTTATGGATGAAAGACGTAATGAGATTGAAGATAATCAGGTAGTGGGTAGTCTATGTATTAAATTCCCCTGGCCGGGTATGGCAAGAACCATTTGGGGAGATCATCAGCGATTTAAAGAAACTTATTTTACAGCTTTCCCAGGTAAATACTTTACGGGAGATGGTGCTCTTCGTGACGAAGTGGGGTATTACCGAATTACAGGTAGGGTAGATGATGTTGTTATCGTTTCAGGTCACAATCTTGGTACAGCACCTATTGAGGATGCTATTAACGAACATCCTGCAGTGGCAGAATCGGCTATTGTTGGATTCCCTCACGATGTTAAAGGTAATGCTCTTTATGGCTTTATTACCCTTAAAGAATCAGGTGAAGACAGAAACAGGGATAACCTGCGAAAAGAGATTAACGAACATATATCAAGCCACATTGGTCCAATTGCTAAACTGGATAAAATCCAATTCGTTTCAGGTTTACCTAAAACGCGATCTGGTAAGATTATGAGACGTATACTAAGAAAAATTGCTGAAGGTGACTTCACTAACTTCGGCGATACTACCACATTACTAAACCCTGAAATTGTAGATGAAATAAAAAAAGAAAGAATATAGAATAACACAAATCCAACTAAAAAACTAAACAACCACCAACCAAACTAATGAACAAACACTTTTTATTGCTATTGCTGCTTATATCCTTCAACGGATTTGGGCAGCGATATGAGTTTGATACCTTTACAGAGTATCAATTCATTAAAACTGAAAAGGCTGATGCCGAGAAAACTTTTGAATTTTCCAACTCAAAAGATAATAGTTACATACTCTCGGTACTGGATAAAGGCAAACAGGTAACATTAACATTCCTGCATGCTTCCGGACAAAAAGCCGTTTTGAAAATGGATAAAACCCATTTTTTTGATGAGGAAGACCTTATTGTAAATTGTTCTTCTACAGAGAAACAGGATTTGACATCGGCTAAAAATGCCGTAGTGAGCTTTGATTTTCAAAAGCTTAACGATACTATAATAAAAAAAGATACGCTGCAGCATTATGTAATAAGGACTGTAGATAAAAAAGCCGAAGAGGAAATAGGAGAGAGGCACTTTATAATTCAAAAAAGTACCGATTTCCACCTGCCTAATATAACACCGGGTACCATTCCGTATTTTTGTTGGGCATCGGGTAAAGATTTACCAAGCGGTTTATTCAGGCAAACCTATATTGTTAAAAACAGTGAATCTATCGAAAAAATGGTTCTCGTTAAATATGAGAAATTTAGAAAGATTCTTGTTTTAGAACGGGGATGCCAATATTAAATTTAAAATAATTGATTTGTGTTATTCTTTTTAGCTTACTTTTAAGCTACATAGAATAGAGTAAAAAGATAGAGTAATAAGTATGGATGATTCCACTATAAATAATTTAAGGGAGGCCTTAAAATATTCACCCGATAATATCCCTTTAAAAATACATTTAGCCGAAAGCCTTTTGGCGCTTAACCGTTTTGAAGAAGCCGAGAAGGAGTATAAAGAACTTTTAGGAATGCAGGACAATTCGGTAATACGTTTGGGTCTTGCTACTACCTATTACAAGCAAAAACAATATGCTACCTGTAGTGTTATACTTGAAGATTCATTAAGGTTATACCCAGATAACGTTAACCTACTTGTATTGTATGCCAAAACACTTTTAAAAGAAGACATGCATGCACAGGCAAGAGAAACCTATAAGCATGTACTGGAACTTGTGCCTGCTTTTAGAGATGAAGAACTTGATGCCGAACTGCGTGCAGGGAACATACAGATTACTGAAGATGAAATTGATGAAGAGTCTGACTTCCATAAATTTTTAACTAAACCTACTATAAGCTTTAAGGATGTAGGAGGGATGGATAAAATAAAGAAGGAAATTGAACTTAAAATCATTCATCCGCTTAACCACGCCGATTTGTATAAGGCTTATGGTAAAAAAACAGGTGGAGGAATTTTGTTATATGGTCCTCCCGGGTGTGGTAAAACCTATATAGCAAAGGCTACCGCAGGTGAAATTAAGGCTAATTTTATTAGTGTAGGGCTTAATGATATATTAGATATGTGGATTGGTAACAGTGAGAAAAATCTGCATGAAATTTTTCAAGTTGCCCGACAAAATAAACCCTGTGTGCTATTTTTTGATGAAATAGATGCTCTTGGAGCCAGTAGGAGTGATATGAAAAACTCGGGTTCAAGGCACTTAATAAATCAGTTTTTACAGGAATTAGACGGTATAGAGTCTGATAACGATGGGATACTTGTACTTGGAGCTACAAATGCACCGTGGCACCTGGATCCGGCTTTTAGAAGACCGGGTAGGTTTGACAGAATAATTTTTATACCTCCTCCGGATGAGGAAGCCAGAGAATCTATTTTTGAAATTAAACTGAAGGATAAACCTAAAGAAAATATTAGTTATAAAAAACTCGCAAAATCAACTCCCGATTATTCGGGGGCAGATATTGAGGCTGTTATAGATATATCTATTGAAAGTAAACTGGAGGAGTCTTTTAAAACAGGAATCCCCGAACCTATTAAAGATAAAGATATAAGTAAGGCTATTAAAGTCCATAAAGCCAGTACTAAAGAGTGGTTTGTATCTGCCAGAAACTTTGCTTTATATGCTAATGAATCAGGGCTGTATGATGATGTTTTATCTTACTTAAAAATTAAAAAATGATAACCGACGGTTTAATTCAAAAAGCAGCGCTATTATTACAGCAGGGAAGGTATAGTGAAGCAGAAAATATTTTAGGACAATTACTTACTCAAAATCCTAACGATATTGATACGCTTACGCTGTTAAGTGAAGCAAATTTTCAGCAAAAAAAATATGATAAAGCAGAAGAGTTAGTTAATAATGCTATTGCTTTAAGTCCTGATGAGAGTTCACTTTTTTATCTAAAATCAAGGATTTATCTTTATAAAGATGAATACAGGGAAGCCGAGAAATATGCTAATACAGCTATAAGCTTACTTCCTGAAGATGAGAATAATTATGTTATACTGTCGAATATATTATTGGCTCAAAAGAAATTTCAGGATGCACTTGATGCAGCCGACAGGGCTTTAAGTTTAGCTCCCGATAATGTATTTGCATTAAACATGAGGAGTACTGCCTTGCTAAAATTAAATAATAAAGATGAGTCTTTCAGAACTATTGAAGAGGCTTTACACGAAAATCCTAACAACCCACACACACATGCAAATTACGGATGGGGATTGCTGGAAAAAGGAGATAAGAAAAAGGCATTAGAGCATTTTAGTGAAGCTTTAAAAAATGATCCTGACAACAGTTTTGCCCAAGCCGGTATGGTTGAAGCGCTTAAAGCAAGATTTGTTTTTTACAGATTGTTTTTAAAGTATTCTTTCTGGATGTCAAATCTTACCTCTAAATATCAATGGGGTGTTATTTTAGGTTTTTATTTTGGGACAAAATTTCTACAACGTATAGCGTCAAATAACGAAACATTAAGACCATTCCTTATACCAATAATAGTACTATTGGCTTTATTTGCTTTTTCTACCTGGATAATAGGGCCTGTAAGTAATTTATTTCTACGTCTTAATTATTATGGTAAACATCTTCTTAGCAGGGAGGAAAAAATGTCATCGTCACTTGTTGGTATATTTTTAGGAACGTCAATACTAAGTGTTATAGGTTATTTTATAAGTAAAGATCAGGCTTTTTTAATACTCGCCATATTTACTTTTACCATGATGATTCCGGTTGGTAAAATATTCAATCAACCCAGAAATATATTTGTTGGCTACAATATTATAATGTTCTTACTGGGAGGTTATGTTGTATTCCAAACTTTTGTAAATCACATAGTGCCCGATAATATAGCTATAATATACTTTTTCGGTTTTCTTGCTTTTCAGTTTCTTGGAAACTATTTTTCTATCAATCGTAAAAACTGATTATGAAAGATTTTTTTAAAGAGATGTTTGAATATACTTTTCATTTTAATGAAATGGTAATAAATGCTCTTTTGTCTTCTGATGTTACTTTACCAGAAAAGTCATTAAAGCTTATAAATCATACCATTAATGCTCATGAAATTTGGAATCACCGGATAGAGGAAAAGCCATGTAAAACTACTGTTTGGGCAATGAGAGATTTAAATGAACTCAAGCATATAAACAAAACCAATTACAATACCTCAATTGAAATACTTGAGTCATATGACTTTTCAAAAATGTTAACCTATAAAAATTCAAAAGGGGATAGATATACCAACACTGTTAAAGATATGTTGTTTCATATAGTTAACCACTCCACTTATCACAGAGGACAAATAGCTACCGATTGTAAAGAGTATGGCATTACTCCATTAGTTACCGATTATATTTTTTATAAAAGATAATTAAATTCCAAGCTTAGACTTTAGCTTTAAAAATACCAGAGCGGTAGTATACGCATTACCTGATGCTGTTAACCTATCGCTCTTTTTTATTTTTAGGGCATCACATACTTCATCAAGACTTACCTGAGTATCCTGTACATGGTGCTGCCATCTTTGAAAAAGAGCGTTGGTATCCATAAATGTATTTTTAAGTCGGCCTAATTCAAGTCTTTTTAATGCCTGATTAATCATTTCTAAATCAAGGTTTATATTATGACTAACAAGTGTGGCATCTTTTATAAAATTAAGGAATTGTATAATAGCCTCAGCTTCTACAAACTTTTCATCATCATCCTTAACAACACTGCTAAACGCTACCGAATGTGAATTGAATTTTTCCTGTTTTATAAAAATCTCAAAAAAATCACCAATCTCAATGGCATTATCGTTTATACCAATAGCACCAATGGAGAGAATAACATCATCTTTCCAGTTGAGTCCGCTGGTTTCCATATCAAAAACCACATAACGTTTATGTACTTCCTGATTTTCATCCTTCTCAAAATGAGCAAGGTAGTTTTTCCAAAATTGAGGTAAATTAGTTCCTATCAGCCAGTCTAATGCCATATTATATTAGTTGATATATGTAAGAGAAAAACGGTTTTTTAAAAGATCATGTATTTCATTTATAGGCTGAAAGCAATTTTTAAGCTTAAGTCTATCGGACTTTGATAACTCTTTTAGGTTAAGATACCTTCCGTCAGAATTACTTATTAAACCTTCTTCCGTCCTAAAGCGCATTAATACATTAAAAGCGTCAGCACAATTAGTATATAGCTCCTCATTTTCAGGTTCCAGTTCGGCCAGTTTTTTAAATCGCTGATACGTTCCGGTAAAATCTACAAGGTTATGACTAAGAGCTAATACCCTGGCTGCATCACCTAGAGGCTCCAAAGCCCTATTTTTAATATCAAAAGTATCCTTGTGCTCTCCGTCATTTTCCACCAAAAACTGCCTAAAGAAGCCCAGAGGTGCCGGATTTTTTAATGCATCAGCCGCAAGATAAGCAAAAAACTTCTTATTCTGTTGCATGCTTTTCTCAATATTATTTGTAATAACCTGTTCTATTTCAGGGGTTCCGTATAAAAAGTCCATATCAAAAAATAGTGAGCTCAACTGAACGGTTTTCTCTTCAGGTGAATTGATCCAAATATTGTACTGTTTAATCCAGTCGGTTACTGATTTACACCATTTTGGATTATTGGCCATAACATCATCGGGAGACATTTCATACCCTACATTGCTAAGCATTCGTACAACCTTATCGGCAAGAACAAGAAAATAACTCTTAACCGTTTCATATTCATTAGAATCTATGTCTTCAAAAATAAGAGCGTTATCCTGATCTGTTAATAATAGCTGCTCTTTACGTCCCTGGCTACCTATGTTTAACCAAACAAAACGGGCAGGAGCAGGGACTCCCATCTCTTCAATAGCAAGTTCAATAGCTCTTCTGGTAATTGCAATATTTATTTCGGCGACTATATTAGTTATATGAGATACCGGTATATTTTTATCTATGGAATTTTGTATCAGTTCAGTCATTCTGTCACGAACAACTTTTAGCTCTTTGGCATCAAAAGCACGACGGGTTTGTTTTAATAACATCCCTGGAGTATTGGCCTGTGCAGCAACTACATCATGTTCTGATATGATACCTGTTACCTGAGATTTATCTGTACCGTCTTTTGTAACACACAAATGACCAACATTATACTTGAGCATAAGCATTTGTGCTTCAGCTACAGAAATATTTTCCGGTACAGTGATAACGGGGGCTGTCATTATCTTATCGGCTGTAATTGTTATAGGGAAAAGTCCTGTAGCTATTTTAGAACGTAAATCCCTGTCGGTCACTATACCTATAGGTAATTGGTCTTTTTGTATGATAACGCTACCTATAGAGCTGGTTGACATGGTTTTAGCTATATACATAACAACATCATCCAGATTAGCTGTTATTGGGTTTTTAGTATATTTTATAGGCTGAAAATACTGTATATCTGTAGTATGTTCAGCAAATATCATGTTTTCCGAAATCAGTTTTCCGCTGTGTTCCTTATCATAAGGATTACGTGTATGAGAAGCAAAACTTTGAAGAAGAAATTTTAAAACCTCCTTATTTTCTGTGATGTAAGGCTCAAATACTGCTATAGGTACAGAGCATATAATTGAGTCTTCCCGTGCTTTTGCCGTCATTAAATAATGATTTTTAGCAAAAAAAGGTCTTAATCCCAATATATCGCCTTCGTCGCATTTATCCACTAAAGTCTCTTCAGCGTCTGAGGTTAATGATAAACCAACAGCACCACTCTTAACTACATAAAAATTTTCATGCGTTTCCTCACCACCTTTAAATAGTATCTGATTCTTTTCGAGATAAATTATTTTAGATAGATTAGCTATACTAAACAATTCCTCAAAAGTCATACTACTGAAAGGGGGGAAGTGCTTTAAAAATTTAGCAACATTCTCAGCAACAGGATTTTTCATAAAAAGGCGATTTAGTAATTAAAAATACTACTTTTTAACATTCGTTGCAAAGAAATTACAATCTTATAAATCAATTGTTTGTTAAAAAAATACGCAAAAACCTTAAAATAAACTAAAAATAAAATTCATCATTTAATTAATGTTATTAAATTTACAGGATTAACTTTCAAAACTAGTGAACATGAAAATTTCTAAAAAAATTGCAACCGTATTGTTTACTGTATTTTTTACAGTTTTAGCCAGTGCTCAGGATAAAAAACCATTAAGTCCGGCAGCATCAGCATACGGGAAAATAAATGAGGCTAACATCAATATTATTTACAGCAGCCCGTCTGTAAGAGGAAGAGAAATATGGGGCGGACTTGTTCCTTACGGTCAGGTATGGAGAGCAGGTGCAAATGCTCCAACAGTATTTGCTGTTGACAGAGAAGTTACTGTTGAAGGAAAAAAACTTCCTGCAGGTAAATATTCTTTTTACATAATTCCTGAAGAAGGAAACTTTACAATCATTTTTGGTAAAGACAGAAGCATGGCTGCTTCAAAATATGATTCTTCACAAGATCAGCTCCGTGTAACAGTTAAGCCTAAAAAGAAAACAAATTTAACTGAAAGCTTAGAGTACAGTGTTAACAGTAACAATGTAACTTTAACTTGGGAATATCTTGAAATTCCAATCAGTGTAAAATAATACAGAATTTTACTTCATCAAAACTCCGCTTAATACAGGCGGAGTTTTTTATTTAAAGAGCTTTTAATAGGCTAGACTTAGTTATTATTTTACATAATGTATATTATATTTCAAATATGTTGTTTTTAAAAAAACGAACAGTTAGTCGATTTCATTCCTTTAAATACTATATAAAAACTTGTTGTAAAGCAATTATAAAATCTCTTATCTAATAGCCGTAACTAGTCTTTTTTAAAATCATATTTGATTTGTAGTACTAATTTAAAATATAGCATTAGTTAAATTTTACCTCTGCCGTATTTTAGGGAAAATAAATTGGCAGAGGTTTTTTTATTTTTAATAATTTACCAACTGTAGTAATTCAGACTCAAATCTGTTTTTTGGTAAATATTGATCTTCAAGTGCTTTTGTAAACGGAATTGCTGTTTCAATACTACCAACACGTTTAACCGGTGCATCAAGATGTTCAAAACAGTTTTCCATTATCATTGCTGATATATCACTGGCAATTCCTCCAAAAATTGTATCCTCCTGAAGTATAATTGCTTTACCTGTTTTTTTAACCGAATTATAAATAGCTTCGGTGTCTAATGGTTGTAACGTTCTTAAATCCAGCAAATCGGCTTTTATATCAGTGTTCTTTTCTAAAACTTCTAAAGCCCAGTGAACACCACTACCAAAAGATATAATCGTAACATCATTTCCTTCTTTAAGTAATGACGCTTTACCAAACGGTAATGTATAATAATCTTTAGGAACATCCTGATAAATACTTCTGTATAAGGCTTTATGCTCAAAGAACATAACCGGATTAGGGTCATTTATAGCAGTAGCCAGTAAACCTTTAGCATCATAAGGGAATGCCGGATAAACCACTTTTAATCCTGGTGTTTTGGTAAACCAAGCCTCATTTGTTTGTGAGTGAAATGGTCCTGCCTGTACACCTGCTCCACAAGGCATTCGTACTACAACATCGGCATTTTCCTGCCATCTGTAATGTACTTTTGCTAAATAGTTTACAATTGGGTTGAATCCTGTAGAAACAAAATCGGCAAACTGCATTTCAATAACCGACTTGTATCCGTTAATGGAAAGTCCCATACCAGCAGAAACAATAGCCGATTCACATATAGGTGTATTCCTGACTCTGTCTTTACCAAACTCGTTTACAAAGCCATCTGTAATTTTGAATGCTCCACCATATTCAGCAATATCCTGCCCCATTATCACAAGGTTTTCATGACGTACTAAAGACTGTTTTAATCCCTGCGAAATTGCGTCAATCATCCTTACATTGTCAACTTCATTATTTGAGTTAACTTCTTGATATATAAATTCTTTGTAAACATCATTTAATTCTTCACTTAATAGAGCTTCTATAGGTTCTTCATTAGAGGCTAACTGATAATTTTCATCAATTTCTTTTTTAAGTTCGGCTCTTATAGCTTCATCTTCCTCATCATTAAGAAGACCTTCTTCTTTAAGGTAATTTTTATAATTATCTACCGGATCTTTAATAGCCCACATGTCCATCAATTCCTGAGGGACATACTTTGTACCACTCGCCTCTTCATGCCCACGCATTCTGAATGTTTTGAACTCCAGTAAAACCGGACGTGGATTTTCTCTAACAGAATCAACTATTTCGTTTAATTTATTATAAACCTCAAGTATGTTGTTACCGTCAATAATGTGAGATTCTATACCATACCCAACACCCTTATCGGCAATATTCTCACATCTGTACTGCTCATTGGTTGGTGTAGATAATCCGTAACCGTTATTTTCAACAACAAAAAGTACCGGTAAATCCCATACAGCAGCTATATTAAGCGCCTCATGAAAATCTCCTTCACTAGTAGCTCCTTCCCCTGTAAATACGGCAGTTACTTTACCATTGTCTTTAAGTTTATTGGCAAGGGCTATACCGTCGGCCACACCCAATTGCGGACCTAAATGTGATATCATTCCAATAATTTTATATTCCTGTGTACCAAAATGAAACGACCTGTCACGACCTTTGGTAAAACCATTAGCTTTACCCTGCCATTGTGAAAACAGTCTGTATAAGGGTATATCCCTTCCTGTAAATACACCTAGGTTACGGTGCATAGGAAGAATATACTCATCTTTATGAAGTACGGCGGTTACCCCAACAGAAATTGCTTCCTGCCCTATACCGGAAAACCATTTTGATACTTTGCCCTGACGGATAAGAATAAGCATCTTCTCCTCTATCATTCTGGGCTTTAATAACTTTTTATATAAATCAAGTAATATTTGATCGGATAAATTTTTCCTGTCGAATTGTAGTGTACTGGTAATCATAAGTGGTTTTGAATTGACTCTTCAAATGTATAAAAAATAACAATACAAGAGTCAAATGTTATAATTTGAAAATTTCAAACGTTTTAGTTTAATCAATGTCTGTTTAAACGTGCTTCTTCCAAATCAAGATTGTGTTCCAATATGCGTAACACTTCATCATCATATTTTTTTTCAAGTTTCAGTTTATGCAAACCTTCTCTTCTTAACGCAATAAGCTCTATCATTATATTACGATACAATTTCCTTACAGATGATAACGCTTCTCTTTTCCCCTCCTCTTCCATAGTTTTTTCAGTAGCTTCAATACTTCGTAAAAGCTGTTCTTTAATCCTTAATATGGTTTCAAACTCATCCATTTCTTCGGCATATCTGTCATCCAAATAAGCTACCGAATCCTTTGCCAGTCGTAATCTAATCTCTTCAATCTGATCATCCAGTGGTATAAAATCATCAACTTCTTCTACTTTTAACTTAAGTAGCTTAATAATAAAAGGTAATGTTAGTCCCTGGAAAACCAGAGTAATCAGTATTACTACAAAAGTGATAAATAATATAAGGTTTCTGTGTGGGAAAGGTTCACCATTATCTAAGGTTAAAGGTATCGCTAAGGCTGAAGCTAGGGAAACTACGCCTCTCATCCCTGCCCATCCTACCATGAAAGGCAATTTGAGTCCGGGAGGTTTTTCTTTCTGGCGTATTCTTTTAGATAATAACCTTGGTATAAATGCCGAGCCGTATACCAAAACAATTCGCAATACAATAACCAATAAGGTAATTATAAGTGAATAGTAAATAGCATCTTGTAGAGTATATTGGTCTTTAATACCGTCTACAATTGATGGTAACTGTAACCCAATGAGTATAAATACAAATCCGTTTAACAGGAAACCAACAGTAGCCCAAACCTCTGTAGCCTGTATTCGTGTATGGTAATTAAGAAAATCGTGCGACCTAAACGAAAGGAATAACCCGCCGCTTACCACAGCAAGTACACCACTCCATTCAAACTGTTCGGCAACTATATACATTAAATAAGGAGCTATGAGTGTTATTGGTGTTGTAATGCTTGATGATTTTACCCAGTAACGTAATATAAGATATAGTATATGCGCAATAACTAATCCTACAAATACCCCCATTACAGCAAGCGAAAAGAAATCTATAGCAGCTTCTTTAAGTACAAACTGTCCTGTAAGTACTGCAGCCAGTGCAAACCTAAATACCGTAAGTGATGCTGCATCATTAACTAAACTCTCCCCTTCCAGTATAGACAATCCTCTTTTAGGTACGCTCATTCCCTTTAAAACCGAATTGGCCGCAACAGCATCGGGCGGAGAAATAATTCCGCCAAGTAAAAACCCTAATGCTGGAGTAAAAAACGGAATTATAGCTACAGATACCAATGCTACTCCAAGCGATGTTGCCAATACAAGTCCAAACCCCATAATCATTATAGAGCGTCGCCATTTCCAAAACTGCTGCCATGAGGTATACCAGGCTGCCTCAAAAAGTAATGGCGGAAGGAATAACAGAAATACCATTTCAGGTTCTATTTTTATATCGGGCATAGCAGGTATAAAGCTGATTGCCAAGCCGCCAATTACAAGAAAGATAGGATATGAAATTTTTAATTTCTGGCTTAACAGATATAAAATTGCCATGGTAAAAAAAAGTACCAGGATGAGCAGTAGGTTTTCATGTATCATGCTACCAAAATTAGTAACTGTTTTATTATTTACCACAAAAAACAATAGTGTTTATTACTGCTTTTATATTTTTAACTTTTACAGAAATAATTATTTTACCTTTGTTATATGCTTAGAAAAGCGACAATATAAAATATCAATTAACTGAGTTTATGCATAACATCCCCAGTGTAGATTTGCGTGATTTCCTTTCGGACAACCCGGAACGCAAGCAAAAATTTGTAAATGAAATCGGTAAGGCATATGAAGACATAGGCTTTGTGGCACTTAAAGGTCATTTTCTTGACCAGGAACTTGTAGACAGGCTTTATGATTCTGTAAAGGATTTTTTCAATCTTCCCCTGGAAACTAAAGAGCAATATGAAATTCCAGGAATTGGCGGGCAGCGGGGTTATGTGTCTTTTGGAAAGGAACATGCTAAAGGGCGTAAAGAAGGAGATTTAAAAGAATTTTGGCATTTTGGTCAGTATTTGGATTCAGGTTCAAAATACAATGATATTTACCCTCCAAATGTTGAAGTTAAAGAACTGGCTGACTTTAATGCTGCCGGAAAAGAAACATATAAAATGCTTGAAAAAACAGGTATTTATGTTTTAAGAGCATTATCTGTTTATTTAGGTATTGATGAATTTTACTTTGATAAATACGTATCTGAAGGTAACAGTATATTAAGGCCAATACACTACCCTCCTATTACCGATGAGCCTAAAAATGCGGTAAGAGCTGCAGCTCATGGAGATATCAACCTTATTACCCTGCTTATGGGAGCTCAGGGTCGCGGATTACAGGTGCAAAACCATAATGGTGAATGGATTGATGCTATAGCTCAACCTGATGAACTTGTAATTAATGTAGGTGATATGCTTTCAAGACACACAAACAACAAACTAAAATCAACTATACATCAGGTGGTTAACCCTCCAAAAGAGTTATGGGGTACTTCACGTTACTCTATTCCGTTTTTTATGCATCCTGTAGCCGATATGAAACTTAATTGTTTGGAGAACTGTATTGACGAGAATAATCCTAAACAGTTTGATGATATTACAGCCGGTGAATTTTTACATGAAAGGCTTGTAGAACTGGGACTTATAAAATAAAAAGACGATTATGGGAAAGAAATTAAATAGTTTAGAAGATCTTGGTGGTTTTGTTTTTTCAACCAATAAGGATTTTGAATTTGAAAACGAAGAAACAACCGAAACTCCCGATAACAGCCAACAAAGACTAGAAGCTCATCTTGATAAAAAGAACCGTGGCGGTAAAATAGCTACTGTTATAAAGGGATTTGAAGGTAATGATGACGATCTTAAAAGTCTTGCCAAAAAGCTAAAAACACTTTGTGGTGTGGGTGGTACCGCTAAAGACGGAGAAATTATAATACAGGGGAACTTTAGAGATAAAATAATGGATTACCTAACAAAAGAAGGCTATAAAGTAAAAAGAGTGGGTGGATGATAACCTTTTCCTTATCACTTTAAATTACTCTAATATATTACGCCCGTTAGCATATTCTGACGGGCGTTGTTTTAATATTTTGTAAAAGGTATTACTAAATGTTGGTAGGCTGTTATATCCTACCGCAAGAGCCACATCACTTATCTGCATCTCTTTATTCTGTAAAAGTTCTACAGCTTTTAGCATACGGGATATGGTAAAAAACTGAATGAATGACATACCTATATCTTTTACAAAAATACGATGTAACGTTCTTGTACTTAATCCGAATTGCTTTGCCAGTCCTGAAAAAGTTATATTGTCACTTAAATTATTTATTATATAATCAGTAACCTTAATAAGTCGGCTGTCTTTTGCAATTGGTAATGATAATGACAGGTTAGTCCCCGATACTTCAGGTAATAAAACCTTTAATGCTTTTGCTATAATATAATTTCTGTTATCTGGTTGTAGGTTTCCTTTCCATCTGTTAGTAAAAAGTAAAAGATTTAACAACAAGTCGTTTACAGGATATATCCCTTCTTCATCATAAAAGTCCGGATCATTTTTCTCTACAGGAAAATAAAGATTACGCATTATCACATCTTCAGAATTAGGGTGTATACTATGTTCTACACCGGGAGGTATCCACATATAATGCCTGGCGGGTAAAAAGTAGGTGTTTTTTTCGGTTTTTACATAAGCTATACCGCCCTCCACATATAAAAACTGAGCCTTGAAATGAGTATGAGGCGGAATAAGCAATTCTCCCATCAAATCATGATGGCAATATATACTGGTATTATCCTTATCTACTTCAACTATATAATACTTCTCAGTAGTCATAAATAGCCGTGTCTTAAATGAATAAATATTTGTCTTTTACAAATATACGGTCATTAAATCGTTTTCGTAAAATTGCCATATACAATTACGAAAATAGAATTATAGCACTATAAATTTTTAATTATAATCAATTTTTCGTCTAAATAAATCCGTTTATGCAAATTGACAGAATAAAATATCAAGGCTACAAAAGCAAGATTATAACAGCACAACAGGCAGCTGCTATGTTTAAAGATAAAATGACTGTAGGTACAAGTGGTTTTACAAAAGCTGGCGACAGTAAAGCAGTTTTACCTGCCTTTGCCACCAGAGCTGCAAATGAAGACATAGCGATTACACTGATTACAGGGGCGTCATTAGGACACACTACAGATAGTGATTTGGCTCGTGCCGATGCTTTATATAAAAGAATGCCTTTTCAGGTAGATTCGGTTTTAAGAGAAAAAATAAACAATGGTTCGGTATTTTTTATTGACCAGCATTTAAGTGAAACTGCCGAATTATTAAATAATAAACACCTCCCTCCTCTTGATATTGCTATTATTGAAGCTTCCCAAATAGACAGTAACGGTAATATAATCCCTACTACATCAATTGGTAACTCAGCAACATTTGCAAAACTGGCTCATAAAATTATTATTGAAATAAATGTTTCTATACCTATTAATTTCAAAGAAATACATGATATAGTTATACCCGGAGAATACCCTGTTAGGGATATATTGCCTATTACCAGTGTTAATACGAGAATTGGAAAAGAATACATACGTATAGACCCGAAAAAAGTTGCAGGAATTGTATTTACCGAGCTCCCTGATAGTCCTGCACAGGAAACCTCTTCAGACGATAAAACTGAGGCCATAGCCAACCATTTGATAACCTTTTTTGAAAGTGAAGTAAAATCGGGTAGGTTAACCGAATCATTATTACCATTGCAGGCTGGTATAGGTAAAATAGCAAATGCAGTACTTTCAAGTTTTACCAAAGGTAATTTTAAGCATTTAACAATGTATTCAGAAGTGTTGCAGGACAGTACTTTTGAACTTATTGATTCGGGTATAATGGATTTTGCATCAGCCTCTTCCATAACTGTTTCAAAATCATGTTACGACCATCTTATGGCTAATTTTGAGAATTATAAGGATAAGATCATCCTTAGGCCGCAAAACATAAGCAATGCCCCAGAAGTTATTCGCAGGCTTGGAGTTATAGCTATCAATACCGCTATTGAGTTTGATATTTATGGCAATGTAAATTCTACCCATATTACAGGTTCTAAAATGATGAATGGTATAGGTGGTTCAGGCGACTTTGCCCGAAATGCCTACCTAAGTATTTTTGTATGCCCTTCTGTATCAAAAACAGATAACGCAATCTCTCATGTACTACCTATGGTTTCACACGTAGACCATACAGAACATGATGTTGACATACTGGTAACCGAAAACGGACTGGCCGATTTGAGAGGGCTTGCACCTCGTGAACGAGCATTACAAATAATTAATAATTGTGTTCACCCGGATTACCGTGAAGCGATACAAAGTTACTATGACAGGGCCTGTGAGCGAGGCGGACATACTCCTCATTTACTGGAAGAAGCCTTTTCATGGCATTTAAATTATGTAAATAACGGTACTATGAAAACGCTTAGTACAGCAGAAAATTCTTAATTTCCAAATGTTGCAATTTGTTTCAGTATCCCTAAGAGGCTTTATGCATTTTAGGGATTTTTTATGCCTGTAAAAGTTTTGAGGCATATTATTCTATTATTACCTTTATCTTTTTAATAAAAGTAATAATGACCACATTAAAAATAGCAGGTGTACCGGAACACTTTAATCTGCCCTGGCATTTATGTATCCAGAATAACGAATTCACCAATCATAGCATTGACTTACAATGGACCGACGTACCCGAAGGTACAGGTAAACTATGCCAGATGCTTCGCAATGGCGATACTGATATTGCTGTTATTTTAACGGAAGGTATCATTAAAGATATTGCTGCCGGTAACGAAGCAAAAATCGTACAGCTTTATGTAGATTCTCCGCTTATATGGGGAATACACGTAGCTTCAGGTTCGTCTTATCAAAGCATTAATGATATTAAGCAAGGTAAAATAGCCATAAGCCGTTATGGTTCAGGCTCTCATTTAATGGCTTTTGTAAATGCAGAAAATCAGGGATGGGAAACCTCAAAACTTGATTTTGAAATCGTAAATACCATAGATGGCGCTGTTGATGCATTGACTGAAGGAAAGGCCGATTACTTTATGTGGGAACGTTTTATGACAAAGCCTTTGGTAGACAATGGAATATTCAGGCGTGTGGGGGACTGCCCTACTCCATGGCCATGTTTTGTAATAGCAGTAAGAAACGAAGTATTACAAAGCGATCCTGAGGCTATAGGTACGGTTCTTGAGGTAATCAATAATAAAACTGCAGGTTTTAAGGGAATTGAAAACATTGATATAGTTTTGTCCGATAGATACAACCAAAAAGTTGAAGACATAAGGGAGTGGTTAAAACTTACCGAATGGTCGCAAACGAAACTGGATAAAACTACGTTTGATAAAGTACAGGATCAGCTGCTACGCCTGAATATTATTGAGAACAAAACATCGTTTGAAGCAGTAACCGGATAAAACCCGGCGTTTTGTTGAAAAAGAAATGGCAAAAATAAATTCCGAATCCATTAAAAAATTTAAAAGTAAGCTTCAGGTAAAGAAGCCCTGGGATTCTATTATCATTTTTGTATTAAATGTACTTATTGCCATTCCGCTTTTTATAATACTTCACCAAAACCTGATTGACCCTAACTGGCCACTTCATCTGGACAGGATTTTGATATTTGTTGTTTTGGTTGTCATCATACAGCTTATTTTAAGACTTTTAAAAACAGTTCTTATTATTTGCATATTCTTTTACCTCATTGCGCTTATATATGGCTCTATTTTTGGAAAATATGGTTTTAATGCCGTTTTTGAAGATTACAGAGCCATGGTATATGCAATGGCTGACAGCCCTAATCCACAGGATGTTATAGTATCTAAACTTTTACCCTTTCCTAATAAATCCAAAACGCTTGATGCTATAGACTTTAACAACCCTAAGGTGAGGAATTTTGCGCTTTCTGCAACCCGAAAATACTTTAATGAGGTAAAAAGTAACAGGAAAGACAGATTGTTAATCCAGTGTTTTGCTGTATTTAAGGAAATACGAAATAAGTGGAATTATGTTAATGACCCTAAAGGACGTGAATATATAGCCTATGCATCGGAGTCTTTACAGCATTTTTCGGGCGATTGTGATGATCACGCCATACTAATGGCTGCCTGTATAAGAGCTATCGGAGGAACTCCACGCCTAATACATACGGGAGGGCATTTATACCCTGAAATGCTGGTAGGTAACAAAGCCGATTTAGAAACAGCCAATTACCTTATAAAAGAAGTGCTTTTTGTAAACGAAAGCCGTGGCAAGGAAATACATTACCATATAGACGAACGTGGCCAGATATGGCTTAATTTGGATTATACGGCAATGTATCCCGGTGGCCCTTTTATGTCGGAAGAAATACTGGGAGCATTGACTCTTGAATAACTACCAGTTAATTTCCTTTTTACCCTTTTCTCTTAAAAAATTATTGGTTTTACTAAAGTGTTTGTTACCAAACCAAAGCCCCCTGTTAGCACTTAAGGGAGATGGGTGCCCTGTTTCCAGTACCAAATGCCTTTGCCTGTCAATACGTGCGCCTTTCTTTTTGGCAAATCCACCCCAAAGAAGAAAAACAACATCTTTCTTTTCCTCCGATATTTTCTGGATAACAGCATCAGTAAATGTTTCCCAACCTTTACCCTGGTGACTTCCTGCCTCACTCTGTCTTACAGTAAGCACCGCGTTAAGTAATAATACACCCTGATCAGCCCAACGTTCCAGATTTCCTGTTTGTGGAAAAGGCTTCCCTAAATCGGCCTCAATTTCCTTAAAAATATTGATTAATGACGGTGGCATGGGAATACCGTCATTAACTGAAAAACACAAGCCGTTTGCCTGTCCCGGTCCGTGGTAAGGATCCTGACCTATTATTACCACTTCCACTTTATCAAAAGGACAATGGTCAAATGCTGAGAATATCTGGCTGCCTTTAGGGTAACATATTGCCTGAGTATATTCCTGCTTTACAAAATCTATTAGGGAATTGAAATAGGGTTTTTCAAACTCATCTGATAAAACCTCATTCCAGGAAGAATGTATTTTAACCTGCATTATTTTAGTTTGGATTTTGCACAAATATAACCATTACGGATAAAAGGCTCTATAAAGCTTTTTTAAAGTTGCACAAAAAGCATAAATATGTAGTATTTTTGTATAAAATTTGCTGAAGAATAAAAATGATTACTATCACAGATAAGACCCTTAAAGATTTAGAATTTAACACCATACTTGAAACTGTTGCCGCCAGCTGCACTACAGAGAACGGTAAGGAAAAAGCAATGAATATCGCTCCCTTTAAAAATGACACGGAGCTTATGCTGGCTTTAAAACAGACATCAGAGTATGTTTCGTCTTTTGACAATAATAATGCATTACCCAACCATGGATTTGAGTCTATTACAAACGAAATAAAATTCCTTTCGATTGAGGACAGTTACCTTGAAGCTCCTGCTTTCAGGAAAATTTCCAATATATCAGACACTGCTAATACTCTTATAAAATTCCTTGAGAAATTTGAGGAATACTACCCTTCACTTTACAAAAGAGCTCTTGATGTTGAATATACTAAAGAGATTGTAAAGAATATTGATAAGGTTATAGATAAGTACGGAGAGATTAAAGACAATGCTTCTCCCGAACTAGAGATTATACGCAAGGAAATGAATGTGGTAAAAACCAAAATTAACCAAAGTTTTGCCATGGCTTTAAGTCAGTATAACGGTTTAGGGTACCTTGACGACATAAAGGAAAGTGTTGTTGAAAACCGTAGAGTACTTGCCGTTTTAGCTATGTACAGGCGTAAAGTAAAAGGTACTATTTTAGGTAGTTCTAAAACAGGAAGTATAACTTATATAGAGCCTGAAGCCACACTAAGATATTCTCGCGAACTGAATAACTACGAATATGAGGAAAAAGAGGAAATAAAGCGTATTTTAAAACAGCTAAGCGATATTATACGCCCTTTCGTTCCGCTTTTGCAGGAATATCAGGAATTTTTAACCGATATTGATGTAGTTTCAGGTAAGGCTAAATATGCCCGTAGGATTAATGGACTATTACCGAAAATTACCACTGAAAAAAGAATGTTTTTTAGGGAAGCCTTCCACCCTATTCTTTATCTTAATAATAAACAAAAGAAGAAGGAAACCTACCCGCAAACTATTGAGCTTACACCCGACAACAGGATTATTGTTATATCGGGGCCAAATGCCGGTGGTAAGAGTATTACACTAAAAACTATAGGTTTGTTACAACTAATGCTACAATGCGGTTTACTAATCCCGGTACATGAACGTAGCGAAACATTCCTTTTTGACAGAATACTTACAGATATTGGTGATAACCAGTCTATAGAGAATCATTTAAGTACTTATAGCTATCGCCTTAAAAATATGAACTACTTTTTAAGGAAATGTAATGATAAAACACTTTTTCTTATTGATGAATTCGGTACAGGATCAGACCCTGAACTTGGAGGAGCACTAGCAGAAACTTTCCTTGAAGAGTTTTATAACCGTGAAGCCTTTGGTATCATTACCACTCACTATACCAATCTCAAAATGTTAGCTAACGAATTGCCTTTTGCTACAAATGCTAACATGCTTTTTGACGAAAAGTCACTTGAACCCATGTACAAACTTATACTAGGGCAGGCAGGTAGTTCGTTTACCTTTGAGGTAGCTCAGAAAAACGGCATACCTTTTGGGCTAATAAACAGAGCTAAAAAGAAGATTGAAAAAGGAAAAGTTCGTTTTGATAAAACAATAGCTAACCTACAAAAGGAACGCTCTAAACTTGAAAAAACCTCACAAACCCTTAAAGAAGAAGAAGGAAAAGCCCGAGAAGAGAGCAAGAAAATGGAGAGTATAAACAGTAAAATTCAGCAGAAGCTGGAAAGCTATCAGGAACTATATGACTCTAACCAGCGTCTTATTTATATGGGACAAAAACTGGACGACATAAGTGAGAAATACTTTAATAACAAAAATAAGAAAGAGCTTATAGGCGAATTCCTTAAAATGGTAGAGATAGAAAACTCTAAACGAAAAAAACTTACCGCTAAGGAAAAGAAAGCTATTGAAGTGGTACAGAAAAAGGTAGTTGCTGAAGTAAAAGAAAAGATAGAAGAAATACGCAAAGAAAAGAAAGAAAAAAAGATAAAGGAACAAACTGTAATCAAGCCAAAAGCTATTATACGAATTGGTGACAGAGTTAGAATGATTGACGGTAAAGCAGTAGGCACTCTTGATAGTATTGAAAAAAATAAGGCTACCGTAAATTATGGTATTTTCACCTCTAAAGTAGACCTTGATTCTTTAGAGTTGGTTGAAGCCATTAAAAAGAAATAAAGTGGAAAATTTACCTGATAATAAAAAAATAATATTGTTTGACGGAGTATGTAACTTATGCGACTCTACCGTTCAGTTTATTATTAAGCGTGACAAAAAAGATATATTCCGGTTTGTCGCGTTACAATCTGAACTGGGAGAAGAAATTATAAAACATATTGGCGTTGATCGCTCTAAAACAGATTCTATAATACTATACGAACCTGGCATAGCTTATTATTATAAATCTGAAGCTGCCATAAAAATAGCATCAGTTTTAGGAGGAATATATACTTTAATGAATGTATTTAGCATTTTACCTAAATCACTATCAAACTCTATTTATGATTATATAGCAAGAAATAGATACAAGTGGTATGGAAAAAAAGACGAGTGTATGATTCCGACACCTGAAATGAAGGCAAAGTTTTTATAGTCTCTGAATCCAAATTAAAAAGATAAGAAAAAGAAAAGCCCCGCAGTTTGCGGGGCTTTCTTATATGTTATTTATAATTATTATATCAATAATTATTTTTTAACGATTTTCTTAGTAGTAGTACCTTGATCAGAAGATACATTCATTAAGTACATACCAGCTGAAAGATCAGAAATGTTAACCTGAGCTTCAGATACACCGTTGAATTTAGCAGACTTAACAATACGTCCGTTAAGGTCAACAATATTAATATCATTAATATTTTGTGCGTTAGCTACATTAATTACATCTGTAGCAGGGTTAGGATAGATTGAAAGCTGAGTAGCTAAGAAATCCTCTGTACTAAGTTCTGTAGTAGCTATAAAATTATCTAAAATAATAGAACCTGCACCTACAGCAGCAGAGTTGTTGTGGAAAGCAAATACATAAGTACCAGCTTCAGTAGCAGTCCAACTAGCAGTTTTACCAGCATAAGTAGCTGTTGTTGTAGCGTTAACAGCGAATGACTGAATTACTGTTTGATCTTCAGAAGTAGTACCAACAGTTAAATCAAAATTAGCTGTTTGACCTGCAGCAGAAGCAACATAACCAGCAAAGAAACCAAAGTTTACAGTTTCGCCAGCATCAACAGTTACAGATCTTGAATATAACCATGCATCAGCAGCAGCAGTAGCACTTGTATTAGAGAAAGTAAAACCTTCGCCTTCATAAGCAACATCAGCTCCTACAGCAGCATTTGTAGTTATAGTCCAACCTCCAGGAGAACTCCATCCTCCGTTAGCTTCAAAACCATATTCATATGGAAGATCTGCAGCATCAAATAATGCAGAGAATGAGTAAGGACCAGCCCATTGGCTATATGCAGTTTCTGTACAGTTAGATCTTAAGTAAAACTCATAAGTTGTATTAAGAGTTAATGGAGTTAAATCAAATGCACCTTCGGTAACATTTAGAGAATTACCACTACCAAGTTCAAAACCTGCTTCACCCCACTCGATATCGTAAGAAGCTGAAGAACCATCAAATGTGAATGAAGCTGTATCAGCTGTTAAATCAGCTAGAGAAAGGTTAGCCACGTCAACACCTGGACAACCTGTAACGCTTACATTATCAACAACAACTAAATCAGCATCATTAGCTACATATTGAAATTTAATCATTACATCAGTCTCACCTACATATTCAGATATATCAATATTTTTAGTAATTACAACGTAATTTTCAAAAACACCTTCATCTTCTTCAACCCAAAGTTCAGTCCATGTAGTACCTCCGTCAGTTGAAATTTTAGCAAATAAATCACCGTTATTGTCAGGAGAAACCATATAATCATAACCTACAATAGCATTAAAGTTAAAATAGGCACTTGTAAAACCTTCAAGACTAAAAGAAGGACTGATTAATGACTCATCCTGATCTGCTGCAATCCAGTTTACAGCTGCGCTGTAGTTTCCAGATATTACATAGTCAGGATCATTGATTATAATCCAGTTGTTAGTAGGATTAGTGTCTACCGTAGTCCAACCGTCTGGTAGCGTTTCACCTTCAAAACCTTCATTTAGCGCTACCTGACCAAATGAATAAATTGATGTAGCAAACATTGCTAGAGCAAGTAATTTTTTCTTCATGATGATAGTTTTATAATTTAAACTCAAAAATAATAAAAAAAAAATGACAAACAATTTAATTTTAACATTTCTTAATAAAATAAAGGGTATTATTCAGTTTACTTCACAAGTATTTAATAAATAGACACCTATTTAAACATATTGTTAAGAAAGTAGAAGTCGGTTATAACCATAGCCGCCATAGATTCAACTATAGGTACTGCTCTTGGTACAACACATGGATCATGCCTTCCCTTTCCCTGCATTTTTACTATATTTCCGGTATTATCCAGAGCATCATACTTCTGAATTAAAGTAGCTACCGGTTTAAAAGCAACCCTGAAATAAATATCCATTCCGTTACTTATCCCTCCCTGAATTCCCCCCGAAAGATTTGATCTTGTAGTACCATCGGGGTTAAAAGCATCATTATGCTCACTTCCTTTCATTTTAGCTCCACAAAAACCGCTGCCATATTCAAACCCTTTTACAGCATTAATAGAAAGCATGGCCTTTCCCAGCTCAGCATGGAGTTTGTCAAATACCGGCTCACCAAGGCCTATAGGAACATTTTGTATAACACATGTAATAGTACCTCCTACTGTATCACCTTCCTTTCTAATTTGTCTTATATATTCTTCCATTTTTGAGGCAGTAGCTTCATCAGGACAACGTACCGGATTATTCTCTATTAATGAAAAATCTAATGCCTGATATGGTTTATCTATAAAGATATCACCTACCGAAGAAACAAATGCATTAATTTTTATATCAGGTAAAATTTGTTTAGCAATAGCTCCTGCCACTACCCTACTGGCGGTTTCTCTTGCAGAACTTCTACCCCCACCTCTATAATCCCTAATACCATATTTCTGCTCATAAACATAATCAGCATGCGATGGACGATATACATCTTTTATATGTGAGTAGTCGGACGATTTCTGATTTGTATTCGGTATTATAAAACCAATTGGTGTACCTGTTGTCTTACCTTCAAAAATTCCCGAAAGGAACTGAACTTCATCATCCTCTTTTCTTTGCGTCACAATAGCAGACTGTCCCGGCTTTCTTCTTGTAAGTTCTTTTTGTATGGCATCAAAATCTAGCGATATACCAGGGGGGCAACCATCAATAACGCCCCCTATTGCCGCTCCGTGAGATTCCCCAAAAGTGGTAAGTTTATATATATTACCGTATGTATTTCCTGCCATTTTATCTTATAGTCTAAGTTGATATACAAATTTAAGATTTTATCTCTTTTTATAACCTATTTCATACAAAACCTAAAGTTAATGTTTAATTAACCGCCAGTTTATGTTAATCAGTCTATTTTGCAATAAAACATTCTGAATGAAAAAAAGAATTGTTGACATTGTTGTTCTTTCAGATGTGCACTTAGGAACCTACGGGTGTCATGCTAAAGAACTAGTGGCTTATCTTTCTACAATAAAGCCAAAAACACTCATCCTGAATGGTGATATAATAGATATATGGCAATTTAGAAAATCATATTTCCCAAAATCACATATGAAGGTAGTTAAACGGATACTTGATTTTGCTGCAAAGGGTACCAATGTATATTATATTACCGGTAACCATGACGAAATGCTGCGAAAATTTAGCGACACCACTATGGGAAATTTCTCTATTGTAGATAAAGTTGTTTTAGAGATTGACGGCAAAAAAGCCTGGTTTTTTCACGGTGATGTATTTGATAACTCTGTTAATCATGCAAAGTGGATAGCTAAACTTGGAGGAATTGGATATGATTATCTAATATTACTTAATCGTTTTATAAACTGGTGTCTGGTAAAAATGGGGCGTGAACCTTACTCTCTGTCTAAAAAGATAAAGTCGAGTGTAAAAAAAGCAGTGAAATTTATTTCTGACTTTGAAACCATTGCATCCGATTTAGCTATCGAAAATAATTATGATTATGTAGTTTGCGGACATATACATGAACCTAAAATGGTAGTTAAAGAAAATAAGAAAGGGAGCGTCAACTATTTAAATTCGGGCGACTGGATTGAAAACCTCACAGCTTTGGAGTATAACGACCAAGAATGGAAATTATATAGATATATGAATGAAGTTGAAGTTGACACTGAGGAAGAAATCTCTAATCATGATGTAAAGCTGGAAAATGAATTAATGACTGCACTACTTTTTAACAGGAAATAATCCTCATTAATAAATTTAATTATCTTAGCCTCAAACTAACTTAATTAAACTATAATGAGAAAAAATCATTACCTATTACTACTATTTAGCTTATTTGTTATTTCCTGTTCAAATGATGATGACAGTAATACTCCATCTGAAATTAACAATGCCATCCCTTTAACGATAGGTAATTATTGGGTATATGATGTAAGCGTTGCAGGAACTACAGGAAGAGACTCTTTGTATATTGCAGATGACACTATAATAAACAACCTTACTTATAAAAGATTTAAGACCGAAAGCTTCCCTATTGGTTTCTATTCCATGGCTTTAAACAACAATGCCATAAGAAACGCAGATGGTAAACTTTTACTAAGCGGCGGCATAGATACTGGTATACCTGAAATACCAATTGACTTAACAGTTAGCGATTTTGTTGTTTTTGATCCTAATGCAGCTACGGGAACAGTACTTTCAACTTTTAACGGGCAAAACCAACAGGAAATTGAAGGATTTGAGATAAGTGTTAGCTATTCTCTTACAACAGAGGCAGGTGAAAGCTATGCTTCATATACAACTCCCGATGGACAATCTTATAATAATGTAAAAGCTGTAGCAGTTAAACTTAGCCTTAAAGTAGTTGTTTCCATACCCGATATACCAATCCCTTATACTATTTTACCTACACAAGATGTCCTGATTTCAACTCAATATTACGCTAACGGAATTGGCATGGTTCATACTGTGACCGATATGCAATATGAACTGGCCGACACCTTTGGAATAGAACTTCCTTTACCTCAATCTCTTGAAGAACATCAGGAAGAAATTTTATCTGTTTATAATGTGGAATAAGCCCTGAAGCCGCTTAAATAAAGATGTTAAATATTTGAAAAGAAACTATTCTTACAAAAATCAACACCTTATATTTGTTAAATAAATAACTAAAACAACATTATGAAGAAACTATTTTTATCAGCTTTTTTACTACTTGGTTTAGTAATTAGCAGCAACGCACAGGACAGGCAAAATGCACTTGGATTAAGACTTGGAGATAATGACGGTTTTGGGGGTGAAATCTCTTACCAAAGATACCTATCCAGTAACAATAGGCTTGAGGCTGATTTAGGATGGAGAGATTCAAGCAACTATGATGCTTTTAAAATTGTTGCTTTATACCAATGGGTATGGAACATTGAAGGTGGATTTAACTGGTATGCCGGTGTAGGTGGTGGTTTAGGTACCTGGAGTTTTGGCAATGATAAACCTGGTTATTATGATGGTAGTAAAGACAGTGGTGTTTTTGCTCTTTTAGCAGGTGATATAGGTATTGAATATAACTTTGATATTCCATTACAGTTATCACTAGACTTTAGACCAGAACTTTATTTTGCTGATGATTTCCGTGAGGATGATTTTGGACCGGATATCGCATTAGGGGTTAGATTCAGATTCTAATATAGAACCTAAGTATATAAAAAAGCGCTCTGTAGCAAATTACAGAGCGCTTTTTTTATTTATTATTATATATTTGGCTTGTCAAAAACAACCCAAATAAAATGAAAGAAGAAATCACCTTACAACTGGAAACACCTAATGGTAAATCAAAAGAGTATAACTTTGAAGTAGACAATAGTGCATTGCAAAAGTTACAAGCTCTTTTGAGTAGTCCATTAACAGTAATAAAACATGGCGGAAAGGGGCTTTTTAAGTCAATACTTGCTCTAATAGTAATTGCTATAATCAACCTGTCTTTTTTTATATACTCATTATTTAACCTTGGAGACAGTAAAACTTACACCCCTATTTTAGTATTGCTCTTGGGACTGGTTTTTACTTTTTGGTATGCTTATAAAGCCTATAATTATATTTACTTAAATGTTACGAGAGAAGCTTTTAAAGGCTTAGCCCCTATCTTAAAAAAAGTATGTGGTATTGCTGTAGATACTGCAAGTAATCAAGCTAAGAATGGCGACACTAAACTGGCTAAAGCTCATGTAAGTGCTACTGAAATAGTAAACAGAATAAACAATCTGCCATATTTGGTAAAAAAGATCCTTATTTTTCTATTTAACCGAATACCTTTTTCCAGCATTATAAACGAGGCATGGGAAGTAATAAACTCCGGAGATAATGAAAAAGCTACTGATGTGGTTTACGGAAAATTAAGTGGTTATGCTAATAATAAAGTATTTAATAAAAATAAATTTAACTGGGTGCTATGGTACATCCCGTTAAACATAATAGTATTAATAGTTTTATTAAAATTACTATAATAAAAAAGGGAGCTTTTAAGCTCCCTTTTTTATTTATCTGATAAGTTTTTTATACTTAATACGAGTAGGTGTTAAATCAGTACCTAAGCGTTTTTTCCTGTTCTCTTCATATTCAGAGAAGCTTCCTTCAAAGAAGTAAACTTCCGAATCGCCTTCAAAAGCCAGAATATGGGTACAAACCCTGTCAAGGAACCAACGATCGTGAGAAATAATAACCGCACATCCGGCAAAGTTCTCCAAACCTTCCTCTAGAGCCCTTAGTGTATTAATATCTAAGTCGTTTGTTGGCTCATCCAGTAAAAGTACGTTACCTTCCTCCTTAAGGGTCATAGCCAAGTGAAGTCTGTTTCTTTCACCTCCCGAAAGAGCAGATACTTTTTTGTTTTGCTCACTACCACTAAAATTAAATCGGCTTAAGTAAGCTCTTGAATTAACCTGACGGCCTCCCATCATAATTAATTCCTGACCGTCACAGAAGTTTTCCCAAATTGATTTTTCAGGATCAATATTTGAGTGACTTTGGTCTACATAAGCAATCTTAACAGTATCCCCAACTTCAAACTCTCCTTTATCTGGAGTTTGTTCGTCCATTATCATCTTAAAGATAGTAGTTTTACCAGCACCGTTTGGACCAATAATCCCTACTATACCCGCCTGCGGCAAGGTAAAGTTTAGGTTTTCATATAAAAGCTTGTCACCAAAAGCCTTTGAAACACCTTTAGCTTCAATAACATTAGTACCTAAACGAGGTCCGTTAGGAATATAAATTTCAAGCTTTTCTTCAAGTTGTTTTTGATCTTCATTTAATAGCCTGTCGTAGTTTTGTAAACGGGCTTTTTGTTTTGTTTGACGGCCTTTAGCACCCTGTCTAACCCAGTCTAACTCTCGTTCAAGTGTTTTTCTGCGTTTAGATGCAGTTTTTTCCTCCTGCTCCAGTCTTTTAGCCTTTTGATCAAGCCATGAAGAGTAGTTTCCTTTCCACGGAATACCTTCTCCTCTGTCAAGTTCAAGAATCCATCCGGCAACATTATCAAGAAAATAACGGTCGTGTGTTACCGCAATTACAGTACCTGCATAACGCTGTAAGTGCTGCTCTAACCACAATACGCTTTCGGCATCAAGGTGGTTGGTGGGCTCATCTAAAAGAAGTACATCTGGCTGTTGAAGCAATAAACGGCATAAGGCCACCCTTCTTTTCTCACCACCTGAAAGTACTTTTATAGGAGTATCTGGATCCGGAGTACGAAGTGCATCCATAGCTACTTCAAGCTTGTTATCAAGCTCCCACGCTCCAGCAGCATCAATTTTATCCTGAAGCTCAGCCTGGCGGTCCATAAGCTTCTGCATTTTGTCGGCATCCTCATATACTTCAGGTAAACCGAACATATCGTTAATTTTATTGAATTCGTCAAGTAAAGCAACAGTTTCGGCCACACCTTCACGAACAATCTCAATAACCGTTTTATTTTCATCTAACTGTGGTTCCTGCTCTAAATAGCCTACAGTATATCCCGGAGCAAAAACTACGTCTCCCTGATAACTTTTATCTACACCGGCAATGATTTTTAATAACGATGATTTACCGGAACCGTTTAGACCAAGGATACCAATTTTAGCCCCGTAAAAAAAGCTAAGGTATATATCCTTCAATACCTGTTTGTTTGCTCCCTGGTAAGTTTTACTTACTCGGGACATTGAAAATATTACTTTCTTATCGTCTGACATTATATGTAATTAGATTAATTATTCTGTATTTGTAAACAACAAAGATAGTTTGAAATGTAAAAATTTCAAATTACCTGTGGAGCTTATTTGTCAATTCGTTATTTTACGATTACTTCTCTAATCTTATCCAGAAGTTCTTCCTGCTTGAAAGGCTTAGAAACATAAGCATTCATACCAAGGTCAAAACACTTTTGCTGTTCGCCAATTAAGGAATGTGCTGTAATAGCAATAATAGGAATAGTGCTTTTTAACTCGTTTCTTATATAAGTTGTAGTTTGATAACCGTCTTTAACCGGCATTTGCAAATCCATTAAGATAAGGTCATATTTGTTTTTTTCAAGCATATCCAAACCTTCCTGACCATTATTAGCAATATCAATATCAAAGCCAAAGCCTTTTACAATATTTTTCGCTAAATGCTGATTAAGAAAATTATCCTCACATAGCAATACTGAAAGTTTACCTAAAGAATCGCTTGGTTTATTTTCTTCTTGCTGTTCTTTGATTTCTTCATCAACACCGGCTTTTTCAAAATCAAGAACAAAGTAGAATTCAGATCCCTTACCCGGTTTACTATTCACGCTTATTTCACCGTTCATTAGTTCAACAAGCTGTTTTACGATATTCAGGCCAAGTCCGGTACCTCCAAAACGACGTGTTGTACTTTCTTCTGCCTGAGTAAAACGATCAAAAATAGCTTCAAGCTTACCTTTTTCTATACCAATACCGGTATCTTTAATAGAGAATTTGAGTTTGCAGCTCTTTTCAGTTTCATCTATCTTTTTAACCGATATGGTAACATCACCTTCTTCAGTGAATTTTATGGCATTACCGGCAAGATTCATCAAAATCTGATTAATACGTCCTTTATCCCCTACCACAGTTTCAGGCATATTAGCATCGAGGAAAAGATTAAATTCAAGTTCTGATTGCATGGCCTTTACTTTAAGCAAATCATAAACATGCTTTAAAGCCGACTTTAAATTAAATTTAGAATGTTCAATAACCAATTTACCTGATTCTATTTTAGAAAGATCAAGTATGTCATTGATAATAAGTAAAAGATTATCTCCTGCAGTTTGAACATTAGTAACAAACTCACGTTGTTTATCATTAAGATCGGTACGGGCAAGCAAATCTGTAAACCCTATAATAGCATTCATCGGGGTACGAATTTCATGGCTCATATTTGCCATAAAACTATCTTTTACAAAAATTGCTTTTTCGGCAACCTCTTTTGCTTTTATAAGTTCGGCCTCTACAGCCTTTCTGTCGGTTATATCATTTGCTATTTCTACATACTTAAACGGATGTCCTGATTTATTAAGAAAAGGCACAACTACTACTTCCATCCAGTATGATTTTCCCTCTTTAGTTATGCTTTGAATTTCATTTTTCCATACATAACCGGCACTAACAGTATTCCATAAACTGGTATAAATACTCTCTTTATTATAACCCGTATTAGTGTCTTTAATATGAGTACCTATTAATTCATCTTTAGTATACCCGCTATAGCTACAGGTTGTTTCATTAACAAAAGTGATTATACCTTCTTTATCAAATATTAATATACCCGAGGTTTCGTCCAGCGCTGTTTTATAACTTTCCAGTTCCCTACTGACAGACTCCAGCTCTTTTTTAGCCAGCCGGGCTACTTCTTCCCTAAGGTTTATATTCCTTTTTCGTATCTCCAACTGATTCATTACATGATGTGCCAAAGTAGTAAGAGCCTTTTGCTGATCTTCATCAATGTCCCTGGCAACAGTATCTACAACACATATGGTACCTATATTTAAACCATCATCTGTCCTTAAGGGAACTCCGGCATAAAAACGTACTCCAAATTCACCCTGTACATTTGGATTATCCTTAAAAACAGGATGTTTTGTAGCATCAGGCACTACAACACATTCATCCTGCATAATTACATGCTGGCAAAAAGTATCCTGTCTTGGCATTTCAGGAACTTCCATGCCAATTTTAGCTTTATACCATTGTCGGTCTTTATCGATGAAAGAAACTAAAGCTATAGGAGCTTTATAAATATAAGAAGCAAGATGAACTATATCATCAAATTCTTTTTCCGAAAGAGTGTCTAGTATGTTATAGCTGGCAAGGGCATATAGCCTTTCTTTTTCGTTAGGTGGTATAGGAAAATTATTTTTTTCCATTAGTAAAGCAATGGGGTATTTTACTTAAACAAATAGGATATAACAAAGTAAAGGTAATAAAAAATACATTCTAACATAAAATGTTAAAACATTAATTTTATTATAGCTTTTTAAAGGAAAGAAAACTAATAAACTAAACTCTGCCTTTTAAAGCATTAAAAGCCCAGGATATAGCAAAGAAACCTATCCCAACTACCGAAAAACCAATAGCATAATCAGGATATTTTAAAACCCCAAGTAAAACAAGCGCCGCGCCAATTAAAAACAATATAAAAGAAGCCCATCCGAAGATGGTGTTTTTATTCATTCCCATTTTGTATATTCTTTATTACAGGATTAAGCCTGCAAATATCGTACATTTTTATCAATTAAATATTTTAACAAGCATCTCTTTTAACAAATCGGCCTGTGATATAGCATTTGCTCCCACCCCTTTACTCTTCACATCAATATCTCTTAATGCAGCTACAATAGCACTCACTTTTTTCATAGGATAATTACGTAATGCGATATCGTAGTCTTTCATAAAGTACGGATTAACCTTTAACACCCTTGCTGCATTAGCAGCGCTTTTATCTTTAAGTCCGTGATATTGCAGTAACTGAGAAAAGAAACCGAAAACCAATCCCGTTGTCATTACAAGCGGGTTATCTTTTGGGTTTTGAGAAAAGTGGTCGGCAATTCTGTAAGCCTTTAACTGATCTCTCTCTCCTATTGCTTTACGTAATTCAAAAACATTATAGTCCTTACTTATACCTATGTTTTCCTCAACATGTTTAGGAGATATAGCAGTACCTTTAGGCAGTATTATAATCAGCTTTTCAAGCTCATTGTTTATTTTACTCAAATCGTTACCTAAAAACTCAACAAGCATTGCAGCCGCTTTAGGTTCAATAGTATACCCTTTCCCTGAAAGCACTCTTTTTATCCACTCTCCTACTTGATTTTCATAAAGTTTTTTGCTTTCAAATACCAGTCCGGCTTTTTCCAGTGTTTTGGTAACTTTTTTACGTTTATCCAGTGTTTTATATTTATAAGCAAATACCAACACGGTGGTAGGCTGCGGATTTTGGGCATAAGCTTCCAGCTTATCGATAGTTCTGGACAGTTCCTGAGCTTCTTTTACAATAACAACCTGTCTTTCGGCCATCATTGGGTACCTGCGGGCACTGGACATAACATCTTCTATACTAACATCCTTACCATATAAAACCGTTTGGTTAAACCCTTTCTCTTCTTCAGTAAGAATATTGTCTTCAATATAATCGGTAAGCCTGTCAATGTAATAAGGCTCTTCCCCCATAAAAAAATAAATGGGCTTAATATTGCCCTGCTTAATATCGTTAACAATTTTAATTACTTCGTCCACCGGATAATTGTTTAATAAGTTAAAAATTAAAAAAACTATACATTTGCCATATGCAAAAGCTTAATTTTCCTAACTATACTTTCCGATTCAAAAATAGTGAAAATAAAATCGCCATTTTTGATGAAGTACGTAAAAAATTCATTCTCCTTACTCCTGAAGAATGGGTAAGACAGCATGTAGTACAGTATTTACTGCTTGAACAGAAATACCCAAAATCGTATATTAATGTAGAGAAAGTACTTAAGGTTAACGGACTAACAAAACGATATGATGCTGTAGTTTTTAATCCTGATGGCAGTATTTTCCTTCTTGTGGAATGTAAAGCTCCCGAAGTAAAAATAACCCAAAATGTTTTTGACCAGATTGCTCGTTACAATATGGTTTTAAAAGCCAACTATATGATGGTTACAAACGGCTTAAATCATTACTTTTGCCAAATGGATTATGAAAAGGAGCGATATCAGTTCCTGCGCAACCTGCCTGATTTTACAATTAACCAATGAATAATATAGCTGTAGTAATTTTAAACTGGAACGGAAAGAAACTTTTAGAAGAGTTTCTACCATTTATAATCAAATATTCCGGGAACGCTGCCATATATGTAGCCGATAACGCCTCTACAGATGAATCTGTTTCTTATGTAAAATCTACTTTCCCTCAAATAAAAATTATTGAAAATAAAGGAAATTACGGTTACGCTAAAGGATATAATGAAGCCTTAAAGCAAGTTGATGAGGATATTTATGCGCTAATAAATTCGGACATTGAAGTAACCGAAAACTGGTTATTACCGATTGCCGAATTGTTTGAAAAAGACCCCGAAACAGCTATAGTACAACCTAAAATACTTGATTATTACAAAAGAGATACTTTTGAATATGCAGGTGCTGCCGGAGGTTTTTTAGATAAATATGGTTTCCCCTACTGTCGTGGTCGTATTTTTGAAACTCTTGAAAAGGATAACGGGCAGTATAATGATAATATTGAAATATTCTGGGCTTCGGGAGCGTGTTTTTTTATCCGTAAAAATGTGTTTTGGGAACTTGGCGGACTTGATGAGGATTTCTTTGCACATCAGGAAGAGATTGACTTATGTTGGAGGGCTTTTAATAAAAACCACAAAATAAAAGTTTGCGGAAGTTCATATGTATATCATGTAGGCGGAGCTACCCTAAAAAATACCAATCCTAAAAAGACTTTCCTTAATTTTAGGAATTCCCTCTGGATGATGACTAAAAATCTGCCAAAAAGCAAACTGATACCGGTGTTTTTTATACGTTTATGTTTTGACGGTATTGCCGGACTTCGATTCGTCTCTCAGGGAAAATTTGCACATTTATGGGCTGTACTAAAAGCACATTTTTATTTTTATACCCGATTGTTTAAATTTTTAAACAAAAGAAAATCAAAACAATACAAAAACTACTATAAAACAAAGAGTATTGTTTACGATTATTTCATTTCGGGTAAGAAAAATTTTAACAATAGTTTATAGCACAGTACGTTAATATTTGCAGGAATATACATAATTTTGTTTCAAATATTAATTTTTCAAATCTTATGAAAAGAACCGTTCTATTACTATCATTGGCAGCAATGACGCTGACATCGTGTGGATCCAAAAAGAAGATTGCCGAGTTAGAAGCAAAGAACAAAGAGATCCAGGATCTGCTTAATACGGCTACTATCAAGTTGAATACTTGTTTAGCTGAAAAAAATGTTTTGACCGATCAGGTTGACTATCTTAAAAAGAACAACTCCGATCTTCATAACACAATGGCAACCCTATCATCTAAAGACGCTGCTAACGTAGAGAAATCACTTGAAATGATTAAGGAGAAAGACCTTAAAATTTCAAGATTACAGGACGCAATTACCCGTAAAGATTCTGTTACCTTAGCTTTAGTTACCAGTGTTAAAAGAGCTGTTGGTATAGATGATCCGGATATTGAAGTTAATGTTGAAAAAGGCGTTGTATACATCTCTATTGCCGATAAACTTTTATTCAAAAGCGGTAGCTATCAGGTAAGCGATAGAGCTAAAGAAATTTTAGGTAAAGTTGCAGCTATTGTAAAAGATAAATCAAACTTTGAATGTATGGTTGAAGGCCACACTGATAATGTGCCAATTAAAAACCCTGTACTACAGGATAACTGGGATTTAAGTGTTAAGCGTGCTACTTCAATCGTAAGAATACTACAACAGGACTTTGGTATTGAGCCGGGCAGACTTGTAGCTTCAGGTCGTGGTGAGTATGTTCCTTTAGAGTCTAACGACACTGCCGAAGGACGTGCAAGAAACAGAAGAACAAGAATACTTATTCTTCCTAAAATCGATCAGTTCTACGACATGATTGAAAAAGAAATGAAAAACCAGAAATAATATTCAAGGTTAAAGAAATAAGAAAGGCTGCCAAATGGCAGCCTTTTGTTTTTGGTGATTGTTTCGTTGTGGTATTATTTAAATTTATTACCAAACCTTACTATACCTGACGGTAAGCTCAGCACAATAGCGGTAATAAATATTAAAAGCAAAATAACCAGCATAAGAAAATATAACACTCCCCCTGCTGTTGTAAGGTCGGGAAATTCTGCTACAGCATAAAAGGCAGTAGAGAAAAAAGCGATTGTTGACAAAATTAAACTTAAAATCCTCATAATCCTTAATTTGTTTTGTGGGTAAAATTGGTTAACTGGAAAAGGATTGTTCTTCATGATTCCTTCACTACATTATTTTTGTAACAATTAGTTATAAATTAAATATCACAAAAACATAAAAAAGATTGATAGTCTTTTATAGGTCGTGGTTTGATTTAATACTAGTAAAATTACAAATAAATTGTTAACACATGTTAAGTATAGCTAAATTATTTATTACTTAATGTGCTTTTTAACAAAAAAAGTATGTTTAATATTTATTTTTTAGATAAAACGAAATAAATCCAAACATTTTATAATAAGCAAATAAATACTTATTTTCGTACGCGTAAAAATAACCGGTAAAATACATACTGATGAAATACGATATTATTGTTTTAGGAAGCGGTCCTGGTGGTTATGTAACTGCTATCAGGGCTTCTCAGCTAGGATTTAAAGTAGCTGTTGTAGAAAAGGAAAACCTTGGAGGTATATGCCTTAACTGGGGGTGTATCCCTACCAAAGCGCTTTTAAAAAGTGCTCAGGTTTTTGACTACCTTAAGCATGCTTCTGATTACGGATTAACAGTAAAAGAGTTTGATAAAGACTTTGATAAGGTAATTGAACGTAGCCGTGGTGTTGCCGATGGTATGAGCAAAGGTGTTCAGTTCCTTATGAAAAAAAATAAAATTGAGGTTATCTATGGTACCGGTAAAGTAAAAGCAGGTAAAAAAGTAGATGTAACCGATAAAGATGGTAAAACAAGCGAAATTAGCGCCGATCATATCATTATAGCTACAGGAGCTCGTTCAAGAGAACTTCCTAACCTTCCTCAGGATGGTAAAAAAGTTATAGGATACCGTCAGGCAATGACATTACCTGAACAACCAAAATCTATGATTGTTGTTGGATCTGGAGCTATTGGTGTTGAGTTTGCTCATTTTTACAATGCGATGGGAACTCAGGTAACTATCGTTGAATTTATGCCGAACATTGTTCCTGTTGAAGATGAAGACGTATCAAAACAATTTGAGCGTTCGCTTAAAAAAGCAGGTATCAAAATTATGACTAACTCTTCTGTTGAAAAAGTAGACACTACCGGTAACGGAGTTAAAGCTACTGTAAAAACAGCTAAAGGAGAGGAAATTCTTGAAGCAGATATCGTTCTTTCTGCAGTAGGTATCAAATCAAACATCGAGAACATCGGTCTTGAAGAAGTTGGTATCGCTACAGACAGAGATAAAATATTAGTAAACAGCTACTATCAAACAAACATCCCTGGTTACTACGCTATTGGTGATGTTGTTCCCGGTCAGGCACTTGCACACGTTGCTTCAGCAGAAGGTATTCTTTGTGTTGAGAAAATAGCAGGTATGCATGTAGAACCTCTTGATTACGGTAATATCCCCGGATGTACTTATGCTACTCCTGAAATTGCTTCTGTAGGTCTTACAGAAAAACAGGCTAAAGAAAAAGGATATGAGCTTAAAGTAGGTAAATTCCCGTTTACAGCATCAGGTAAAGCAAAAGCCGCAGGTACTCCTGATGGTTTTGTGAAAGTTATTTTTGATGCTAAGTATGGAGAATGGTTAGGTTGCCACATGATTGGTGCCGGCGTTACCGATATGATTGCTGAGGCAGTAGTAGCGCGTAAACTTGAAACTACAGGTCACGAAATACTAAAAGCAGTTCACCCTCACCCTACTATGAGTGAAGCGGTAATGGAAGCTGTTGCAGATGCTTATGGTGAAGTGATTCACTTATAAGAACTTACTAAATAACAAAAAGGCTATCCTTGTTTGGGATAGCCTTTTTTATTTATATTTATAAGAACAAACACCAACTAGAAATGAAATCAAAAATCGCTTATTTAGTATTCCTTATACTTATACCATTAACCTTTATTACTGCTCAGGAAAAAGAACAGGAAACTTCTTTTCCTTCCCCTGTTGGTTATGTAAATGATTTTGAAGGTGTTTTTACTACAGAACAGATTGAAGAGCTTGAAAAATTAATTACTGACTTTGAAAATGAAACCGGTAACGAAATCGCTGTGATAACTATTGATAACATAGGGAATTATACTGATTTCGCTCAATATTCGTTAGATTTATCCTCTAAATGGGGTATTGGGAAAGCCGATAAAAACAATGGACTATCTATAGTTTTTAGCAAAACTCTGCGTAAAATAAGGATAAACACAGGGATAGGCACACAGGAAGTTATTAGTGATGAATTCTGTCTAAAATTAATTAATGATTATTTCGTCCCTAATTTTATAGAAGGTAAATATTTTGAAGGCACAAAAACGGCATTACTTATTTTATTTGAAGCATGGAAATAAGTTGTTTGCTAATACTTTCACTTATCTATAACATAGTTACCTATAGTTAATTTGTAATTTTACCTTTGTTAAACTATAAATTGCAATGTAATGGAAAAAGGAAACTACGGAAAGTTTTTACTCATGCTACTGGTTTCGTTTATAGTGATGTACGCCATAATGTATACCAATATAGCTAGTGAAGAGCATATTTATTTTAGCCTCAACCGTTTTTATATGACAATATTAATGGTAGTCCCTATGGGCTTTATTATGCTTTTATTTATGCAGCGAATGTATAAAAACCGTAAAAAGAACAATGTGTTAATTATAACAGGTGTACTGCTTTTTACAGCCACTTTTGTTATGCTGAGAACACAAACTTATATAAACGATGTACGATATATGGAGGCTATGATTCCGCATCATTCATCAGCTATATTATCAAGTCAGCATGCCGATTTAAAAGATCCTGAAGTACAGGAACTATCTAAAAAAATAATCGAGTCCCAACAAAAAGAAATCGAACAGATGAAGGAGATGATACAACGATTAAAAAACAGTAACGAAGAATAACTCAGGTTATTAAAAATACTACCACTCCCCTCCTTACTAAATATCAGATTTTTACTATATTGCGTTCTTTTAATTCGCAAGGCACTTCATGAATAATATACCGGATAAAAACACCAAACAAATAAGTCTTACCCAGGCTTTAATTCCAATCATACTACTTGTCGGCTTTTTAGCTATCAACGTTTACATTTTTAAAAGTGATGCTATTGGTGGTTCCAATCAGTTCGTTTTATTGATGGGTGGAGCTTTTGCTGCTATTGTTGGTTTTATCAATAAGGTACCATACAATAAGATGCTCAATAAAGTATCTAAAAACATTAAATCTACATCAGGGGCTATATTGATACTTTTACTGGTAGGATCTCTTTCGGGCACGTGGCTTGTAAGCGGTATTGTACCTGCAATGATTTATTACGGGCTTAAAATTTTACATCCCGAGATATTCCTTCCTGCCTGCGTAATTATCTGTTCTATAATATCAATAGCCACTGGTAGTTCATGGACTACTTCAGCTACAATTGGTGTTGCATTAATAGGAATTGGAAACACCATGCATATTAATGCAGGAATGGTTGCCGGAGCAGTTATCTCAGGAGCATATTTTGGTGATAAGATGTCTCCTCTTTCAGATACTACAAACCTTGCGCCTGCTATGGCAGGGACTGACTTGTTTACCCATATAAAATATATGGCTTACACCACAGTCCCTACATACATAATAACACTAATACTGTTTATTATATTAGGACTTACCCAGTCAATAGATAATAGTGCTGAAAATACTCAGGCTACACTTATTGCTATTAAGGAAAGTTTCACTATAAGTCCGTGGTTATTTGTAGTACCGGTAATAGTAATTGCACTTATTGTTAAAAAAACCGAACCGCTTATTGCTTTGTTAATAGGTACATTATTAGGCGGACTATTCGCATTAATATTCCAACCTGAACTAGTAGCTAAAATTGGCGGAAGTGAAAAACTGGATTTCATTTCAGGATATAAAGGAATTATGAATTCCATTACCATTAGCAGTACAGTAGAAACCTCAAATGAAACCCTTCAGGACTTGTTTCAGTCAAAAGGCATGGTAGGAATGCTCTCTACCATATGGCTTATAATATGTGCTATGGTATTTGGAGGTATAATGGAAGCTATTGGTGCGCTTAAAGTTATAAGTAATGCAATGCTTAAAGTAGCCAATGGCATCTTTGGTCTTTTTGCAAGTACTGTAGGAAGCTGTATTGTTTTAAATGTTACAGCTTCAGACCAATATCTGGCAATTGTAGTTCCGGGTAAAATGTTTGCCGAAGCTTATCGTGAAAAAGGACTTGCTCCTGAAAATCTGAGCCGTACCTTGGAAGATTCGGGTACTGTTACTTCAGTACTCGTACCATGGAATACCTGTGGTGCCTACCAGTCGGGAGTTCTTGGTGTACCCACCCTTACCTATTTACCGTACGCCTTTTTTAATATACTAAGCCCTATAATGACGCTTACCTTTGCTGCTCTTGGTATAAAAATCAGAACGTTAGCCGGAAAACTACGTTCAACATAAGGAATTTCTATATTTCAATAGGGATAAATGATGATGGTAGATATAACCAAAAGCTATTAAAATCTATCTTTGCAACAAATAAAAATTATAAACCATAAAAATTAATTAATAGTATGTCTTTAGTAGGAAAAAAATTCCCAAACATTACAGTTGATGCTATCTCAGAAATGGGTGACAACCTTAAAATCAATGTATTTGAAGAAGCTGTAAACAATAACAAAAAAGTACTTTTATTCTGGTACCCTAAAGATTTCACTTTTGTATGCCCTACAGAACTTCACGCTTTCCAGGCTGCCCTTGGTGAGTTTGAAAAGAGAAACACTATCGTAATTGGTGCTTCTTGTGATACTAACGAAGTTCACTTCGCTTGGTTAAACACTCCAAAAGCAAACGGTGGTATAGAAGGTGTTACTTACCCGCTTATCGCAGATACTAACAGAAACCTTTCAAGCATTCTTGGTATTCTTGATGTTGAAACGGCAGGTTACAATGAAGAAACTGATTCAGTTTTACTTGAAGGTTCTAACGTAACTTACAGAGCTACTTACCTAATCGATGAAACAGGAAAAATTTTCCATGAAAGTGTAAACGATATGCCTCTTGGTCGTAACGTAAACGAGTACATCAGACTAATTGATGCTTATACTCACGTACAAACTAAAGGTGAAGTTTGTCCTGCAAACTGGGAAGAAGGTAAAGAAGCTATGACTGCAGACCGTAATGGTGTTGCATCTTACCTAAGTGTAAACTAATAAATATTTGACGAAGCCATGTTACAGGAACTGGAAAAAGATAATCTTGCAGAAATCGTATCAGCTGAACCAATTGTAGTAGTACAATATTCAGCAGGATGGTGCGGAAACTGCAGAATCATGAAGCCGAAATTCAAAAAAATGGCTTCAGAAAATGAAAACATAACGTTTGTATTAGCTGATGCCGAAAACTATCCGGAATCCAGAAAGCTGGCTAAAGTAGATAACCTACCTACGTTTGCTACCTTCAAAAACGGAAACCTTGTAAATCAGGTACAAACAAACAAATTAGACGTATTAACCGATTTAGTCAATGAAGTTACCAGTAATTAAGCATTTAACTCAGTTTATAGAAGATAACGACCAGGATTACATAATTGAAACTCTGGACGTACTTGAGGCATTAACCGAAGTTCCTTCTCTTAAAGACGAAGAACTTGATGTAATTGGAGAGCTTATCTCGAATATGTATGGAGCCCTTGAGGTAAATAAATTAGTTAAAGACGGTATGGATCGTAAAGAGGCACTTAACACATTTATGTCGCGTGTTCTCGGTGCGATTGACAAAAATTAGGTTTATCATAATTTCGATAAATAAACGCTTCCTGGAAACAGGGAGCGTTTTTTATTTACATTTGTTTAAATATTAAACTACACTATGCAACTCTACATAAAAAATATGGTTTGCAATCGCTGTATTATGGCGGTTAGAACCGAACTCGAAGCCATAAAAGCATCAATAAAATCAATAGAACTGGGAGAAGTTAATATAGAAGGAGATTTATCTGTCTCACAATTACATCAACTGAAAGAATCACTTACCCGTTTAGGTTTTGAGATAATCAACGATAAGAGGATCAGACTTATAGAACAGATTAAAAATGAGATTATAGCCCTTGTACATCATTCGGGAGAAGTACTTAATCAAAATCTTTCGTTTTGGCTCGCCGAAAAGATGCATTACGATTATACTTACCTTAGTAACCTGTTCTCTGATGTTGAGGGGACAACTATCGAAAAATACTATATAGCACAACGCATAGAAAAAGTAAAGGAACTTTTGGTTTATGATGAAATGTCCCTTAGTGAGATTGCCGATAAAATGGGATATAGCAGTGCCGCTTACTTATCGAGTCAGTTTAAAAAAATAACAGGCTTCACACCTACCCATTATAAATCGATAAAAGAAACCAAACGTAAAAAAATAGATGAGCTTTAACCTTTAAACATTTAGCTGAAAATAGATTTTTTATACTCTTAATGTATTTATAAAACTAGAGGTACTACCTCCGTCTTATAATATATTTTCTTACTTTTGTTAGCTAATCAAATCTATTAAAATGGCTAATATAACTTTAGGAGGAAATCCGATAAAAACATCGGGCGAGCTGCCTCAAAACGGTACAGCAGCACCAGAATTTACACTTATAAAAGCAGATCTTTCACCAGCATCACTTGCTGATTTTAAAGGTTCTAAATTAGTGCTTAACATCTTCCCTAGTATAGATACAGGAACATGTGCTACATCTGTAAGAAAATTCAACGAGCAGGCCGTTTCTCTTGAAAATACGAAAGTACTTTGTATATCGCGCGACTTACCATTTGCTCAAAAACGTTTTTGTGGTGCGGAAGGTCTTGATAATGTTATTACACTTTCTGACTTTAAAGATGGTGCTTTTGGTAATAATTACGGGCTTACTATTGCAGACGGACCTCTTGCAGGATTACATTCTCGTGCTGTTGTAGTATTAGATGAAAACGGTAACGTAAAATATACAGAGCAGGTTTCTGAAATTGCAGACGAGCCTAATTATGAAAATGCTCTTGCAGCACTTTAATAATTCTCTTTAATGAAGGATAACAGGTTTATTATCGGCAGGATTAAAAGCTTTACCTATGCTTTTAAAGGTGCCTGTAAACTTATAGCCACCGAACACAGTATAATGGTACAGGCATCAATTGGTGTACTGGTAACCATAGCAGGATTTTATTTTGAAATATCTGCTACCGAATGGCTTTTTCAAACACTGGCTATAGGAATGGTTTTAAGTATAGAGGGACTTAATACTGCTGTCGAAAAAATAGCCGACTTCATTCATCCGCAATATCACGAAAAGATAGGATTTATAAAAGACATTGCAGCCGGTGCCGTATTTTTTGCGGCACTTTGTGCTGTTATTGTCGGCATAATAATTTATTACCCTAAATTTTTCTGCTGATTTAAGGTTTTATTCTATTTTTACAAATAGATCAAGTTTATAAATGGCAAAAAGCAATAAAAAAAATACCGACAAAAAAGAAGCTAAACCTGCTTCAGAAAAAAAGAAATTTCAACTATCAAGATCCCAAAAGGTCTTGCTGGGAGCATTGTTTTTACTTTTTTCGATAGCATTGTTACTTTCGTTTGTTTCCTATTTCCTCTATGGTGATTTTGACCAAAGCGGACTTACGGTTTTAGGAGACAGACAGGAAAAAGTTTACAATTGGCTTGGTAAGTTTGGTGCTTACCTTGCAGACCTATTTTTATACCGTGGCTTTGGGGTAGCATCGTTTATTTTTATTCGTTTTTTCTTTTTACTTGGCTCCTACCTTGTATTAGATTTACCTGTAAGCAAACTTAAAAAAACACTTTTCTGGGATTTATACCTGGCAATCATACTATCTGTACTATTCGGTTTCTTTAACAGCTATCTCCCTCAATTAGGAGGTGTTATAGGTTATGAGATAAACCTTTACATGCAGGATTATCTTGCCAAAACAGGCACATTATTAGTATTGATTTTCGGATTAGTTGTATTTCTTATTCTTAGAATTAAAATATCACCTGATGCTATTAAAGCTTACTTTGAAAAAAGACAGCAGGAAAGAGAAGCAGCCGAAGAAGAAAGAAAACTTCAGGAAATGGCTACCCAACAGGCTGACAGTAATTTTACCGCAGCTCCAATCCAAACTAATAATAGTACATCTCCTACAGAACCTGATTATGACGAAGAAAATGACCCTGAGCTTGAAAACATAGAATTAAAAACTAATGAAACTAAGTCGGCTTTCGAGATTGACAAAGAATCACTAAAACCTACTATCAGTCACTCTTCAGAAATTAACCTTAATCCTGCCGTAAAGGAAAAAGAATCTGAAGCCGCTAATGATGATACCATTAAAACAGATGACGATAATTTTGTTATAGAAAAATCGGCAGAGGAAGACGTTGTAGAAGAAAACCTTGCATCAAAACTGGTAGCCGATTTTGGTGAGTTTGATCCTACCCTTGAACTTTCAAATTATCAGGTACCCTCCATCGAGCTGTTAAAGGAATATTCTTCGGGCGGTATAACCATTAACCAAGAGGAATTAGAAGAAAACAAGAATAGGATTGTAGATACTCTTAAAAACTACAAAATTGACATAGCTCAAATTAAAGCTACAGTTGGTCCTACTGTTACCCTATATGAAATTGTCCCTGAAGCAGGGATACGAATCTCTAAAATCAAAAATCTTGAAGATGATATTGCATTATCATTATCAGCTTTAGGTATACGTATTATTGCACCTATTCCCGGTAAAGGCACCATTGGTATAGAAGTACCTAATAAAAACCCTACTATGGTGTCTATGAAAAGTGTTATTGCTTCTCCTAAATTCCAAAATGCCGAAATGGAATTACCCGTAGCATTAGGTAAAACTATTTCAAATGAAACATTTGTGGTAGACCTTGCAAAAATGCCCCACCTTTTAATGGCAGGTGCTACTGGTCAGGGTAAATCGGTTGGTTTAAATGCATTACTTACCTCCCTACTATACAAAAAACATCCGGCAGAAGTTAAATTTGTATTGGTTGACCCTAAAAAGGTTGAACTTACGCTTTTCAATAAAATAGAAAGACATTATCTTGCTAAACTTCCTGATACAGAAGAAGCTATAATAACCGATAATACTAAAGTAATCAATACATTAAACTCTTTATGTATTGAGATGGATAACCGTTACAGCCTTTTAAAAGATGCAATGGTTAGAAATATTAAAGAATATAACGACAAGTTTAGGCAACGTAAACTTAATCCTGAAAACGGTCACCGTTTTCTGCCTTATATTGTACTGGTTGTTGATGAATTTGCCGACCTTATTATGACTGCCGGTAAAGAGGTTGAAACCCCTATAGCCCGTTTAGCTCAGCTGGCCCGTGCTATTGGTATCCACCTAATTATTGCTACACAAAGGCCATCGGTTAACGTTATTACTGGTATTATTAAAGCTAACTTCCCGGCGAGGATTGCCTTTAGGGTAACCTCAAAAATTGACTCACGTACTATTTTAGATAATCAGGGTGCCGATCAGCTTATTGGCCGAGGTGATATGCTTTACACACAGGGTAACGACCTAACCCGTGTACAGTGTGCATTTGTAGACACTCCTGAAGTAGAAAAAATAACCGAGTTTATTGGTTCTCAAAAAGCTTACCCTGATGCTTATCTCCTGCCTGAGTATGTAGGTGAAGAAAGTGGCACTAATCTTGATAATGATATCTCAGAAAGAGATGCTATGTTCAGGGAAGCGGCCGAAGTTATTGTTACAGCACAACAGGGTTCGGCATCATTGCTTCAACGTAAATTAAAACTGGGATACAATCGCGCCGGGCGCCTTATAGATCAGCTGGAAGCAGCAGGTATTGTAGGTCCGTTTGAAGGTAGTAAGGCCCGTAATGTTTTAATACCTGACCTAATGGCTTTGGAGCAATTTTTTAAGAATGAAGAAAACAACTTTTAAAATGTACAAATTAATCAGGGTAATAATAGTATTTTTTATCACCTTTTCACTTAGCGCACAAAACTCTCAAAAAGCAAAACAATTGCTGGATGATGTATCGTCTAAAATTAAAGGATACGAGAATATCGTTTTTGATTTTAAGTATAGTTACGCCAACCCGAACAGTAACCTTAATCAGGAAACAAAAGGAAATGTTTGTATGAAGGGAGACTTGTATATTTTAAACTTTATGGGAATCACTCGTATTTTTGACGGAAAAAAAATATACAATATTGTTCCCGAAGATGAGGAAATAACTATTTCAAGCTATGACAGTGAGAAAAAGGATGATCTTACTCCTTCAAAAATGCTTACATTTTTCACATCGGGATATAAGTACTCATGGGATATACTTCAAAACGTAAAAGGGCGTAAAATACAGTACGTTAAACTAAAACCCACCGACGGGAAAGACAATGTTAAAGAGATTCTTATAGGTATTGATATCCAAACAAAACATATATACAACCTTATTCAGGTAGATGACGATAGCGGTAAAACTACATTTACCATAAATTCTTTTAAAACAAATCAGCCTTTGTCAAAAAATCATTTTACCTTTACCGAGAGTAAATATCCTAATTATTACATTAATAGATTAGACTAGTTTTTCCGGTGAAAATATTAGACCGCTATATCCTCAAATCGTTTATAACGACATTTGCAACTGTATTTATAATCCTGTTCTTTATATTTATACTACAGGGTGTTTGGCTATTCATTGCCGAATTAGCAGGAAAAGACCTTGGTGTCTGGCTGGTAATAAAATTTCTTTTATTTTATTCACCAAAAATGATTCCGCTTGTACTCCCACTTTCAATATTGCTGGCAAGTATAATGACTTTCGGTAGTTTTGCCGAGAATTACGAGTTTGCAGCCATGAAGTCGTCCGGAATTTCATTAGGACGAGCTATGAGAGGACTTACCATTTTTATCATTTCTCTTAGTATTGTAGCTTTTGTTTTTGCTAATAATGTTATTCCCAAAGCTGAATACAAGTTTGTTAACCTGAGAAAAAATATCATTCAAAGACAACCTGCAATGGCTATTGCAGCCGGTCAGTTTAATGCTATTGGTGATGACTTTAATATTAAAGTTAATAAAAAAGATGGTGAAAAAGGCGAACAGCTAACAGGTGTTACTATCCATAAGAGAAAAAAAGGTGAAGAATATGCCACAATTATAAAGGCAGAAAGAGGATTACTTACAAGTAGTGAATCTTCCAACCTACTTCAATTAGAGTTGTTTGATGGTTACTATTATGAAGAGCTTAAAACCAAAAATATTAAGGACGAGAAAAAAATGCCTTTTGCCAAAAGTACCTTTAGCAAGCAGATAATGAATATTGATCTTTCCATGCTTAATAAAAATAACATGGATGAAGAGCAAATTTCACAAACAAACAGCATGCTTAATATCAATGAGCTAAACTACACTCTGGACTCTCTTCAAAACAGCTACACTAAAGAAACACAATCAATTCACGATAATATAGTAAAACGTACTACAAATACGCTTTCCCGCGAAATAAGCACTTCAGAAAGAGATTTGAGTAACCTTGAAAAAGAGGGAGATACGCTTAAAAAAGATAAAAACAATTTATTGAGCTTACTTACAACCTCAAAAAAACAAAGAATACTGGATATTGCTACAAATAACACTACCAGTAATATTACTATAATAAAGAATAGTAAAGCAGCTCAAAATGAGAGAATGAAAAACATAAATAATCACTGGCTGGCTTTCTTCGAAAAGTTTGTTATTGCCTACGCCTGTATATTAATGTTTTTTATTGGTGCTCCACTTGGTGCAATTATCCGTAAAGGAGGAATTGGCCTTCCTATTGTTTTTGCCGTTATCATATTTATAATTTTCCACTTTATAAATACATTTGGTAAAAAACTCGCTCAGGAAAATGGTATACCTCCGTTTTTAGGTTCCTGGATGTCATCTTTTGTATTGACTCCCCTAGCCGTATTACTTACTTACAGAGCTACCAATGATATTGGTATGATTAATATGGATTCTATAATCCATCAAATATTTAAACCTTTTCAAAAATTATTTAAGTTAAAATCAAACGAAGAATAAAATGTCTGCCGAAAATATAAAACTAAACACCATAGAAGAAGCTATAGAAGATATCCGCAACGGTAAAGTAATTATTGTTGTAGATGATGAAGACAGAGAAAATGAAGGCGATTTCTTAGCTGCTGCCGATAAAGTTACTCCCGAAATGATAAACTTTATGGCAACACACGGTAGAGGTCTTATATGTACTCCCCTAACCGAAAAACGTTGTAAGGAGCTTAATCTTCATGCTATGGTAACCAATAATACCGATAGTATGGAAACCGCTTTTACAGTATCAATTGACCTAAAAGGAAATGGTGTTACAACAGGCATATCTGCACATGACAGAGCTAAGACTGTTGAAGCATTAATAAAGCCTGAGACAAAACCATACGATTTAGGGCGCCCCGGACACATTTTCCCTCTTATAGCAAAAGAAGGTGGTGTTTTAAGAAGAACAGGTCATACAGAAGCAGCTATTGATTTTGCAAGACTGGCAGGATTTAGCCCGGCTGGTGTAATTTGCGAAATAATGAAGGAAGACGGCTCAATGGCCCGACTACCTGAATTATATGAAGTAGCTCAAAAATTCGACCTTAAACTGGTTTCTATTGAAGATCTTGTAGCTTACAGGATGCAACATGACAGCCTTATCCAGAAAAAAGAGGATTTTGAGGTTGAAACCCGTTTTGGAACCTATAGATTAAGAGCTTATCTACAAACCACAAATAAGCAAGTACATATTGCTTTAACTAAAGGTAGCTGGAATAAAGGTGAACCTGTGCTTACAAGAATTAACTCTACACAGGTAAATAATGACATTTTAGGCACTCTAACGAACGATGCCGACAGAAAGCTTGATAATATGTTTAAACGTATTAATAAGGAAGGAAAAGGCGCTATTTTGTTTATTAACCAGGAAATCCAGCCTTCTGAACTTTTAAATCGTATTAAAGAGTTAAAAGAATTACAGTCACAAGGTGTAAATAAGGCTCCTCAGGTTAAGATGGACGTAAAGGATTTTGGTATCGGTGCACAAATTTTACACGATATTGATATCTCAAAAATACGTTTACTGACTAACTCTGCACAAACGAAACGTGTAGGTATGATAGGCTATGGCTTAGAAATAAGCGAGTATGTTGAATATTAAGAAAAATATTTTTTTCTTAACTCAAAGGAAATGAAAGGCTTAAAAAATAACACGAAAATATTTTATTTTTTTTACCTGAAATGTTTTTGAAAACCGGAAAAGCTTTCTATATTTGCACCGCAATCAGGGTATGAGAGCGACATACTGGAGAAATGGCAGAGCGGTCGAATGCGGCGGTCTTGAAAACCGTTGACTGTAACAGGTCCGGGGGTTCGAATCCCTCTTTCTCCGCCAAAGGAAGTTTCAAAAGAAACTTAAATCAAAACCTCAAAGTTAAACTTTGAGGTTTTTTGTTTTTAGCATCTATTCTATCCAAAAATTCCATCGTAATTCTCCTGATAAGAAACGGTAAATTTTTATTCTTGATTATTAAATTTAGAATTGTTATTTTTCTCACTCCACAAAACAAAAATACTCAATGATAAAGTTTCCCAGGTTAAGAACCACATTTAACAAAGGTGTCACTCTCCCCAGTTTACTTTTTATAATTTTTATAACGTTGCTTTCTGCAGTTTACCCTAAACTAACTGAAAACGCCTTAAACTCAATAAAAGGCTTCATATTCATTAATCTCAACTGGGTATACGTTTGGGCAGTTACCATATTTGTAATCTTCCTTGTTTATTTAATGTTTAGCAAATATGGTAACATAAAACTGGGGAAAAACGACAGTAAACCTGAATATTCTTTTTTCTCATGGATTTCAATGTTATTTGCTGCAGGAATGGGAATAGGATTAATGTATTTTAGTGTCGCCGAGCCAATGCAGCATTATTCTAACGAAATATTTTCAGGAAGCCATTACATTAATAGGGCAAAAAATGCTCAGCTTTACACTTTTTTCCACTGGGGCATACATGCATGGGCTATATATGGAATAGTTGGCTTATCCCTCTCCTATTTCGCTTACAGGTATAGGTTACCATTATCTCTTAGAAGTTGTTTTTATCCATTACTAAAAAACAAGATAAACGGAAAACTGGGTAATGCCATTGATATTTTTGCTTTATGCAGTACTTTTTTTGGTATCACAACAACTCTGGGATTTGGTGTGGTACAAATCAATTCAGGGCTACAAACATTAAATATAGTCTCAGATAATAGTTTTATCAATCAAATCCTAATTGTAAGCATATTAGTCACTATCTCAATTATATCAGCTGTTGCCGGGGTTAACAAAGGAGTGAAGCTATTAAGTAATATCAATATAATCAGTGTAATTATTCTATTACTTTTTGTTTTATTACTAGGACCAACAGTATACTTACTTGGAAGCTTTACCGAAGGTATAGGTAACTACATCAACAATTTCTTTAATCTTACCTTCAGCACCCATGTTTATGACGAGGAAACATTACCCTGGTTTTACAACTGGACTATTTTATACTGGGCATGGTGGATATCATGGTCACCTTATGTAGGTTTGTTTATAGCTAAAATCTCAAAAGGGAGAACAATAAGGGAGTTTATTTCGGCTGTACTTATACTTCCTACCCTATTCAATTTTATCTGGATGTCAGTTTTTGGTAATAGCGCTATATGGTTTGATTTGCATGAAGCGAAAGGAGCACTTAGCAGGCTTTCCGATAATCCCGATGCGCTAATGTTTCGCTTTTTAGAATACCTACCCTTCCCTGCCATTGTGAGCTTTTTGGTAATTGCCATTATAATTATATTTTTTGTAACCTCTGCCGATTCCGGGATATTTGTAATGAACAGTATCGCTACAAAAAATGCAAAAGTTTCACCAAAATGGCAAACTGTATTATGGGGATGCCTACTTGCAGTATTATCACTTTTCCTTTTAAATGCCGGAGGTCTAAAAGCTTTACAAAGCATGACGTTAATAACTGCATTACCCTTTTCGGTCATTATAATACTGTTTATGATAAGCCTTACTAAAGCTCTAACAATAGATCAAAATTATTATGACAGAGAGTTTTCGGTATCAACCGTTTCCTGGTCGGGAGAGTTCTGGAAAGAACGTTTAAAACAAATTATCTCTTTTAATGATAAAAATACTGTTGATGATTTTATAGAAACAAAAGTAAAACGCGCTTTTATTGAGCTTCAGGAAGAATTTAACAGCAATGAAATAGAGACCAAAATAAATGAATACGAAAATCCAAAAAGAGTTGAAATTGAAATTCATTATGATATAGTAAACAACTTTATTTATGGCGTAGAAAATAAGTCGAGAAGTGTTTCTGAATATCTTATTAATGAAGATAACTTACCCGATATAGATGAAAACAAAACCTTTTACCCTTATGCATACTTTGGAGATGCCCGCGAAGGATATGATGTTCGACTGTTTACAAAAAACGAATTGATATCTGATGTATTAAAGCATTACGAAAGGTTTATTGAAATTATAACCGAACAAAAAAACGAAATGTTTATTAGTAGCAATAACAACAGAAAAATGAAATAAATGAGTCGTACTAAAATAGGTTGACAATTAATATAATAATCCCGAGTACCTTTAATAGTCGGGATTATGATTTTTATATACTTTACTGAAAACGCAGTTGTATTAATCTTATAATCACTATTTATTTTTGCCAAATGACAAAAACTTCCTGCATAATGATTGCTAAATTTACCAGATGAAAGAGCTTATTGAATATATTTTACAGTTTAGCAATTTAAATGCACAACAAATTGAACTTATTTTAAAAAATTCAACTGAGAAGGAATTGCATAAAGATGAATATTTTGCTGAAGCCGGTAAAAAGTTTGACTACTATGCTTTTGTTTTAGAAGGGGTTTTTCGTATTTGTTACTACAATAGAAAAGGGGAAGAAATTACTAAGTATTTTATTGAGGAAAAGCACTTTATAGCAAATCCTTACGGTGCTGAACCTTTTACTGAATACATACAGGCTGCTACAGATAGTAAACTGATTGTTTTTTCCCAACAGCAATGGAAAGAACTCTCTAATACAATTTTAGACTGGGACACCATTACAAGTAAAATATTTCATAATGCTTTAATAAAAAAAGTAGACAGGATGAGTTCGCTGGTTTCTGAAGATGCCACAACACGCTACCTTATGTTTTTAGAAAAATTTCCAACACTTGTAAATCGTATTCCTCTCTCCTATATCGCTTCTTATCTTGGAGTTACGCAATCGTCACTAAGCAGGATTCGAAAAAATATCCGTTAAGTTACTTTTTGCCAAATGGCAAATGTTTTAAATTCCAGTTAATAGAACTTTGTATTGTTAATCAAAAAAGTAAAAAATGAGTTTTAAAGAAACAATTACAATTGGTGCCAATACAAACAACCCATTAACTGTAAAACGATTAGGTTATGGCACTATGCAGTTACCCGGAGAACAGGTATGGGGAGAACCAAAAAACAGAGATGAAGCCCTACAGATTTTAAAAGAAACTTCTAAACAAGAAATTAACTTTTTAGACACAGCCGATTACTACGGACAGGATGTAACTAACCGACTTATTAAAGAAGCTTTATATCCATACAAAGATGATTTGGTAATATGTACAAAAGTAGGTGCAAACAGAAGTGAAGATAAAAGCTGGGGGATTTATGATAAACCTGAGGATTTAAGAGCCAGTATTGAAAATAATTTGAGAACCCTAAAAACAGAACAGATACAACTGGTACATTTCCGTGTAATGCCTGGCTCAACTACACCTTTTGAAGAATCATTGAATGCCATGTTCGAGATGCAAAGGGAAGGAAAAATTATGCACGTAGGTTTGAGCAATGTAACTCCGGAAGAATTATCCAAGGCTTTAGCTATGGGAAATGTAGCCAGTGTTGAAAATGCATTTGGTTATGAACAACGCACAAGTTTTTCGGCATACGGACAGGAAATAAGAGGAATGCAGGAAGTAATGGACATTTGTATAGAAAATAATATACCTATGGTTCCGTTTTTCTCACTACAGAGCTCTTTACCAAACAAAGAAAATAAAATCGCTGTGATTGCAAAAAAATATAATGTATCATCGGCACAAATAAATCTGGCGTGGCTGTTACATTATAATGATTTGATTTTACCTATTCCTGGTACTTCAAAACTGAATCACTTAAATGAAAACATTAAAGCTTTTGACATAAGACTTACCGATGAAGATATGGCGTTTTTAGGATAATCTGTCATAAAACAAAAAAGGTACAGTTTAGCTGTGCCTTTTGGTTTTAACCCAAAGGAACATGGAAAGAATTTAATGTAGGTTATAACAAAGTGTACAATAAGAAAAAGGTAATTAACGAAGGTTCTTCTATAACCCTTTAGTAATAATAGTTTAAAAAGTACTTTATGTATTCTTTTTAAGTAAATCATAATCTGTTTTTACCTCATAAAGTCTTCAAATGATACCGAACTCCACTTAACAGGAGTGTTTAAAACTGAATCACTTTCAAAAAAATCATTTGGCTGATGTTTGTCAAACCATGAGGAATGTATCTTCTGTAAATAGAATGTGTTATCTTTAAAAATAAAATAAAACGTTTTACGGTTATAAATTATCGATCCGTATTCTATTGAGACTAAAAATCCTTCGTGAGTTTCTTTTAATTCGTCAACAGAAAAACCACTGTAATCTTCATAGTTTATACTAATACTACTTTTATTACCATACTCATCGGCTAACTGTAATAGTCTTGTTCTTCTATTAGAATCCCTTATATCTATAACTGTATATTCGCCTTTAGGGTTTTCTAATTTAAGAACTCTAATCGTATCAATTACATTATAGCTTTTTTTATCCTTATCTATTTGAGGATATTCTTTATCTCCCCTTTCAATGCATCCCTGCAATGAAGTTACAATTAAAAGACATAAAACACATTTTCTCATTTACTAATTGAATTAACATATTAAGTTTAAACGGTATTCCCTTCAGGAAATAATGGGTATAAGTTATGGTAGTAGGTATGCTGATCCCAGGGAAAATCAACCTGTGAAAACTTTGTATCTGCTAAAAACTGAGTTAAATTAATAGGTTTTACATAATCAAACCTGTTCTTTATATCAGATATATATTCTAATTCTCCATTTTCAAAATATTCAAATTCAAGTAATATGTCTGATAATTCTCCTTCATAAACATTTTCATAGAAATACTTATATGCCTCTTTTATAGTGTTCGTATTTATATCATAATATATATTTACAAAGGTTCTATTATTTGAATCAAAAACAGTTTTCCCTTTAAAAATTATAATTTTCTCTAATGAATACTCTGTCCAGTCCCACAAAGTATAATTACCATCAGTTTGCATATTATAATATATAACACATCTTTTTCTTAAATTAACATCACAAAACTCATTAAGTATGGCATTAATATCTTCACCATCACTAAGAAAATATCTCGTAATCCAATATTTACCTTTATGTGAATTTCCATGTAGAATTCTTTTTTTTAAAAAACCATCAATATAAATCTCTTCATGATATATATCAGACATTAATCGTTGACCCTCTGTAATGGGATATAACGTTTCACTTAAATATTTTGTGACTATAACCATATCAATTTTTGTATTCTCTATAAACTCTTTTTTTATAAATATTTAAAATTAGTTCTTTTTTATAAGAATAAACTCAAATAAAGGGTTTTAAGTATTTTATCTTCAAATTACTGAGGACTTATATTTTATGATTCGGGTTTTTGCATGTACAATTGACTTATGACATATATCATATTTTAAGTTCACACTAACATCTTAATTTGCCTAAAACAAATTAAGATGGAATACTGGAAAAAAATTACACACAGCGAGCGCTTAAAGCATATTAAAAAAGCATTACACAACAACGTAAACTTCTCTGAAGATCCTTCGTTGGGGTATCCAGCATCAAAGCTGGATGAAAAGGTTTTTAACGATGAGGCGCCGTTTTTAAAAGACAGTCCCGTACTGCAATCGTTTGTAGCAAACCCAAACCATATAGGCTGCCATACCTTTGGCACATCTGAAAAAGCTTTTAAAGGCACTCAGGATATTGAAAGGGAAGTTCTCAATATAGTAGCTGTTGATATTTTTAAGGCTCAGCCTGATTCATTTGACGGCTATATAGCCCCAGGAGGTACCGAAGCTAACATACAGGCACTATGGGTGTACAGAAACTATTTTATAAACGAATTAAATGCTTCTCCTAATGAAATAGCTATTTTAGCATCTGAAGACACCCACTACTCTATTCCAAAAGGCTCAAATCTGTTGATGATTGATTTCATTAAAATACCTGTTGATTTTGAAAACAGGTCGGTTAACAAACCAGCTTTAGAAAGCAGTATTGAAAAAGCATTGGCTAACGGTAAGAAATACTTCATTATAGTAGCCAACATGGGGACTACCATGTTTGGATCTGTAGACAGTGTGAATACTTATGTAGCTGTAATGGAGGAATACAATTTGCCATTCAAATTACATATTGATGCTGCTTACGGAGGCTTTATATATCCGTTTAGTAATACAGGCAGTAATATGAACTTTAATAATCCAAACATCAGTTCAATAACAATAGATGCCCATAAAATGTTGCAGGCACCTTATGGTACGGGGATTTTTATTTGCCGTAAAGGACTTATTGAAAACGTACTTACCAAAGAAGCCGAATATGTTGAGGGAATGGACCTAACCCTGTGTGGAAGCCGATCTGGAACCAACGCTGTTGCGGTTTGGGCAATACTTGCTACTTATGGTCCGCATGCGTGGTTTGAAAAAATAAGTATACTGCAAATGCGAACAACATGGTTATGCAATCAGTTAGATGAGTTGGGTATAAAATACTTCAGGAATCCATATATGAATATCGTCACCATTAAGGCAGAAGGAATCCCTGAAGAACTGGCTCATAAATTTGATTTAGTACCCCAAAAGCATGATGAAACAAATCAGTGGTATAAAATTATAGTAATGGGACATGTTGAGGTAGAAGATCTTTTACAGTTTATAAATGAACTAAAAGCAGTTAGAAACGTTTCTGTTATTAGCTAAATATAATCAGGCATTTATACCTAAAGGTTACAAACAGGTAGTATTACGCTATAATAATATCTTATCAGTTTATAAATTTGAGACACATTTTATAAACCATATCTATGCTGGAATTAAATATTAAAACCCCTGGAGTATACATAAATGAGCTAAATGCGTTTCCTAATTCGGTTCTACCGGCAGCAACTGCCGTACCTGCCTTTATAGGATATACACCACAGGCTGAATATGAAGGAAAATCATATACCAATAAAGCACAAAAAATAACATCGTTCGCTGAATTTAAAGCCATATATTGTATACCCGATGCTGCACCAACGGCAGACCCGTCAAAACAGTATAATCCACAGTATTATCTGGTAAAACAGGATACAGAACCTACAAGTGGCGACTATTTACAAATAAACGGTACTTTTTATTCTATTGTTCCTGATCCCAATACTATTTACTATTTATACAATAGTATCAGGCTATTTTATGAAAATGGTGGTGGTGATGCTTATATTGTTTCTGTAGGAGGATATGGTAAGCCTTCAGGAGCACCTGTTGCTATTGGTAAAAGCATTGTAAACCCTAATGTAAAGCTAAGCGAACTTTTAAAAGGTTTGGAATTACTTCAAAATGAAGAGGAACCTACCATGTACATCTGCCCTGAAGCTACATTATTATCAGTAGCTGATAACGGAACGCTTATGCAAAAGATGTTGTTTCAATGTACACAAAAAGAAAACCCTATATCGATATTTGATATTATAGGCGGTGATAGTCCTGATCCTATACTTTATACTAATGACATTGAAACCTTTAGAAACAATACAGGTAATAACGGACTGAGCTATGGGGCTGCCTACTATCCTTTTATAGGCACAACGATAATGCAAAGTGATGAGATTGACTATACTAATCTTTTTGGCGGAGATATAAAACAACTGGCAGCTATACTAACAGAAGCTGACGAAGACAACAATACCCTGAATCAGATAATAGATGATATTCAAAGCCCCAAGAAAAATCCTTTAACCGTTTCACAATACAACAACGCTCTTTTAAACGCAAGTAAAACGTATTCCCAAATTATAAAGCATATACTTGCTAATGTTAACATGTTACCTCCAAGTGGTGGAATGGCAGGAGTAATAACAGTGACAGATAATACAGTTGGAGTTTGGAACGCACCCGCCAATACATCTATTGTAGGAGCTAGTTCGCTTCCTATTAAAATTAACGATACACAGCAGGCCAATTTAAACGTAGATGCCGTTAGTGGTAAATCAGTAAATGCAATACGTTTTTTTAACGGACAGGGAATTTTAATTTGGGGAGCAAGAACACTTGATGGCAACAGTAATGACTGGAGGTATATCTCTGTAAGAAGAACAGTATCCTATATACAGCAATCCTGTAAGCTGGCTATGGAGGGTTATGTTTTTGAACCTAATACAGTAAATACCTGGTCGGCAGTAAAATCGTGTATTAGTAGTTTTCTAACCTCTTTATGGAAAGAAGGGGGATTACAGGGCGCAAAGGCATCTGATGCTTTTTCAGTAGAATGTGGTTTAGGTACTACAATGACTCCCGATGATATACTTAACGGATTCATGAATGTTACAATTAAAGTGGCAGTTACGCATCCGGCAGAATTTATTTTTATTACACTACAGCAGCAAATGACTGTGAGTAGTTAAATACAAAAACATTAATACTTTATTAAAATAGTTTCTCTGAGGGATTGAGTAATTTTATAGGATAATATTTAATTTTTTAATTATCACTATGAAAAATAAAGTTATCATTATTACTGGTGCCGCTATGGGATTAGGCTTTGCAGCCGCCGAAGAATTAGCTTCAAAAGGAGCAAAATTAGTTTTAGTTGATTATAATGAGGATGCCCTCAAAGAAGCTTTTGAAAAGCTGGATTCTGATAATAACGGACTAGATGCTATTTCAATAAAAGCTGATGTTTCAAACGAAGAACAGGTTAAAAACTATGTAAACAAAGCTGTAGAAAAATACGGTCGAATAGATGGTTTTTATAATAATGCCGGTATAGAAGGACGACAGGCTCCCTTAACCGAATATGATGTAGATATCTTTAAAAAAGTTATAGACATTAACCTTATGGGAGTTTATTATGGTATGCGATATGTAATACCTGTGATGCAAAAACAAAAGTACGGACGTATTGTAAATGTAGCATCTGTAGGCGGTATACGAGGGGTATTAAACCAAACTCCATATGTGGCTAGTAAACATGCAGTGTCAGGTATGACTAAAAATGCAGCTATAGAATATGGTAAAGACGGAATTTTAACCAATGCCATAGCCCCTGGTGCCATATTAACACCAATGGTAGCCGAAGCTTTTAAACAGGTAAATCCGGATGATCCAAAAGCCGCTGAAGCAGAATATGCACAGCGTAACCCTACCAGAGCACTAGGTGATCCTAAAGACGTAGGGAAGTTAGTATCATTTTTGATCAGTGATGAAAATGGTTATGTTAACGGGCAAACCATTGCTATTGACGGTGGTGAATCTAACCTGTATGGTAATTCATAAACCAAAACAAGTCTAAAATATAAAAGCCTTCCCCAGCAGGAAGGCTTTTTATTTCTTAATACTCAATGCCCCTGACGGACATTTGGCTACCTGATCAATCAGTTCTTTAGACGAGGCGTTCTCGGGTTTAATCCAAGGCCTCTCTTTTGGGTTATATACCTTAGGTAATGTTTTTACACAAATGCCCGAATGTATACACAATTCCTGCTTCCATAGTACAGTAACCTCTCCGTTAGAATATTCACGAACATCCATAATTTCATAGTTTTTATTCATTACAAGATACTTCTTTTCAGGTAATAAAACAAAATTTCAATGTGGTGATTCAAGCTGATATTATCATGAAAAAAAAGATATGAAATTAATTATGTATGGTTGACTTTATTTATTAAAAGAACTTTCGGTATTAACCTTATTACACTCACCATATACCTTTTGTCCCCAATTACCTTTGTCTCCTAAAGCACGTCCTTTAATAAGCCAGGCAATACCAAAAACTAATAGTGATAAAGCCTCAAAGGTTAATGTTGAATAAGGAAATAGTTTAAACTTTGCCGATATAGGTACCATAATGATAAACACTAATATGGAATAGCCACAAAAACGGTAAATATTATTTTCATTCATCACACTTTCAGGAACATCTGCTTCATGTTTATGACCTATGGTAAATACATTAATTGACAAAAGTGAAAAGATAAGAAATAACATTCCGGCAAAACCGTAATGTAATGTTCCCAACCACGCATCAGGATACGGGATAAGAGTATATACCTTTTGGATAATAATCTCAGGATTAGTAGGCACCATAGCTACACCAATAGCCATTACCCCTGCAATATTGGTAAGCAAATTATCATTTTTCCAAATTGATGGGTTACCATGGCCTTTATAGCGTATTAAAAACAGACCAACAGCACACAGGGTACCGGTAAAAATTTCCCTGAAGTTAGTGTAGTAATAATGACTGATTGATGGTTGTACACTGGTTTTGAAAAAATCTATAAATGAGAGAATAACCAAAACTATAGGTAAAAATATTCCTAAATAACCTATAGCCCTTCTTATCCTTCGGTAAGAATAAATATCAAAAACCGGTATTTCTGTTTTTGGCGTTTCCATAATTGATTAGATTTGGTTTCTGTAAAATTATCAATATATTGAAACCTATCTATAGGTAAAACTACCTATTTTATATAAGGGTTTTCACTATTTAATTATAAACCAAACACCTGCAACTTTGGAAGGCAAAACCGAACCACTTAAAAACAGAGGTAAAAGCTCTGAAGACGATAAACTTTTTGGTAACGAAAAAGAGCAAATAAAAATTATTGAAGCCCTTAAAGACATGTATTACCTGTTAAGCAGGAATTTCCCGGCAAAAGCATCTGTAGGACTAGTAGGTAACCGATACCGCCTGAAAACAAGGCAAATAAAAGCATTACAGGGAATGTCTGCCTCCAGTCAGGATATTTCGCTGAGAAAAAGTAAAGAGTTTACTCCTGAAGAATTAAAAGGAAAAACCATTTACCTTGATGGTTTTAATGTAATAATACTACTGGAAACCTTACTTTCCCAAGGATTTGTTTTTAAAGGTCTGGATGGTTGTTACAGGGATATATCTTCTGTACATGGTACATACAAAAGAGTTAGCCAAACACAGGAAGTACTCGTTACAATAGGAAAAATATTCAGTAAACTGGAACTGGAAAAAGTGATATGGGTATTTGATGCTCCGGTATCAAACAGCGGGAAAATGAAAAGCTTTTGTTATGAACTGGCACAACAGCATAATTTTAACTGGGAAGTGCTTCTGGATAATTCTCCCGATAAGTTTTTATGTAAAGGTGATAAACTGGTTTGCTCGTCAGACGCTTGGATACTAAACGAATGTAAGCAATGGTTTAATTTAGGAAGCTATGTAATTAATAACCTGTTTCCAAATACAAAACCACCTTACATAATAGAACCATAAAAAAATCCCCTGCATTGCAGAGGATTTTATATTTAAAATAAGGTTTACTTATTCATCTCCATGTAAAAATGCCTGCCTGTTTAATAGTGTTTCTTCACTTTCAACATGGTCATCATCAGGTACACAGCAGTCTACCGGACATACAGCAGCACATTGAGGCTCCTCGTGGAAACCTTTACACTCTGTACATTTACCGGGTACAATGTAATACAAGTCGTCTGAAATAGGTGTTTGAGCCTCATCGGCATCTACCTCTTCCCCGCTTGGTAATACAATTTTACCACTTAAACTGGTACCATCTTTATATCTCCAGTCATCGGCACCTTCATATATTGCCGTATTAGGACACTCGGGTTCACATGCCCCACAGTTTATACATTCGTCTGTTATTATGATTGCCATAGCTTGTTTTATTTTTTAATAATGTAAATTTGCACAAAATTACGTCCAAAACTATTCATAAGCAAATCTAATGACTTTAGCCGAAAGAAAAACAGCCTTTGTTGAATTAGGTAAATTTTTAGGTCAGTTTTCTGCCGAAAGCACTACTCCAAAAGAGGGTGTAAAGAACAACGACTTATTTTTTGATAACTTTTCTAACCTGATAGAGCTATCACAATCACACAATAACTGGTTTACTAAGGATGAGGTTTATTTTGCATTACAATCCTGGACTGATGCCCTAACCCCTGATAATTTGGATAAATGGTTAAATAATTATAATCTGGATAATATAGAACCTAAAACCATAGGCCTTGTTTTAGCAGGTAACATTCCGCTTGTTGGGTTTCATGATTTAATTTCGGTATTAATTACGGGACACTCAGCTTTGATTAAAACATCATCAAACGATCAGCACTTACTGCCGTTTTTAGCCAAATACCTTATTGCGGTTGAACCCCGTTTTGAAAATACTGTTACTTTCATCGAGCAAAAACTGGAAGGCTTTGATGCCGTTATTGCCACAGGTAGTAATAACACTGCACGTTATTTTGAATACTATTTTAAAAATAAACCATCTATAATCCGTAAGAACCGTAACTCTGCCGCTATACTTACAGGTAACGAAAGTAAAGAAGAATTGGTAAGACTTGGAGAAGATATCTTCAGGTATTTTGGTTTAGGGTGCCGTAACGTATCAAAACTTTTTGTGCCTAAGGATTATGACTTCACTCCGTTTTGGGAGGCCATATATGAATACAGGGATATTATACAGTATGAAAAATATGCCAACAACTACGATTATAACAAAGCCGTTTTCCTAATGAGTAACTTTAAAATTCTGGATAATGGTTTTTTAACTATAAAAGAGGACTCTGGCTACCCCTCTCCTATCTCGAGTGTTTTTTATGAGTTTTATGAAAGTACAGATGCTATTAAACAGCGTATTGAAACCGACAAAGAACTGATTCAGTGCATTGTTACTAACATAGATGGTATTAACGGAAAAGTTGCTTTTGGAGATACACAAAAACCACAGCTTTGGGATTATGCAGATGGTGTGGATACAATTGCATTTTTATCAAAAATATAGCGGAATAATTCAAAATATTTCCGAATATTTTTTGCATTTATCTAAGGGATATTTTGGAAATTTGTAGCACGCATTCTATCTATTTTTAATTTGTCCCATGAAAAAACACAATTTCAGTGCAGGTCCCTCAATCCTGCCACAAGAAGTATTTGAAAAATCTGCCCAAGCAGTCCTTGATTTTAATAATTCAGGGCTTTCTATCCTCGAAATCTCACACAGAAGTAAAGATTTTGTTGCCGTTATGGAAGAAGCCAGAGCAACTGCGCTTGAGCTTTTAGGGTTGGAAAACAAAGGCTACAAAGCACTTTTCCTAACCGGTGGTGCCAGTATGGAGTTTGTAAGGGTTCCGTACAACCTGTTAAAAGAAAATGGCAAAGCTGCTTATCTTGATACGGGAACATGGGCTTCAGGAGCTATTAAGGAAGCTAAACGCTTTGGTACTACCGAAGTCATCGCATCATCCAAAGACGAAAACTACAACTATATACCAAAAGGCTTTACCTTACCGACAGATGCCGATTATTTACACTGTACAAGTAATAATACCATCTTCGGGACACAAATGCACAGTTTCCCTGAAACCAATGTACCTTTGGTTTGTGATATGAGTTCTGATATTTTCTCGAGGGAACTGGATTTCACTAAATTCGGAATCATATATGCCGGTGCTCAAAAAAATATGGGGCCAGCAGGTACTACCCTTGTAGTAGTGAAAGAAGATATACTTGGTAATACAGGAAGGAACATCCCGGGAATTTTAGATTATAGTCAGCATATCGCCAAAGACAGTATGTATAATACTCCGGCGGTATTCCCTGTATATACTTCGCTTTTAACCCTGCAATGGGTTAAAAAAAATGGTGGTGTTACAGCTTTAGAAAAGAAAAACAATGAAAAAGCTGAATTGCTTTACAATGAGATAGACCGTAATCCATTGTTTATAGGGACTGCAAAAACAGAAGACCGCTCTAAAATGAACGTAACCTTCCTTTTAAAGGATGAAGCACATACAGAACAGTTTGACAAACTTTGGAAAGAAGCTAACATTAGCGGTATTAACGGACACAGATCTGTTGGCGGATACAGGGCTTCCATTTATAATGCCATGCCAATAAAAAGTGTTAAGGTGCTTGTAGATGTAATGCAGGAGTTTGAGAGAACTGTATAAATTTTAATCATCAAATCTCAATATAAGAAATGAAAATTTTAGCAAACGACGGAATTTCCAAAAGTGGTATTATAACTCTTGAAGATGCCGGATTTGAAGTAATAACAACAAAAGTAGCACAGGAACAGGTAGCTAATTACATTAATAAAAATGAGATTAGCGTTATTTTGGTAAGGAGTGCAACACAGGTAAGAAAAGATATTATTGACAATTGCCCAAGCCTTAAAATAATAGGTCGCGGTGGTGTTGGTATGGATAATATTGATGTGGAATATGCCCGTGAAAAAGGTATCCATGTAATAAATACCCCTGCAGCTTCGTCTGACTCGGTAGCAGAACTTGTTTTTGCTCACCTTTTCTCAGGCGTACGTTTCCTATATGATTCTAACAGGCTTATGCCGCTTGAGGGCGACAGTAACTTTAACAGCCTTAAAAAGAGCTATGCAGCAGGTACCGAACTTAAAGGTAAAACACTAGGTATTATCGGGTTTGGTAAAATAGGTAAGTCTGTAGCACGTATCGCTCTTGGATTAGGTATGCGAGTAATTGCTTCAGATAAATTTATTGGCAATGCTGAAATCAGGGTAGATTTTTATAACGGTCAGTTTATAAATGTTGAAATAAGTACAGAGCCTATTGAGGATATCTTTAAACATGCCGACTTTATTACCCTACACGTACCTGCACAGGATGGTCACCTTATTGGTAAGACTGAACTTGAATCTATGAAAGACGGTGTTGGTATCATTAACGCATCTCGTGGTGGTATTATTGATGAGGTTGCCCTTGTTGATGCTCTGGACAGTGGTAAAGTTGCCTTTGCAGGACTTGACGTATTTGAAGAAGAGCCAAAACCGGCTATACAGGTGTTAATGAATCCTAAAGTCTCATTAACACCACATATAGGGGCTGCTACCCTTGAGGCTCAGGACCGTATTGGTACAGAACTTGCCGAACAGATTATAAGCATTTTGAAAACAGCAAATAGCTAAGATTAAAAATCTTAATTAACAGAAAAGCACCCTATCGGGTGCTTTTTATTTTTTAACTTTATAGCTGTATGATCAAAAGTCATATAGCTATGAAAAACTACATTGCACTTTTCGGAATGTTTTTACTGCTTGTATTAAGCTGTAAAACACAAAATGATACTGAAGCTATTGAGCCTATGTCTGTCACTACAGATACTACCGCCATCGCTAATGACACTGTACGTATTGCAAACGATGAACTGGAGTATGAAATTACCATTATAGATCCCGGATTTAACTCCTGGCTATACTCCAGGGCAAAACCAAGAGGATATTATTCGCAACAATATCTGGAAAACAAAAACAGGCTCTGGGTAGTACAATGGAATATAAGAGCAATGCAACCACAACGTTACGGAGACCTATACCTTATGCAAATAGATTATGAACCCCGAATAGACTACGGATATGAAGTAAACTATATGCTATATAATTATTTGGTATATTTTCAGTTAACAACAGGACAACGCCTTGGGGGTATTGTACCTAAAACTTAAATCCAGTATATTTGTCTTTTAACCTTTTTCATGGAAAAATTAAAAAAGCGCTGGGGTATTACCAGCAATTTCCAACTAATAGTAATATTCATTGTTTTTGCCATAACGGGCTCAACATCGGCTTATTTATCAAAACCTGTAATAGAATGGATAGGTATCTCTAAAGATGCCATGTCGGCTTGGTTATATATACCACTACGACTACTTATTATATTTCCTGTTTATCAGGTATTACTGGTATTTTTTGGCTTTATATCCGGTCAGTTTAAATTCTTTTGGAATTTCGAGAAAAAAATGCTCCGTAGTATGGGGCTGGGATTTCTCTTTAAAAATAAAAAAAGCTCCTAAACAGGAGCTTTTCTTTTATTAATTACATTAATTATTCTTTAAGCTTGGACTTATAGTTCTTTTTAAGCTTACTAAGCTTAGGTTCAATCACTGCTTTACAATACGGTTGATTAGGGTTTAAGGCATAATAATCCTGATGATAATCTTCTGCCGGATAAAACTCTTTAGCCTCGCTAACCTTAGTAACTATCTTCTTATCAAATATTTTTTGATCTTCCAATAGTTTAATAAAGTTCTCTGCTTTAGTCTTCTGCTCAGGGGTAGTATAAAATACCTCACTCCTGTATTGCGTACCTATATCCGCACCTTGCCTGTTTAGCGTAGTAGGGTCGTGAGTCGCAAAAAAGATTTCAAGTAAATCCTCATAAGCAATTTCATCAGGGTTGTAAATAATCTTAATAGCTTCGGCATGCCCTGTAGTACCACTGCAAACCTCTTTGTATGTTGGGTTCTTTGTAGTACCTCCTATATAACCGGAAACTACTTTATCCACCCCTTTTAAATCGGTAAAAAATGCCTCTGTACACCAAAAGCAGCCTCCTGCAAATATGGCAGTCTCTAACTTGCTGTTATCCATCTGTTTTAAATCTCCTTTCTTTAATTCTTCTTTGTTGTTATCTGTTACTACTGTCTCTGGTTTCCCCTGGCAGGAAATCGTAAAAACAGCCAGTGCTAGCATCATAATTCTTTTCATTGTATGTAGTTTTCAAAGTTATACAATCATTTTGTTACAATCTGTTTTTATACAGACTTTACACTATTTATATACGAAATATTGTGCCAAAAAAGATTTATTTTTATTTAAATTGTTTGTTTCTTTGTGAAAACCCGAATTAATGATACAGGCAAAAAATATTCATAAATATTACGATTCCCTTCATGTACTTAAAGGAGTGGATTTACATATTAAAAGAGGTGAAGTCGTTTCTATCGTAGGAGCATCAGGGGCCGGAAAAACAACCCTGCTGCAAATATTAGGAACACTGGACAAACCTAAATCAGAAAACGGAACCTCCCTTTTAATAGACGGTGAAGATGTGCTGAATATGAAAGACAAAGCCTTATCTAAGTTCCGAAATCTTAAACTTGGTTTCATTTTCCAGTTTCACCAATTGTTTCCTGAATTTACAGCTCTTGAAAACGTATGTATCCCTGCATTTATAGCAGGAAAACAAAAAACAGAAACAGAAACAGAAGCAAAAAAATTACTTGAATATTTAGGCCTTTCACACCGAATAAATCACAAACCGGGAGAGCTATCCGGTGGTGAACAGCAGCGTGTTGCTGTAGCAAGAGCACTTATTAATAAGCCTGCCGTAATTTTTGCAGATGAACCTTCGGGAAATCTTGATACCCATTCTGCAGAAAACCTACACAACCTATTCTTTAAATTACGTGATGAAATGGGACAGACTTTTGTTATTGTTACCCATAATGAAGAACTGGCAAATATGGCCGACAGGAAACTGGTTATGAGTGACGGACAAATAATTTCGGGACACTAAATAATGGAGATTTCTCTGATGAATGAAAAAATGAATATGGAGGAACTTAAATCGTTCCTTGATGAAAAGGTTATTTTATACAACAATCCTAATTTTATTGATACCGACCCGATACAGATTCCGCATCGGTATACGTTAAAAGAAGATAAGGAAATTGCCGGATTCCTAGCCTCTACCATTGCCTGGGGTAATCGTAAAATGATTATTAACAGCGCCAATAAAATAATGGATTTAATGGGGAACAGTCCGTATGACTTTATTATGAACCATAATGAAGACCATTTGGATAACCTTGAGGGCTTTGTGCATCGCACTTTCAATTCGGTAGATTTAGCCACTTTTATTCAGGCATTACAGAATATCTATAAAAATCATGGCGGACTCGAAATGCTTTTTGCCAAACACCAAAACCCTGAGGGAATGCAACAAAGTATAAGCGAGTTTAAAAAAGTTTTCTTCGAAATAGCTCATCAGTCGCGCACTCAAAAACACGTATCTGATCCCTTAAACGGTTCGGCAGCAAAAAGAATTAACATGTTTTTACGCTGGATGGTTCGTAATGATAATGCAGGAGTAGATTTAGGTATATGGAACAAGATATCACCTTCACTCCTATCCTGCCCGTTAGATGTCCACTCTGGTAACGTAGCACGAAAACTGGGTTTACTAAACCGAAAACAAAACGATGCCAAAGCTTTAAAAGAATTAGACACACAGTTACGCCAGTTAGACCCTAACGACCCCGTAAAGTATGATTTTGCTTTATTTGGGCTTGGTGTGTTTGAAGGATTTTAGTTAAATTGCAGTATATCAAACAAATCCTTACCTATATGAGATTACTTACTGCACTACTATTCCTGCTTTTCAGTTTTCACTCCTATTCACAGGAACCAAACGTATATTTTTATAATCACAAAGGAGAATCTATTGATAAACAAACTTTTTTAGATAGCTTAAAAGTTCCGAATCATAAATATACTTATAAGCTTATTGAAAATGATACCGCCGTATTAGGCAGTTTATTTTTGAGAGAGGAGATAAACGTAATTACACAGGAAGACCGAAAATCTCTAATAAAAGAACTTGAACTATTAAGTAGACAAAAAATTAAAGACAACCAGACTATAGTAATTGATTTTTTCTCATATCCGGTAAAAAAACAGACGAGTTATGATGGCTTCTTCAATAGATACACGAAAAACCGTTCTTATTTAAGATTTTTTAAAAAGAATGACGGTTATATACATTTTTTCGTTTCACAAAAAGATTATACACCTGATGGATTTATAGAAGATAAAAACAATTATCTGCTTAAAAAACTATTTTTAAATTATGAAGCCTCTTATGGTAATTTACATTATAATAAAACCTAACGGGCATTATTTGAGACGACTTGGCGAACACAGGCAAGATGAAATAATCGACAAAATAAAAGGAGACTGGTAATTTATTTTCATTTAGATGAAGATTCTTTCGCAACAAATCTCACTAAAAAGAATATGCCTACTACAAAAAGCAGGAGTAACAATATGCAAAATAACTGCCACATACCTATACCAAAAGAAAAATCACTCACTCTTGTTTCTATTATTTAATTTATTGCTCTAAGATTGATTTGTAAAGAGTGTAGTTTTCGTCATCAAAGCAAACGAATATTACTTTATCGATTGCCTGATTATTATTTTTTAAAAATTCCTTGACAGAAGCTATAGCTATACCAGCTGCTTTATCCTTTGGAAAGTGATAAATACCTGTACTAATATTAGGAAAGGCTATAGTTTTTACATTATGCTCTACTGCAAGATTTAAGCTGTTGATATAACAATTTTTAATAAGCTCTTCTTCTTTTTTAGCACCACCGTTCCAAACCGGGCCTACTGTATGAATAACATAATTAGCCGGTAAATTACCCGCTGTGGTAATAACTGCTTCTCCTGTTTTACACTTGCCCTGCTTATTCCTTATAGCTACACAGGCATCCAATATTGCCGATCCGCCTGCACGGTGTATGGCACCATCTACTCCACCACCACCCAATAAAGAGAATTAGCAGCATTAACAATCGCATCGGCAGTGATTTTTGTTATATCACCTTTAATAAGTTCTATACTACTCATGATTATATTTTTCCGTAATACATTGCCTTTACAATACCGTCTGACAGACCTATTTTTGGAACATAAATATTACGGGCTCCACTCCATTTCATAGCATTAAGGTAAATACGGGTTGCATATATAATAACGTCTGCCCTATCGGGATTAAGCCCTAATTCGGAAATACGCTGCTCATAAGTAAGCGTATTTAAGAACTGATACTGCGAATTAATATAAAAATAGGATAATGGTAAATCCTGTTTTTTACCCGATAGTTTAAACAGCTTATTGATATTACCTCCGGAGCCTATAAGGGTAACATTATCAAACGGTTCGGTTACAGTTTTAATCCACTTTTCTATTTCTACCCAAACCAAATCGTTTACCATGTTATTAAGTAAACGTACCGTACCGTTTTTAAAGGATTTTGAGGCTATAATTTTACCATTATCAAAAAGAGAAAATTCGGTACTACCACCACCTACATCTACAAAAAGATAAGTTTGATCGGGTTTTATAAAAGTATGTAAATCGGTCGATGCTATAATGGCAGCTTCCTTTTTACCGTCTATAATATCTATTTTAATTTCAGCTTCCTGTTGAATCAGGTCGGCCACTTCATTACCGTTAAAAGCTTCACGCATTGCCGATGTAGCACATGCCATATATCTTTCAACCTTGTGTACCTTCATAAGTAACTTATAGGCTTTCATGGCGTCTACCATACGTTCTATATTATCGTCACTTATTTCTCCAACCGTAAAGGCATCCTGCCCTAAACGTATAGGGACGCGTACTAATGAACTTTTATTAAATTGTGGTGCTTTTCCTTCCTGCTCTACAATATTACACACCAAAAGCCTCATGGCATTTGATCCAATATCTATCGCTGCATATTTTTTTATGTTAATCATTCGTAACAAGAACCCTGGGTTATACCCAGAGCTTTATAATTTAAAAATTATCGTAAACCACTTCCAGCTTATCCCTGTAATAGTTATAGGTCTCAAGCTGTGCCCTGAACACTTTCTCTTCAGGACGTTTTCTGTACCTGTTTTCAAGATTTTCAGAATGCAGCCTTGCTTTTACATTACCTTTCCAGCCAATCTCAAAAGTGTCTATAAGCTCCTTCTTTATATCTTCATCATAAATAGGACAGGTAACCTCTACCCTTTCATCAAGGTTACGTGTCATAAAATCGGCAGAAGAGATAAACACTTCCGGCTGTCCGTTATTCCCGAAAATATAAACCCTTGAATGTTCCAGGTAATTATCTACAATACTTATGGCCTCAATATTCTCGCTCATACCTTCCACACCCGGAATAAGACAGCAAATACCTCTTATCACAAGCTGTATTTTTACTCCTTCCCTGCTGGCTTCATACAATTTGTCGATCATTTTATAGTCGGTAAGGCTATTCATTTTCAGTTTGATATAGGCCTCTTTCCCTGCTATGGCATTAAGTATCTCCCTGTCTATCAGTTTATAGAACTTAGACCTTGTATAATGCGGCGATACAAACAAATGCTTGTAGCGATGTATTCGGTAATTTACATCAAAAAAGTCAAATATTTTGTTTACATCCTTTAATATTTGCTGATGATAGGTAAACAAAGTTACATCGGTATAAATCTTGGCAGTCGACTCGTTAAAGTTACCTGTAGAGATAAATCCATAACGTTTAATTTTTCCTTTTTCAACACGCTCAACCACACATATTTTACTGTGTACCTTAAGTCCTTTTACACCAAAAATGAGGTTGATACCCTCCCTTTGCATCTGCTCTGAATAGGAAATATTACTTGCCTCATCAAAACGTGCCTGCAGCTCAATTTGCACTGTAACCTTTTTACCATTTTTAGCCGCATTAATAAGGGAACTGATAATTTGTGAATTTTTAGAAAGCCTGTATAAGGTAATTTTTATTGAAATTACTTTTGGATCTAAAGCTGCTTCCCTTAAAAAACGAATGATATAAGAGAACGATTGGTATGGAGCATTTAAAAGATAATCTTTCTCTTTTATTTTATCAAGAATACTACCGTCAAGGCTTAACCCTGGTATAGGTAATGGCGGATTTTGCTTGTAAAGCAAATCAAACCTACCAAGGTTGGGGAAGCTCATGTAATCCCTCCTGTTGTGATAACGACCACCGGGAATAATACTATCGGTAGCATCAATACCCATTCGGGTAAGGAAAAAGCTAAGTGTATCTTTCTCTATCGACTGATCGTAAACAAAACGTACCGGCTCACCAATCCTTCTTTCTTTTACCCCTTTGGAAATCTTTTCCATCAAACTCTTACTCTGGTCACTGTCTATTTCCAGCTGGGCATCACGAGTAATTTTAATCATATGTGCAGATACACTCTCATAATTAAAAATACTGAAGATATTATGAAGGTTATAACGGATAACGTCATCTAAAAGAATAACATAGTGCTTATCATTATTAGTAGGCAATACCACAAAACGGTTTACTGTTTTAGGCATTTCTACAACCGCATAACGTACTTCCCTTTTCTTGTTACTGTCATCATCAATTAAAGTTCCGTCTGGCCCTTTAATTTGCTTAGGCTTAATAACAAGTTTAACGGCAAGATAACCTGCCGCGTCTTTAAGTAACGGAAATTCGTCAAGATCATTAAGGATAATGGTCACTAACTCCGGACTAACCTTTTGGATAAAGAAATCTTTTATAAAGTTTTCCTGCTCCTTGGAGATTTCGGTCTCGTTAATAATATAGATGTTCTCCTGCTGAAGCTCCTGTTCAATAACGCTTAATATCCTTAAGCTTTCTGACTGCTGCTCAATAACAATCTCAGTAATATCCTTAAGCAACTGCTGTGAGGATATACCACCAAGAAGCTTCTCTCCGGTTTGCCCTGCTAAGCTTAATCGCCTAACTGCAGCATACCGAACCCTGAAGAATTCGTCTAAATTATTGGAAAATATACCTAAAAATCTAAGTCGGTCTAATAATGGGACTTTTTCATCAGCCGCTTCCTGTAATACTCTCGCATTAAAGGCCAGCCAGCTTTTTTCCCTGTCAATATACCGGTTTACCGGTGTGTGATGGTGAATCATATTTTTTTAACTCTCTTGGAAAAACTGTTTTTTTGGTTTTACCTTTTTGTATTGCACCCCAGTCGTCCTGATCAAAAGATATTGAAACAAAGCCCGAAGTAGGTACATTATCTAAGGTAACGCTCCCAAAGATATTAACAAAATTAGTAATCGCCTCGTTATGTCCAAAAAGAATTAGGTTATCATATTTGTTATCACAACTTTTTATGATATTCTCAAGCTTCTTTACTTCAAAAGTATAAAGATCGTCTTTAAACACTATATTTTCTATAGGTATTAAAAGAGTTTCAGCAAAAATGTAGGCTGTATTTTTAGCGCGCTGTGCTGTGCTGGACCAAACCATAAAAGTTTTTGGTAGGTATCCTGAAACCGCAGAAGCAACCAGATGCGCATCATCTATTCCTCGTTTAGACAACGGCCTGTCTTTATCAATCAATGGGGCGTCCCAGCTTGATTTTGCGTGACGGATTAATATTAAGTTTTTCATGGGCCTGCATTTTTTAAAATATCTATATATTAAATATCAGAAAAAATAGCTTAATAAAATCAAAAATATATGTTAATTTTTATTACGGTGCAAGCCTGTCGGTTAACCAACTGAAATCTTCCTGTAGCTTATAACGTATCCTGTCATGAAGTCTGTTTGGCCTTCCCTGCCAAAATTCAACCTCCACGGGTTTTACGATAAAGCCCCCCCAGTTTTTTGGACGCGGAATTTCTTTTCCTTTATATTCGTTTTCAAGGTCATGCAGTTTATTTTCAAGATAATCACGCGATGGAATAACTTCACTTTGAGGTGAAACAATAGCACCAAGCCTGCTTCCTTCCGGACGGCTTTCAAAATAACCGTCTGATATGTTTTCTGAAACTTTTTCGGCAACACCTTTTATAATAACCTGACGTTCAAGTTCATTCCAAAAAAAGGAAAGACAAACATTCGGGTTAGCTTCTATTGCCTTCCCTTTTTCCGAATTATAATTGGTATAGAATATAAAACCTTCATAAGTAAACTGTTTAAGCAATACAACCCTAGCTTTTGGAAAACCGTCTTTACCTATAGTAGAAACCGTCATGGCATTTACCTCTGCAACAGCATCAAAATCTTCAACCTCATGAAACCACTTTTTAAAAAGCGATATAGGATCTTCAGGTAAATTCTGTTCGGTTAATTCACCTTTTTCATACGAACGTCTGTAATTACTTAAATCTTCCATTTTATATCTTTTTAACCTGTATAAATAACGGTTTAAATTTATTTATTTTTTAAATAATTAGTTTTAGTTATTATAATAATCAGAACTCAAAAAACTTACCGTCATCAGCCAGTTCAACATTTTCAAAAACAGATTGAGCTTCTTCTTTAAACAACCCTATAGAGTCATAGCGTGTAGAGAAATGGCCTAATACTAAGTGTTTAGCATTAGCTTTCTTAGCTATAGTCGCAGCCTGCTTAGCCGTACTGTGCATAGTTTTTTCACACAAATATTCTTCAGTATCTAAAAAAGTACTTTCATGATACAAAACATCTACATTATTAATAACCGGTAATATATTTTCATTATACAAAGTATCTGAACAGAAAGCATAACTTTTTGGAGCTGGCGGATCAAATGTCAATTCGATATTGGGTATCACTCTTCCGTCATCAAGTGTAATATCACTACCGTTTTTTATCTTTTGATAATAGCAGGTATCAATTCCGTAATCCTCTACTTTTCCGATATGCAGTTTACGTTCGGCAGGTTTTTCCTCAAACAGGTAACCGTTAGTATATACCCTATGTTTCAAAGGAATCGTTCGTACTATTACTTTTTCATCTTCAAAAACAACCTGAGAATCATTTCCCTGCAACTCATGAAAGTAAAGATTATAGGTTGTCCATGATGCTGAAAGTTTTAACTGTACCAATATCATTTCCTTAATACCCTTAGGTCCATGAATATGAAGGTCATTTTTCCTTCCCAATAATGAGAACGTAGAAATCAAACCTATAAGTCCGTAAACATGATCCCCATGAAGGTGTGAAATAAAAACGTGATTGATTTTAGAAAAACGTATTTTATTTTTCCTGAGCTGTACCTGTGTGCCTTCGCCACAGTCTATCAAAAACATCCTGTTTTTTATCTCTAAAACCTGTGAGGTAGGATTAGTTAATGTTCTTGGAGTAGCGGCATAACAGCCAAGTATGGTGAGATTCATCTGCTTGAATTTTGAAAACAAAAAAGCAGGGTCATTATAAATGCCTTTTTGTTTGCTGCTACTTAAAGTAACAGTATTTATAAATAAAAATTAAAAGCCCAGGTCTCTTTCTATCTCTTCCATCTCAATGATATCGTTTGCCTCTAAAACTGTAGGTACTACAATCATCTCATCGGGAACTTCATTAAAATCAAAATCGCTAACTACCATAACAAACGATTTTTTAGATTTTCTGTGCTTATTGGATAGTGACAAAAATGATAAAACATCATTTAATCCCAGTCCGGTATCCTGAGTAACATCAAGTATGATGTTTAGATTTTTAAAGGAGTTATATTCCCCTTCTATTTTCTCCCTGAAGGCATTGATATCTCCCTGAGTGTTTTTTAAAGTAACGGTATGTCCTTTTTCGTCTACTTTCATAAGTTACTGTGCTGTTATAGCTAATTTACAAACAGATAGCTAAAAAATACTGTTTTTAAAATAATTTTATGCTTATTGCTTTATTTTAGAGGCTAACAGATAAATAACCGCCATTCTTACAGCAACACCGTTTTCGACCTGGTTTAAAATAACAGACTGTTGTGAGTCGGCAACATCACTGGTAATCTCTACCCCTCTGTTTATTGGTCCCGGGTGCATTATAACAATTTCCTTGTTAAGTGAGTTCAGTAACTCCTTATCAACTCCATATTGCTGGCTATATTCCCTTGTAGATGGGAAATAGTTTACATCAAGGCGTTCATTTTGTACCCTAAGCATATTGGCAACATCACACCACTCCAGTGCTTTACGAAGATTAGACTCTACTTTCACACCAAGAGATTCAACATACCTAGGAATTAAGGTTTTTGGTCCGCAAACCATAACTTCGGCTCCCTGAAGCTGTAATGCAAAAATATTGGAAAGCGCTACCCTTGAGTGAAGAATATCACCTACAATAACAACTTTCTTACCGCCTACATCACCAAGTCTTTCCCTTATAGTATATGAATCCAGTAAGCCCTGTGTAGGGTGCTCGTGAGCACCATCCCCGGCATTAACTATACTTGCACTTACATTTTGCGAAAGGAAGTGGGCCGCCCCCGGATGTGAGTGTCTCATTACTACCATATCCACCTTCATAGAAAGGATATTATTCACAGTATCTATAAGCGTTTCTCCTTTCTTTACTGATGATTGTGCAGCCGAAAAGCTTATAACATCTGCCGAAAGTCGCTTTTGTGCCAGCTCAAAAGAAAGCTTAGTACGCGTACTGTTTTCAAAAAATATATTGGCTATGGTAATATCCCTAAGTGAAGGGACTTTTTTAATAGGTCGGTTTATTACTTCTTTAAAATGGTCGGCCGTTTCAAAAATAAGGTCAATATCAGCTTTGTTGATATATTTTATTCCTAATAAATGATTAACGCTTAATTCTTTCATTACTTACTGTTGCTGTTACGCCTAAATTAAATAAACACTATCCTCTCCCTCGTTCTGTTCCCAGGTTACTTTTACCTTCTCGTTATTGATTGCATCTACCTGACGTCCTCTGTAATCAGGCTGTATAGGCAAATGCCTGCTGAAACGACGGTCTATAAGTACCAGTAATTCTATCTCAGAAGGCCTTCCGAACGACTGTATTGCCGTAAGTGCAGACCTTATGCTTCGCCCGGTATACAATACATCGTCAATAAAAACTACCTTTTTATTTTCTACTAAAAAGTCAATTTGGGTTTTGTTTGCCTCTAATGGCTTATCAGACCTACGGAAGTCGTCCCTGAAAAATGTAATATCCAAAAATCCAAGTGGTACATCTTTCACATTATAATCCTGTTCCAGCAATTGTTTTATACGTTCTGCCAGATAACGGCCTCTGGGCTGTAATCCAATAAGTATAGTATCAGAAAAATCAAGATGTTTTTCAATTAACTGGCAGGCCAAACGGTTAAGGATGATATTGACTTCTTTTGAAGTTAGCAATATTTTATGGCTCATAGTGCTGTGTTAAGTTTGGAGTGTAAAAGTAATGAAAAAACAGAATTAGAAAAAATAACACCACATATTTAATTTTAGTATCTACACCCTGCACTTCAACATTAATTCAATTTTAACGAAATACGATTTTAAGTACTTTAACTTTATAGTAACAATCTAAAAGCAAAAAGCTATGAAAAAGAGTATTTTAAAACCTGCTTTATTATTACTGATGTTAGTATCCCTTACCGGATGTGAATTAGCCGGAGATATATTTCAGGCAGGTGTAAGTGTAGGCGTTTTTATTGTAATAGCAGTACTGATACTTATTGTTTGGCTCATTTTTAAAATGAAAAAATAGCCGGCCAACAAGTAATAAAAAAGCCTCTGTGATACAGAGGCTTTTTTATATTAATCATTCATGGAAAGCAGAAACTCTTCGTTGTTTCTTGTTTTCTTGAAACGCTCATTTATAAAGTCCATTGCTTCTACAGGGTTCATATCGGCCAGATACTTCCTCATAATCCACATACGCTGTATGGTTTTTTCATCAAGAAGAAGATCATCCCTACGCGTACTTGACGAAGTAAGATCAATAGCCGGGAATATACGTCTGTTAGCAATTTTACGGTCTAGCTGAAGCTCCATATTACCTGTACCTTTAAACTCTTCAAAGATAACCTCGTCCATTTTAGAGCCGGTATCAGTAAGTGCAGTAGCGATAATACTTAAAGAACCTCCGCCTTCAATATTACGGGCAGCACCAAAGAAACGTTTTGGTTTTTGAAGCGCATTAGCATCTACACCACCACTCAATACTTTACCGGATGCCGGCTGAACCGTATTGTAAGCCCTTGCCAAACGTGTAATAGAGTCAAGCAGTATCACTACATCATGACCACACTCTACCAAACGTTTTGCTTTTTCAAGCACTATATTAGCAACTTTTACGTGACGCTCTGCAGGCTCATCAAAGGTAGAAGCAATAACCTCTCCCCTTACACTACGCTGCATATCGGTAACCTCTTCAGGTCGCTCATCAATAAGCAATACTATAAGGTAAACTTCAGGGTGGTTAGCCGCGATAGAATTGGCTATATCTTTTAGCAACATTGTTTTACCCGTTTTAGGCTGTGCAACGATCATACCACGCTGCCCTTTACCTATAGGTGAAAACAAATCGATAATTCTTGTAGAAATGGTACTTTGCTTATTAGCAAGGTTAAATCTTTCTTCAGGGAAAAGCGGGGTTAAGTGTTCAAAAGAAACCCTGTCTCTTACAACCTGCGGATCGTGTCCGTTTATTTTTAAAACCCTAACAAGGGGAAAGTATTTCTCTCCTTCTTTTGGCGGACGAACAACACCTTTTACTGTATCTCCTGTTTTTAAACCGAATAAACGGATTTGTGAGTTAGACAAGTAAATATCATCAGGAGACGCTAAGTAGTTATAATCAGAAGAGCGAAGGAAACCGTAACCATCAGGCATCATTTCAAGTACACCTTCACTTTCAATAATTCCGTCAAACTCATAATCAGGTTCTCTGAAATTTTGTTTCTTTTTATAACTTGGATGATTTGGATTGTTAGCGTTAGCCCTTTCGATTTGAGCCAGCCTCTCTTCCTCTGATATTTGAGCTTTAGTAAGCTTATTATCGGCAGGTTTTTGATTTTTCTGCCTGTTATCCTGAGTAGGATTTCTTTTTTTATTATCGTCTTTAGCCGGAGGTGTATTGTTTACCTGAGCATCGCTTTTGACTTCTGTAGCAGGCTGTTCTTTTACAGGACGTTGCTGATTTTTAGGCTCAGGTTTCTTTTTTACAAAATTTTTATCCTGTGCTTTTTGTTCCTGCTCTGCAGGTTTAGCTTCAGGAGTTTTTGTTTCTTTTACAACAGGGTTGTTTTCAGCCTTTGCCTGTGGAGCCGTTTCGGTTTTAGCCCTGGCTGCAGGCTTTTCTTTAGCTATCCTTGCCCTTTTAGGCTTTTCAGCTTTATCTTGTGGTAGTGCTTCGTTAGCTGCACCCGTTTCATCAAACAAAGGTTTGATTTGGGTTGGATTTGCAGCCTGGTGATCTAAAATCTGGTAAACAAGTTCGTCTTTTTTTAAGCCTCTGTATTTACTGATTTTAGCTTTTTTAGCAATTTCCTGAAGCTCGGTTAGCTTCATTTCTTTTAGTTCGGAAATATCAAACATGCATCAATGTTAATTAAATTATTGAGAGTGTATTCAATTTAATAAATAAAAAGTGAAGGGTGTAATTTTTTATTTGAAATCTAATGCTTCGGAGAATGAAGCACTTATGGTTATGTCATGCAATAATACGAATTTATTTTTACTGTGCAATAGTATTTTTTAAAAAAGAAACCATATTTTTGTGCAGCAAACAAGAGATAATGTTACAAAGAATACAAACTATATACCTATTAATAGCCCTTGTGTCTGCAGGCGTATTGCCATTTATTTTTCCTTTGTGGACTACTGCTTCCGGAAACGGTTTCATGTTTATGGAAAATTTAGGATACATTGTACTATTTGGGTTAAGCGCTACGTTATCTTTAGTAAGTATTGTATCATTTAAGAAAAGAAAAAGCCAGTTTGTAATGGGCAGGCTTAATATAATATTAAATTTAATTTTATTAGGATTATTCATTTTCAGGTCGCTAAACTTATCCGGAGAGACTAACAAGGATCTTGTTATCTCAGAGAAGGGTATTGGGATGCTTCTTCCTATTGTTTCTATCGTTTTTTTAAGCCTTGCCAATAAGGCTATCAAAAAGGACGAAGATCTTGTAAAATCGGTAGACCGATTGAGATAAACCTTTTAACTTAGTTTATTAGTGCGTCAAATCCCTGCTTTTTTAAGCGGGGATTTTTTGTTTACACCACTCCTACTTTTCTTAATATAAATCTACAAACTCCCTGTCACGAATAACGACACTCAATACAAATCATTTATTATTAAAAGATACTCTGAAAAAAATATAAAAGAAAACCCCACTATTAGCGGGGTTTTGTATATATAATTGAATTACTTTAATTATACGTGTAATGCTCTGTTGTCAGTAGCAGCAAGAGCAGCTTCTTTTACAGCCTCTGCATACGTAGGGTGAGCGTGAGACATTCTTGAAATATCTTCTGCAGATGCCCTGAATTCCATTGCTGTTACAGCCTCAGCAATAAGATCGGCAACACGAGCACCAATCATGTGAACACCAAGAACTTCGTCAGTCTCTGCATCAGCAAGGATTTTCACAAACCCGTCAGTATCCATACTTGCACGTGAACGTCCTAAAGCTTTGAACGGGAAACTTCCTGATTTGTATTTTACACCTTCTTCTTTTAATTGCTCTTCTGTTTTACCAACTGCAGCAACTTCAGGCCATGTATAAACAACTCCCGGAATTAGGTTATAATCGATATGAGGTTTTTGTCCGGCAAGAGTTTCAGCAACAAATACACCTTCTTCCTCTGCTTTGTGCGCTAACATAGCACCACGAATAACATCACCAATAGCGTAAATGTTAGACACATTAGTTTGTAAATGATCGTTTACTTCAATTTGTCCTCTGTCAGACACTTTGATACCTGCTTTATCAAGATTAAGACCATCTGTAAACGGACGGCGACCTACAGAAACTAATGAGTAATCACCATCAAGAGTAATCGTTTCTCCTTTAGCATTTTCTGCCTGTACCTGCACTCCTTCTCCGTTTCTTTCTACAGATTTTACTTTGTGAGAAGTATAGAATTTCATTCCCTGTTTTTTAAGTACTTTAGTAAGCTCTTTAGATAAGCCTGCATCCATACCAGGAATGATTCTGTCAAGATATTCAACTACAGATACCTGAGCACCTAAACGAAGGTACACCTGACCAAGCTCAAGACCGATAACACCACCACCAATAACGATAAGGTGTTTAGGAACCTCTTTAAGCTTAAGTGCTTCTGTAGAAGTGATTATTTTTTCCTTGTCAATTTTAATAAATGGTAATGAAGATGGTTTAGAACCTGTAGCCAAAATAGTGTTTTTAGCTTCGATAGTCTCTTCAGAACCGTCGTTTTTAGTTACTTTAATATGAGTAGCATCTTCAAATGAACCAACACCTTCAAAAACAGTAATCTTGTTTTTATCCATAAGGTATTTAATTCCGCTTACATTTTGATCTACAACACCCTGCTTACGGGCAATCATTTGCTCAAAGTTTACTTTTATCTCTCCCGGAATATCAATACCGTGCTCTTTAAAGTGAGAGATTGCATCATGATAGTGGTGAGATGAATCAAGAAGTGCTTTAGACGGAATACAGCCTACGTTAAGGCAAGTACCTCCAAGGGTTGGATATTTTTCTATGATTGCTGTGTTAAAACCTAGTTGTGCACAACGGATAGCGGCAACATATCCGCCGGGTCCAGAGCCTATAACGACTACGTCAAATGAACTCATAATATAACTTTTTGTGTGTTTTAATTTTGTAAGGCAAATTTAGCGAAGTTTTTTCTTTTGGGTAGTACAAATGTCAAAAACATGAGTTTAATTTTCTATCCTCAATGTTAATTTGTGATGTCGGCAGCCTCAAATCATAAAAGTTGAAACAAAAAAGCTTAAAAAGGTGTTAAAAATACATTACAGCCACAAAACTCACCTCTTGAAGCATCCCTTATAGTATGCAGATAAAGTAATTGTCAAACCATGATTAATGTCAGTTTTTTCCTCTGTAGTACACCCTACTTTTGGTGTATAATTTAAAAACACAAAACCATGAAAAAAATATTATTTGCAGCAATGGCAGCTTCACTATTTTGTGCCACAACTGCAACTGCTCAGGAAAACAATAACGATTCTGCAGACTTTGACCGATGGATGGTTCGCGTACGCGGCGTAGGTGTATTACCTAACGAAAGTGCTGATATAGGGATTATTGGCGGAGATGCAGATATAAGCAGTACGTTTATCCCTGAACTGGACTTTACTTACTTTTTTACCAAAAACATAGCTGCCGAACTTATTTTAGGCACTTCAAAACATGATGTAAAAACTACAGGCTCTGACATTTCAGCTATTGGAGGGCCAACAAGTGCCGATGTTGATTTGGGTAGTGTAAGATTACTACCTCCTACCCTTACTGTACAATACCATTTTTACACTTTTGACGGAATGTTTAAACCTTATGTAGGTGCCGGTATCAACTACACTATTTTTTATGATGTAAAACCGGGAAATACCGTGAAGGATGTAAATTATGATAACAGTGTAGGCTTTGCGTTACAACTGGGCTTTGACATCAAAATAAGTGATAAATTTTACATTAATGCCGATGCCAAACAGCTGTTTCTTAATACCGATGTAACAGTAGACGGTTCCAACCTTGCACCGGGACTTAGCATACCAGCCGATGTAGACATTAACCCTCTTTTATTAGGTGTGGGTATAGGCTACACATTTTAATTCATAGTTTTTTTTAGATGTAAAAAAGGCTGTCACTTTAAACAAGAGACAGCCTTTTTGATTTTTATGGTTTTTAGTTAAAATCCATAATAGGTATTAAGGAACAAATACCTTTCCCTGTGCTGCTCAGGTGTGGCAGATGTTTCAGGACCTATAGTAAGTACATTCATAGCCTCATTAGCTTTGCTAACAGGCCATTGAGGCAGGTTTTCTCCGTTTGGATTTCCTGTTTTAATAAAATTAGCCAGATACTTCACTCCTGTTTGAGATACTTTGTGATCCTCATCTGTCCAGTTATAAAGTTCATTGTTGTTAAGATTACCCAACAGATATTCTATATCGGAAGCATGTGATGCTCCCGGCAGTGCTGCAGGCATTTCATTTTCTTTCTTTTCTCCTTCTTCCTTAATTATTCCTCCTGCAAGACCTTCTTTCACATTCCCCAGTTCTGACTTTAACGGAGGGCGTTGCTGTGCAAACCTATAAACATATGTTGGTTGCCCTGTCGTGTTTTTATGAAGTTCAGCCCACTTCCAGGTACTGAAAACTATAAAATTATCACTTGCCAGTGCAGTAGCCGATTGTATTACTTCCTCCTGGGTAGTACCCGGATACAATTTTAAAACTTCTTCTGCATTATCACCAAACATCTGTTTCACCCTTTCAGCATAATTTTCCGGATTAGGATATTGCCCCTGCATAAAAGCCATATAAGGCATTTCTGCCGATGTCCATCCTGCCAGTAAAGGTACTTTTGACTGTTCCCCATCAGCAAAAAAAGCAGATGGTAACTTTGGTAAAAAATAACCATCTACAGTAGCTCTGGTATTAAAGGCACCCCATTTTGAAGCTTCATCTAACAATGAATCAGCTGGTAATTTTCTCAAGTCTGCCAAGGATTGTGCATTAATGCGTTTTGCAAAATCAAGTCCGTTTTGTTCTGCCTCATTTAAAGGAACAGCATCAAGAGTAGGTTTTATCATGGCACCGCTCTCCCCTATAGCCCCGTTTATTAAATCCTTTGATAACGGCGAAGCCATTTGTGCTGATACCGATATTGATCCGGCTGACTCTCCCGCTATGGTAATTTTATTTGGATCGCCACCAAAAGGAGCAATATTATTTTTAACCCAAACCAAAGCAGCATTCTGATCCAGTAAACCATAGTTGCCCGATGCGTTATTAGGTGATTCTTTAGTAAGTTCAGGGTGTGAAAAGAACCCGAATATCCCTAGCCTGTAGTTTAGCGTTACAGTAATGATACCTTCTTTAGCAAGTGTTTCTCCGTCATACCTCCCTTCAGATCCGTCTCCGGCTACAAAGCCTCCGCCATAAAAATAAACCAATACAGGCAGCTTTTCCTCATTAGCATTTGCAGGAACCCATACATTAAGATAAAGACAATCTTCACTCATGCCCGACGATCTGAATTTCATATCGCCAAAAACATCCTTTTGCATGGCATTGTCCTTAAATGCATCAGCTTTTAAAATACCCTCCCATTTTAGAGGCGGTTGTGGTGCTTTCCATCGTAGTTCGCCAACAGGTGGTTGAGCAAAAGGTATACCTTTAAAACTATGTATTCCGCTTGGCAGGACAATACCTTCTAGGATTCCCTGTTCCACTTGTACCTGTAAATCGTTTAGCTTTTTTTCCTGAGTACAGGACGTAAAAATAACGCTGCCAAAAAGCAGCAAGAAGTATTTTTTCATAATAATAGATTCGGTTGAAACGTAAAGATAGCTATAAAGTTATAACATTAGTATTTTTCACTTCGCTAATCATAAAAGTACTATGCGTACTACCTATGTGTTTTAAAGTAGTAAGCTTAGTCACCATAAACTCACGGTATTCTTCCATATCGGCTACAAAAATCTTAAGGATATAATCATAGTCACCGCTTACGTGATAACACTCAATCACCTCGTCCAGCCTTACCACTTCCTGCTCAAAATGAGTAAGATACTCTTTAGCATGCTGGGTAAGTTTCAAATGACAAAATACCACAAATGCCCTGTTCACCTTTTTTTGGTTCAGTACCGCCACATACCTGTCTACCACTCCTTCACGTTCCAGTTTTTTTACACGCTCATAAACAGCTGTAACAGATAGGTTTAATTTTAAAGAAAGCTCTTTTGTGGTTCGGGTACTGTCCTGCTGAAGCAGCATCAATATTTTCCTGTCGGTTGCATCAAAAGTCATGTGAAAAATTTTCGGTTAAAAACTATAATTTAGAATATTTTATAAATTTTAAATCTACATAATAACAATTATACAGAGATAAAAACCAAATATATAGATTATCATTGATTTTTATAGCAGTTTTTATTCTCTTTGAAAACATAAACTATTAAAAACAAAACATTTATGAAATTCAATCCGGCCGATAATATACAGGACTTACAGTACTTTGGTGAATTTGGAGGTGTAAACCCTTCTATTTCAGATTCATCTACTTATACATTCCTTTCTGCAAAAACAATGTTTGATACATTTGAAGGAAATGCTGAGGGATGCTACCTGTACTCCCGTCACTCATCTCCAAGTAACCTATACTTAGGTCAGGCACTTGCCGCTATGGAAGGTACAGAAACTGCTAATGTTGCAGCATCTGGTATGGGGGCTATTACACCTGTATTATTACAACTTTGCGGAGCCGGAGATCATATTGTATCAAGTCGTACTATATATGGCGGTACTTATGCTTTTATGAAAAACTTTTTACCTAAGCTGAATATCACCACTTCTTTTGTTGATATTACTAAGCTTGATGTGGTAGAAGCAGCAATTACCCCAAATACTAAAATTCTTTACTGTGAGACAGTAAGTAATCCGTTACTTGAGGTTGCTGATATCGAAAGCCTTGCTAAAATTGCTAAAAAACACAACCTTAAACTGGTTGTAGATAATACTTTCTCTCCACTATCTGTAGCGCCTGCTAAAATGGGTGCCGATGTGGTAATACACAGTCTTACTAAGTTTATTAACGGAAGTAGCGACACTGTAGGTGGTGTGGTTTGTGGTACTCAGGAGTTTATTGATGCGCTTCGCAACGTTAACGATGGTGCCAGCATGCTTTTAGGCCCTACAATGGACAGCCTTAGAGCGGCAAGTATACTTAAAAATTTAAGGACTTTGCACATACGAATGAAACAACACAGCCATAATGCTATGTATTTGGCTGAGCGTTTCGAACAGGACGGATTAAAAGTAGTATATCCGGGGCTTGAAAGTCACCCTAGCCACAAATTATACAAAGGGATGATTAATCCTGAATATGGTTTTGGAGGTATGATGACTGTTGATGTTGGTTCTCTTGACAAGGCTAACGAATTAATGGAACTTATGCAGCATAAAAACCTTGGTTACCTTGCCGTGAGTTTAGGTTTCTACAAAACCTTATTTAGTGCTCCGGGTAGTTCAACATCAAGTGAAATACCAATGGATGAGCAGGTTGAAATGGGATTAACCGATGGTCTTATCCGTTTCTCAATAGGACTTGACAACGATATTGAAAGAACATATAATATGATGAAAAGCTGCATGCAGGAGCTTGGAGTATTATAAGTGTGTATTCAAACATAAACAACCGAAAATCCGTTTCTACTGAAACGGATTTTTTTATTAAAACTCAAAAAAAGAAACTCAATTAATTCGGTTTTTTTGTAACTAATCAGTAATAAACACTACTAATTGGCATTATTATATTTCTGAATAAGATTGAGTTTAATTAAATTCGCCATAAAATATAAAAACATGAAAAAACTTTTACTGCTGTTCCTTTTAACGGGAATGGTTGCAACAGCACAACAAAACCTTACCATAGAGCAGGCTACCTATGGGCAATATCAAGCCTATGCTCCTAAAAGCTTAACTGCTCCACAATGGAGAACCGATACCAAAACCATTACTTATCTTGACAATACTTACTCAAAACTTATGTCAAGAAGTGAAGAGTCTAACTGGGAAGAAACTACATTCCTTACCAAACAAGACCTGACATCGGCTCTTAAAGCTAAATTCCCTTCTGATTATTTCAGTTTTCAGATATTCCCTTACCAATATGAGTGGAAAGAAAAAAATACTATTTCCTTTAATGCTACAGGAACAAACAGTACCTATCTTGTACTTTTTGATGTAGAGAAAAAAGAGGTTAAACATGCTGTTTCTTTCTCTACAGATGCTGCACAGCAAACTATGGCTCCAAACGGAACCAAAGCTGCATGGTTAAACGAAAACAACATTGTTATTACTGATGAAAACGGAAACAACACTAACGTTACAAACGATACTGATAAAAGTATTGTAAACGGCAGTGACTACGTTCACCGTCAGGAATTTGGTATTAATAAAGGTATGTGGTGGTCACCGGATAGTAATATGCTTTTATACTACCGTAAGGATGAAACTATGGTCGCTAACTATCCGCTTGTTGACTTCGGCCAGCGCATAGCTAAAGAAAACGATATCAAATACCCTATGGCAGGAATGAAAAGTGAAGAAGTAACCCTGGTGGTTTACAATGTTGCTTCTAACACTAAAACCACACTTAAAACCGAAGGTCCTAAAGAGCAGTTCTTAACCTGTGTAACCTGGAGTCCGGACAACAAATATGTATTTGTTGGTGTACTTAACCGTGAGCAAAATCATTTAAAACTTAATAGGTATGAAGCTGCTACCGGTAATCTTGTAAATACTCTTTTTGAAGAGCAGTCTTCTACTTATGTAGAACCTTTACACGACCTTACTTTCCTTCCTAACAGTAATGATAAGTTCCTTTACAGAACAGAGAAAGACGGCTACGAACAGCTTTATGTTTATAATACCGATGGCAAACTGATTAAAAAACTTGGTTACAACGACGTTGTTGTAATGGAGCTTTTAAACTTTGACGCTAAAGGAAAAACTGTATTCTATGTTGGTACTGCTAACAATGGTTTAGACAGGCAATTATATCAGGTAAACCTTAAATCAGGTAAAACCACACAAATTACTAACGGTTCGGGTACACACTCTGTAATGGTTAACAGTGACGGATCTTTAGCACTTGACAGCTTTAGCAATACTACAACTCCAAATGATGTAAGCATTATTGCTATAGCTTCTAAAAAAACTACACCTTTATTCAAATCAGGTAACCCATACACTGGTGTAACCGAACTAACTAAAATGGAACTGGTTACTATAACTGCTGCCGATGGTAAAACTCCGCTTAACGGACGACTTATTTACCCAGGTAACTTTGACGCTAACAAACAATATCCGGTAATGGTTTATGTTTATGGTGGTCCTCACGCACAGTTAGTGACTAACGACTGGTTAGGTGGTGCTTCATTATTTGACTACTACATGGCGCAGCAGGGATATGTTGTATTTACACTTGATAACAGAGGTAGTGATGCACGAGGACGTGATTTTGAACACGTAATTCACAGAAACCTTGGTCAGAATGAAATGGCAGACCAAATGAAAGGCATTGAGTTCCTTAAATCAAAATCATTTGTAAATCAGGATAAAATTGGTGTTTACGGATGGAGTTTTGGCGGATTCATGTCTACTTCCCTAATGCTTAATCACGGAGATACTTTTAAAGTGGGTGTTGCAGGAGGTCCTGTTTGTGACTGGCAGTATTATGAAGTGATGTATGGAGAGCGTTACATGGATATGCCACAGGAAAACCCTGAAGGTTATGAGAAAGCGAGCGTAGTAAACAAAGCTTCTAAACTAACAGGAAGACTACTTATGATACACGGTGCTCAGGATAACGTGGTTGTACAACAACACAGCATGGAGTTTATTAATGCGTGTATCACAGCAGGAAAACAGGTTGATTACTTCCTATACCCTACTCACGAACACAATGTTCGCGGTAAAGACAGGATTCACCTGAATCACAAAATAGCCGACTATTTTGACACACATTTAAAATAAAATATTATAAAGGAGCCTTAGGGCTCCTTTCTTTTTATACTAAAACCAAAAATAATACGTTTTAATTGTATACATTTAAATAAAATGTATATTTGTATTATGTATAGTAAAGAACTCACCAAAGGAACACTACAACCTATTATCCTGAAACTGCTTCATGATAAGGGTAAAATGTATGGTTATGAAATTACACAAACGGTTAAGGATATAACCAGAGGAAAGATCGACATATCTGAAGGAGCGCTATACCCTATACTCCATAAACTGGAAGCCGAAGGCATACTGGAAACAGAGAAAGTATATATAGGCAAAAGGGTACGCAAATACTATCAGGTAACCAGTAACGGTATTAAAGCTGCACAGCAGGTTACTGATGAGCTAAATAACTTTATCAGTACATTGTCTATTATTTTTAAAGAAAAAGAAGTTGCCAAATGATACTAAGTGAACAGCAAATAGAATATATCTCAGATAACCTTAAGTTTTACGGCCTTACGACCGAAGAGCTTCACAGTGATGTACTGGACCATATATGTTCCCTAATTGAAAACAGTAAGCATAACGATTTTGATACTGCTTATAAAGAAGCCATAAAGAACTTTGGCGGCTACAATGAAATGAGAGCCATAGAGCGTGATACTTATTTACTAATCACCTTTAGGAAAAATATGAGAAGAGAAAAATTTGTTTCCGCATTTGGGTTAATCAGTACATTATTTATTTGTATTGGTATACTATTTAAAGTTATGCATTGGCCATGGGCAAGTATTTCTTTAGTAATAGGGTTCTTCTTCCTTATTTTTGGCTTTTTACCGTTATTTTTCTATCAAAAATACAAACTAAGTTTCACGAGGAATATTTAGCAAAGATCAATAATAAAAATTAGAGGCATATTGCCTCATTTTTTAATCATTATACATTTTAATAAAATGCATTTTAATCTTTAATTATTAACTTAAAACCATTAATCATGAAAAAATCAATTTATGTATTTGGCTTCATCGCCAGTTTTTTAATCAGTACAGCAATATTATTTAAAATTATGCACTGGCCTGCAGCAGGTATCCTTTTGTTCTGTGGCGTTGTAATTCTAAATTTAGGCTTTCTGCCTGGTTATTTTTATAACAAATACAAAAATAAGGCCTAATTTTAAAGTTAAATAATACCTAGTTATGGGTATTGAACAGTTTTATCTAAGCTGATAACTTTGAAGATCTTTTAAGATTTGAGTTAGTAATAAAATCCGCTGTACAGCAACATCAGCGGATTTTATATATTATACTGTTTTAAGAGCATCGATAAGTAAATCAATATCTTCTTTAGTATTGTAGTGACTTAATGAAACACGAAGTGAAGGCTTTTTTACATCCTCTTCGGTAAGCATTTCCTTTAAAACATGCGAAGGTTTTATACTACCACTTTGGCAGGCACTTCCTCTTGACACCGCTATTCCTTTCATATCCAAATGGAACAGAATCATCCCTGTTTTCTCATCAGGTAATGGCAGCATCACATTTGCCAGATTGTAAAACAATTCAGCTCCTTCACCATTTATAGTATAACCAGAGAATTCAGAATCAAGTTTTTTAAACAAATACTGCTTTAATATTGTTATTTGGTCTCTTTCTCCATTTAAGTGTTTATAAGACAATTCCAAGGCCTTTGCCATACCAACTATTTGGTGGATAGCTTCGGTTCCGGCTCTCATCCCTTTTTCCTGTTCGCCACCGTATATCATAGCATGTAGCGGAGTATTCTTCCTTATAAAAGCAAAACCTATACCTTTTGGACCATGAAATTTATGTGCACTTGCAGCGATAAAATCTATCGGAAGGTTTTTTAAATCAATCTCCGTTTTACCTATTGACTGTACAGTGTCTGAATGGAACAAAGCTCCATATTCCTTACACATCTTCCCTACTTTATCAATATCAAGTATCACCCCTGTCTCGTTATTAACATGCATAAGGCTAACCAGTGTAGGAATTTTATCTGCTAAAAGTGTTTTAAGCTGATCTAAATCGACCATACCATTTTGGGAAACTGCAATATACTCAACATTAATATCAAATTCGGTTTCCAACACTTTAACCGTATTCAATACAGCATGATGTTCAATTTTAGAGGTTATTATACGCTTAACTTTTAAATCTTTAACCGCACTACGTATTATCCAATTATCAGCCTCAGTACCTCCCGATGTAAATATAATTTCCCTAGCTTCAGCCCCTATTAGTGATGCTATGGTTTTTCTTGCTGTTTCTAAAAGTACTTTAGCTCCCCTACCGTAACTATGTGCTGAAGACGGGTTCCCAAAGTTTTGTGACATTACAGCCATCATTTCCTTCATTACTTCAGGCCTTATAGCTGTGGTAGATGCATTATCCAGATATACTTTTTTCATACCTGCAAAATTACTTAAAAAGCAGTAATATGTATTATATATAATATACAGCTTCATAAAAACGTTTTATCAACTCGGTAAAAACGTTATTTTTGTTGAAAAATATAATTTATGAAAAAGCTATCTGCTCTGTTTGCTATTGTAATATTGGTATTTGCCTGTGACGATGGTGATATGACGTTTAAAGATTTTAACTTTGGTGATGTGACCACAGCGCAGTTATGTACTGCAAATGAGTTTTTATACAAGGTAAACGGAACAGAAGTACTTATACTTGATGTAAATATTAATGAATACTTTTCAAATATAGACGGAGCTATTGATACTATTACTGTGAATAGCGCCAATAAAGTTATTTACAGAAATTACAGTGGTACAGTAACTTCCTCTTCTATTTGTACCTCATTACCTCCTGCAACCCCTACCGTTGTTGAAGAGTGGAATGCCTCACAGGGTGGTGAACTTACTGTTACTACTACTAAGCTTGTAAGTGATGATGGCGATGTATCTTTTGAACACAGCATCAGTATTGTTAGACTTGAATTTGTTAAGGATGATGAGACTATAGTAATTGAAAACCAAAACTATGGTACATATACTACATCACAAGGATTTGATTTTGAATTCTTAGAATATTCAAACGGAGATCCTATAAACCCTACACAATGTGTAAATGGAGATGAAAGTGCTCCTAAATTACTTTACGAAATAAATTCTGACGAAGTATTAAAAATGGTTCTTACTTCCACTAATTTCAATACTTTATTTGTTGATGAAGTTACCGGTATTGATGCTCCAAGGATTCTTGAACTTGACGAAACGGATAACAGGGTAATTTTTGATGTGTACTCCAGTACTGTTTCAGGTACATTAATTTGTAGCAACACCCCTCCTATTACACCAGTTGTAGAACAGCGATGGATAGCTACCGGAGAGATTTGGGTAATAACCGAAGAAGTTGTTGTGGGAGAATTTCAGCACACTGTAATATTTCACGATGTTACCTTTTTTAATTCTACCAACGATGAAGAAACTTTTAAGCCAACAGAAGACGAAAACGGCAACTATATTTTTGGCCAATTTGGTACAGAATAAAAAAAGCAGCCAATGGCTGCTTTTTTTATTCTTATTTATCAGGGTTTTGTTTTATATAAACCTCTGTAGCACCAAGTCCGTATTTTCTGTAATTGGCATCCTGAAAACTAATATTATCATATCTACCTAACAGGAAGTCTAATTCTGCTTTAAGTATCCCTTCTCCCACTCCGTGTATTAATACAACTTTAGGCATTCTGTTTTTGATTGCAAAATCTATTTGACGCTTTGCTGTTTCAGTCTGTAAAGTAAGTATATCATAGTTGGACATACCCTTTTTGTTAGGCACTAGTTTCTCTATATGCAAGTCGACCTCAAGTACAAACTCATCTTTTTTAGAACGCTTTTCTTTCACAAAGCTTCTTTTTTTAGGCTCTTCCTTATCTTTCAATACAGAAGACAGGCTTTGAGACGAAAATAATGACTTCATATCACCAGTATCGGCAATTTTCACCAATTCATGTGCTTCAAAATCAAGCTCAAATCCTTCGGGAGTTTCAATAATAACTCTGTCTTTTTTAAACCCTTTTACCTTACCGGAAAAAGAGTCATCTAAAACCGTTACCTCATCACCTATATTAAATGTCTTCATCTCTGTTTTCCCTTTCATCTCTTTCTTCCTTACTTGGCACTTTTGCCATAAGGCGCATTAAACCAAAAGCAAAAACTGCAAAAGCAAGAATCATTAATATTTTGTTAGGCTGATCTTTAGACTGCTCATAAAAAGCCCAAAAAGCGGCCAAAAACATTAATATTATAAAAATTGTTCTCATAGTGTTTATTAAGACTCCAAATTTACTATAAGTTTTTAAATAAAAAATCCCGCACAGAGCGGGATTTTTATATTTCTAACATTGAGTATACATGAATTACATTCTACCTCCCATACTGGCTGCAGCACCTATACCTATAACAATTAAAAGTATATAAAGAACAATTACTATTAGAGTAAAAATTCCCATGAATCTAAAATAAGATTTTAGGTTTTTCATAGACTCAGTAAGATCTTCTGTTCTGTTACTTAATAAAGCCTGTTTTGTTCTTGAAGAAAATTTATACAGGTATAATGTAGGTATGAAAGCCAAAGCCACTACTAAAAGATAGAAAATTCCAAAAACAGAACCTGATAAACCTCCCATAGCACCTCCCATGGCAGATCCCATAGCACTACCTAAAGCCAGCATTGAAAATCCTCCAAGAGCTCCCAAACCTAAAAAAATGAAACCTACAATTGCTAAGAAACCCGACCATTTAGCAGCAATTCTTAAATACTCTTTAGACTCATTAGTAATTTGTAATTCAAAAGAATCAAATGCGGAATTATTTTCCATAAAATAAAAATGTTAGTTAATAATTAATTGGTTATTTATTGTGTTTATTATTTTTCAAATTCTTTAAGCGTCGATGTAATGATGCTAACACAGTCTAACAATTGCTCCTCATTCATAACTAATGGCGGTGCAAAACGAATTATATTACCATGGGTTGGTTTTGCTAATAATCCGTGCTCTTTTAGCTTAACACAAATATCCCATGCTGTAGAACTGTCTTCTGTATCATTGATTACTATAGCATTAAGTAAACCTTTACCTCTTACTAAAGTAACTATATTACTTTCGCTAATATATTCATTTATTTTATTACGGAAAATAACTCCCAGTTTTTCTGCATTTTCAGCAAGTTTTTCCTCTTCAATTACTTCTAATGCAGCTATTGCTACAACTGCAGCAACCGGGTTACCTCCAAAAGTAGAACCGTGCTGCCCCGGCTTAATAACATCCATAATAGTGTTATTGGCTAATACTGCTGATACAGGATAAGCACCTCCTGAAAGTGCTTTTCCTAAAATAAGAATATCCGGAGTTACATTTTCGTGGTTTACAGCAAGTAATTTACCGGTTCTTGCTATACCGGTTTGAACCTCATCTGCAATAAATAGTACATTATGTTTTTCACAAAGCGCTTTTGCTTTAGCTAAATAACCTTCTGAAGGTACGTAAACCCCTGCTTCTCCCTGAATAGGTTCTACCAGAAATCCCGCTATATCATTGTTATTTTTTAAAGTTTCTTCAAGTTCCTGTAGGTTATCGTATTCTATTTTGATAAAGCCTTCTGTATACGGACCGAAATTTTTCCTTGCATCCTCATCATTAGAGAACGAAATTATTGTTGTTGTCCTACCGTGGAAATTGTTTTTACAAACTACTATTTTAGCCTGCTGCTCTGCAATTCCTTTTTTCTCATAAGCCCACTTACGGCAAAGTTTAATTGCAGTTTCCACAGCCTCTGCTCCTGTATTCATTGGCAGTACCTTATCAAACCCAAAATATTTGGTTATAAACTCTTCGTACCTGCCCAGCTTATCATTATAAAAAGCTCTTGATGTTAATGTTAGGGTTTGAGCCTGCTCCATCATTGCACCTACAATTTTAGGATGGCAATGTCCTTGGTTTACTGCCGAATAAGCCGATAGGAAATCATAATACTTTTTCCCTTCAACATCCCATACATAAACTCCTTCCCCTTTGCTTAAAACTACCGGAAGCGGGTGATAGTTATGCGCTCCGTATTTGTCTTCTAAAGCAATGGCATCTGCCGAACTCAATTTTTCTAAAACTGACATTGTAATCTAAATTTTTAATTTTCACTTTACAATTCCTGCTTAGTTAGGAGAGAAATCATCCTTTGTTGCAAATTAATAAAATTAAAACGATTTATTATTTATTTTGAGTAAAATGTAATTAAAAATCCCCCATGCAGTATTGCAGTGAGGGATTAGTAAACTTTAGTGTTTTTAAACTAGAAAGCCACTTCGTCGGCACTTGGACCATAACTACCCGGTATAGGTATATTAAGTAACCTTAAATAAACACCTAACTGCGCCCTGTGATGCACAACCTGAGAATAAGCCATCCTTATTACACTGTATTTAGTATAAGAATTAAGAATTTGTTCTCCGTTTCTCAGTGTCCACGGCTCATTAAAATCTTTCACATCGATTTTTTCAAGGCCTTCTTTCGCATTTTTAAGCGACTCTTCAAAATAATCCAGTAATTCACCTGTGTTTTTAACATCCTTAGGCTCATAAGGGTTATCAGCAAAGTCAAGCTCATGAGTATCGACAGCCATAGCTACCCATCCCGGTAGTTCTGCCACGTGTGAAGCAAGCCTGCCCAGTGTCATGCTTTTAGGGTGTGGTTGCCAGTCAAATTTTTCCGGCGGTACCCTGCTAAGCATTTTACGGGTTGTTCTGGACTCTTCATTCAATTCCTGTTTTAATAATGTGATTAATTCCATAACTGTTGTGGTTTATTTGTTTGACATTACAAAGTAAACCCCATGTTGTGACAACAGTATGTCAGTAGGATTTTAAAGATTCATTTTTTCTGAAATTCGATTCAAAAGCTTCTTCATCTCTGCTTTAAGCGATAAAGGCTCAACCAGTTCTACATGATCACCAAACATAGCAAGCCATCTTACAAAACCCTGTTGGGGTGACTGGGTTAAAAAAGTCATTTCTATATAATTATCAGAAACTTTCTCAGAAACAAAACCATAATAATGTTTATGTTCCTGTATATATAAAGCCATGGTTTTATCTACTTTAATAATTACTTTTTGCAAAGTAAGGCTGGCCTTTGCTCTTTCACGCATCTCATTAAATTCCTTAAGTGAAGTACGTTCCTGTTGCTGCTCATCTGTAAGTTCCATACATACCACTCTGTCTAACCTGAACTGCCTGTAACTGTCCCTTAAATGACAGTAGCCTATGGTATACCAGTTTTCATATTCATGAAATACTCCTATAGATTCTATTTTTCTTTCCAGGCTCTCCTCATTTCCAAAAGCCTTATATTCCATTTTTATGACCTTTTTATCCGATATTGCTTTAAGTAATGTATCAAGTATATTACCCGACGGAGAAGCATTGGTTTTTCTTTGGGTCACCATTATTTGGCTTTCCAGATTTTCTACAAGGTCTTTTTCTGTTCCCCTTAAAACCGCCTTAACTTTAAACATAGCCGAAGAAAAATGGCTTTGGAGGGAATCATCGGTAAACTTTTCCATAAGTTTTTCGGCAGTTAAAAAAGCTATAGCCTCTTCCCTGCTAAACATTACGGGCGGAAGCCTGTACCCTTCTACCAGAGAGTATCCCACCCCGGCTTCACCATATAAAGGTACTCCGGCTTCTTCTAGTGTACGTATGTCGCGGTATACGGTACGAAGGCTGATGTCAAACCTGTCGGCCAGGTCTTGTGCTTTAACTACCCTTTTAGACTGTAGTTGTATTAATATTGCAGTAATACGGTCAAAACGATTCATTTGATTAAGATGATTGATTAGCCAAATATACTACAAATAAAAAAGCCCCAAAAAGGGGCTTTACTAAGTAACCTTTGTAATTTAATTATTGCTGCACAAGCGTTGCATTCGAGGTTATTTTTGTATTAAGCAATCGTGATATAGGACAATTACTCTCTGCTTTCTTTACCAGTTCCTGAAACTTATCTGTATTTATTTCGGCCACTTTAGCTACAACCGACAGATGAGACTCAACTATACTTCCGTTTTGAAAATCAATATCACATTTGGTTTCAATAGACGCTACTTCATACCCTGCCTCATTAATATAAGCTGTAAGCTGCATGGTAAAACATCCGGAATGGGCGGCTGCCACCAGTTCTTCAGGATTGGTTCCGTTTCCGTCTTCAAAACGGGTTTTAAAAGAATATTGTGTGTTATTTAGAACAGTACTTTGTGTAGTTAATTTTCCGGCTCCTTCTTTTAGAGATCCTTCCCAATGGGCAGTTGCATGTCTTTTCATAAATCTTTTTTATTTGGTTTCTTTATTCCTTATAAAGTTACTCAATAGATAAACACCAAATAATCAACGATTTAAATTTAACATAACATTAAAACTGAAGTCCTATTTTTTAGATTTCTCTAACATTGCCAGTAACTTTATGGTAGTATTCCAGTTACGGGTTGTAGCCTTTAACTTAAGTTTCGACTCGATAAGATTATTACTCAGTTTAGAATCAGATGCTTTTGATGCAAGTTTAAAGTATAATATATCATCTTTAAGCTCGATAAGATCATCACCTATTGGTGCGTCATAAAGCTTTTGTATATTCTCTTTTTGCGGTACCTGAGACAGGAATGTAACATATAGTTTTTTACTCCCCTCTTCCAGTTCTTCTCTTGTGGCATAAGGACTCTTCACTGCTACTTTGTTCATATCTGCCATATCCAGCACAAAAACGGTAATATCATAAGCGTATTCTTTTTTTATTAGTGATTCAATAGCAGCCGATATTTCAGCTTTAGATGTTTGCTTTGCCTCAAAAACTACATTCCCGCTTTGTATATATGTCTGAACATTAGTGTAGCCTGTATGTTCCATTTGCTTTCGCAAACTTTCCATTTTTATTATGTTTTTACCGCTTACGTTTATCCCCCTGAAAAGTGCCAGATATAATGCCATTATTTTTGTTTGATTAGTTTAATTACAAATTTATTTAAATTTTATGGGCAATAGTTTATTTTTGCCGCATGGGAAGAAAAAGATCAGACAAGATCGTATTTGACAATGTCAAGGTTCTTGATGCAGGCGCAAAAGGAGTATCGGTGGCTAAGGCTCCCGATGGTAAGGTTATATTTATACCAAATGTGGTACCAGGAGATGTAGTAGACGTGCAAACCTTTAAGAAAAGGAAAGCGTACTATGAAGGTAGGGCTATTAACATTCATGAATTTTCTGAACACAGAACAGAACCTGTGTGTAGTCATTTTGGTTCCTGCGGAGGCTGTAAATGGCAAAACATGAAATACAGTCAGCAGTTGTTCTATAAAAATCAGGAGGTATTCAATAACCTTAAGCGTATAGGTAAAATAGAACTGCCTGAATTTGAACCTATACTTGGTTCTGAAAAACAATTCTTTTACCGTAATAAAATGGAATTCTCTTTCTCTAATTCCCGCTGGATGACAGAAGAGGAAATACAAAGCGGTGAAGAGATTGACAATGCTAATGCACTTGGATTCCACATCCCTAAAATGTGGGACAAGATTCTTGATATTACCCACTGTAGTTTACAGGAAGACCCTAGTAATTCCATCAGGAACGAAATAAGGGATTTTGCCAATAAAAACGGACTAACGTTCTTTAATCCTCGTAATCACGAAGGGTTACTACGTACACTCATGATACGTACTGCCTCTACAGGAGAGATCATGGTGCTTATACAGTTTTTTGAAGACGATCAAGAAAACAGAGAACTTATTCTTGATTTTCTTGCCGATCGTTTCCCTCAAATAACTTCACTACAATATGTAGTTAACAGTAAGGCTAACGATACGCTTTACGATCAGGACATTATACTTTACAAAGGGCGTGATTATATCCTGGAAGAAATGGAAGGTTTGAAATTTAGCATTAATGCTAAGTCGTTTTACCAAACCAATTCTGACCAGGCCTATGAGCTTTATAAAATAACCCGTGAATTTGCAGGACTTACCGGAAACGAATTGGTATACGATTTGTATACAGGTACGGGTACCATTGCACAATTTGTTTCTAAAAAAGCGAAAAAAGTTATTGGTGTTGAGGCAGTACCCGAAGCTATTGCTGATGCGAAAGAAAATGCAAAACGCAACGAAATAACCAACTGTGACTTTTTTGTGGGTGATATGAAAGTAGTGTTTAATGAAGAGTTTATAAATACACACGGTACACCGGATGTAATTATAACCGACCCGCCACGCGACGGTATGCACAAAGATGTTGTTGAGCAGATATTAAAAATTGCTCCTGAGAAGGTGGTTTATGTAAGCTGTAATTCGGCTACACAGGCACGTGATTTAGCATTAATGGACGAAAAATACAAAGTAACACGCGTTCGCCCTGTTGATATGTTCCCACAAACACATCACGTTGAAAATGTTGTACTTTTGGAAAAACGATAATAATTTCTATAATTTATCACTATGAAAAAAATAATAACAGTCTTTATTCTGGCACTCCTTACAGCTGTTAGCTTTTGGAGTTGTGAAAAAGATGATATATGTGCCGAAGGTACAGCAACAACACCTAGCCTTATTATTGAATTTTATAATCGTGATAACCGTACAGATCCAAAAAATGTAACCTATTTCAGTTACTTTTCTGCAAATCTTGATACCATAGGCCCACTTAATAACGAAAACCGTATTGAAGTGCCTTTACGCACCGATACTACCGCTACAACATGGAATTTTAGATTAGGTTCATCCCAGCTTGGTGAAATAACTTACAATACCGATGTCATTACCTTTAATTATGAGACTAAGGAGTTATATATTTCCCGTGCATGTGGTTTTAAAAGTTATTTTACATTAAACTCACAAAGCGGATCTACCCCACAACCTGTTGTTATTGAAAATCCTGAAGGTGATGATGATCTTTGGATGCAGGATTATACTATAGAAGAGTCAAACATTGAAAACGAAGATGAAGTACATGTTAAAATTTATTTTTAGTGTCGTTTTAATGTTGGCCATTATGCCGGCATTTTCGCAGGAACAAAAAACTGATACCGTACAAAAGCCCAAAACACAAAAGTATGGTATACGCGTAGGTGCCGATTTGTACAGGTTTGCCCGCTCTTTTTATGATGACGACTTTCAGGGCTTTGAAATTGTTGCCGACTATAGATTAACTAAAAAGATATATGCTGCGGGAGAAATAGGTAATACCAAAATCACAGTAGATGACGACCAGTTAAACTTTACAACAAACGGTAGCTACATTAAAATTGGTTTCGATTATAACGCCTACGAGAACTGGCTGGATATGGAAAACATGATATATGTTGGTTTCCGTTACGGTTTCAGTAGTTATAGTCAAACACTTAACAGTTATAAAATATATGATGATTCGGGTTATTTTGAACAAACTGTAGTTTACCCTAACCAAGAGTATAGTGGTTTAAGTGCACACTGGCTGGAGTTTGTAGGTGGAATTAAAGCCGAATTATTCAATAACCTGTATTTAGGCTTTAGCGTAAGATTAAAAGCTCTTATCACAGATAAAAAACCTGATAATTTTGACAACCTTTACATACCCGGGTTTAAACGTACTTATGACGGAAGCTTTGGTGCAGGGTTTAATTACACACTTTCATACACTATTCCGTTATACAAAAGAGCCAAATAATATTTATTATACAATAATAGGAAAAGCGTGAGTTTCTACTTGCGCTTTTTTTGTTTGGATTCTTAATATTTTTATAAAAAAATTAATACTAAAATGAGCAATTAGCGTTAAATTGCATAATCAATTTAATGAAGGGAAAACCACTTTGACATGAATGAAATAAAGATATTATGGGTTGATGATGAAATCGACCTGTTAAAACCGCATATACTGTTTCTTGAAAAGAAAAACTATAAAGTTACTACAGCAAATAACGGGCAGGATGCCTTAGACCTTTTTGATAACGAAAGTTTTGATATTGTTTTCCTGGATGAGAACATGCCGGGACTTAGCGGACTGGAAACCCTGGCCGAGATTAAGGAGAAAAAATCATCTGTACCGGTAATCATGATTACCAAGAGTGAAGAGGAATATATTATGGAAGAGGCTATCGGGTCTAAAATTGCTGATTACCTTATAAAACCCGTAAACCCTAACCAGATTCTACTTAGCCTGAAAAAGAATCTTGACAACTCAAGGCTGGTATCTGAAAAAACAACGCTTGACTACCAAAAGGAATTTAGGAAAATTGCCATGGATATGTCTATGGTAAACAGTTATGAAGACTGGATTGACCTTTACAAAAAACTGGTATTTTGGGAAATTGAGCTTGAAAATATTGAAGACCACAGTATGATTGAAATACTGGAGTCACAAAAACTTGAAGCCAACTCTCAGTTTGGTAAATTCATAGAGAAAAACTATGAAGACTGGTTTGACCCAAAAGAAGATGATAAACCTGTACTCTCTCATACCCTTTTTAAAGAACTTGTTGTTCCTGAAATCAAAAAGAAACAACCTATACTGTTTGTGGTTATAGATAACCTTAGATATGACCAGTGGAAAGCTTTTGAAAGTGTTGTAAACAACCATTACAAACTGGAAAAAGAAAACACTTACTTCTCTATTCTCCCTACCGCTACCCAGTATGCGCGTAATGCCATCTTCTCTGGCCTTATGCCTTTAGAAATGGAAAAGAAATATCCGCAGTACTGGAAAAATGATGTGGATGAAGGTGGAAAAAACCTTTTTGAGGCCGAGTTCCTTACCGAACAAATAAAACGTTTAGGTCTTAACATAAAGCAGGAGTACTATAAAATTACCAACTTTAAAGATGGTAAAAAACTGGTAGATAACTTTAAGGGACTTAAAAACAACGACCTTACTACGATAGTATATAACTTTGTTGATATGCTTTCTCATGCCAAAACCGAAATGGATGTGGTAAAAGAGCTTGCCAGTAATGACAAGGCTTACAGATCACTAACCCTTAGCTGGTTTAAGAACTCTCCTCTATTGGAAATGATACAACAGGCTCAGCAAATGGGCTTTAAGCTTATACTTACTACAGATCACGGTACTATAAACGTTAAGAACCCATCTAAGGTTATTGGTGACAGAAACACCAGCCTTAACCTTCGTTACAAAACAGGACGAAGCCTTACTTATGAGGAAAAAGACGTTTACCATGTAAAAGATCCAAAAAGTATACACTTACCGGCTGTAAATATGAGCAGTTCGTTTATTTTTGCTAAAAACGATCTTTTTCTTGCTTATGTAAACAATTTTAACCATTATGTAAGCTATTACAGGAATACCTATCAGCATGGTGGTATTTCTCTGGAAGAAATGATTATACCGTTTTTAGTGTTCAACCCAAAATAGGTGAAGTGCTTATGGAAATTACGTTTTCCTTAGAGGAAATAGACAGCGTTGCACAGCAAATACTGTCTGCCAACATAAAAAATATAGTTTTGTTCCATGCCGGTATGGGCGTGGGCAAAACTACCCTTATAAAAGCATTGGCGAAACAGCTTGGAGTTCAGGATATGACTTCCAGCCCTACTTTTTCACTGGTAAACGAATATGAAACCGAAAATGGTAACATCCTTTATCATTTTGACCTGTATCGTTTAAATACAGAAGAGGAAGCTTATGATATGGGAATAGACGAATACTTCTATTCGGGTAATCTATGCCTTATAGAATGGCCCGAAAAAACACCTAACCTTATTCCTTTAGATCACACAGCAATTACCATTAAACAACTGCCCGACGGTAAAAGGCATGTAGTTGTAAAATAGTTATTTAACTTAACATTATTTTTGTAAATTGTATCAAAATATTTCAGCCCAGCCACCATGTCGTTAACACCCTTTACAAAACAGCAATTGCTTCCGCAGGAGGAGAAACTTGAAGTAGGAAAGCAGCGAAGTGACCTGTTTATAGGAATCCCAAAAGAAACATCTTATCAGGAACGAAGAATATGTCTTATACCTGATGCCGTTGCATCACTTGTGGCACACGGGCACCGTGTTATGATTGAAGCCGGGGCCGGAGTTAGTTCCAGCTACAGCGATAAGGAGTTTAGCGATGCCGGAGCAGAAATAACCAGCGATACAAGAAAAGTATTCAGTTGCCCTGTAATCCTGAAAGTTGAACCACCAACGATACAGGAAATAGAAATGATGGCCCATCAGGGGTTACTTATTTCTGCCATACAGATAAAAACACAAAAGAAAGAATATTTTGAAGCCTTAGCCTCGAAGAAAATAACCGGACTTGCTTTTGAATTCATAAAAGATGAGGACGGGTCCTACCCTGCCGTAAAATCATTAAGTGAAATAGCTGGTACTGCTTCGGTACTCATTGCTTCAGAACTGATGATAAACCAAAAGATTGGCAAAGGTCTTCTTTTAGGTAATATAACAGGAGTACCACCAACAGAAGTTGTTATTGTAGGCGCCGGTACTGTAGCCGAATATGCTGCCAGAACAGCACTGGGACTTGGTGCTAATGTAAAAGTGTTTGATAATTCGATCACCAAACTTCGCAGACTTCAAAACAATCTTAACCAAAGGATATTTACCTCTACCATACAGGAAAAGGTATTACTAAAAGCTTTGATGCGTTGTGATGTTGCTATTGGTGCCATGAGAGGTAAAAACCGTACGCCAATTGTAGTTACCGAAACCATGGTAGAGCGCATGAAAAAAGGAGCCGTTATTATAGATGTATGTATCGATACCGGAGGCTGCTTTGAAACATCAGAAGTTACGACACACGAAAAACCTACTTTTATAAAGAACAACGTGATACACTATTGTGTACCGAATATTCCTTCACGTTACTCCAAAACGGCTTCTATGTCAATCAGTAACATTATTACTCCGTTTTTACTGCAAATCGCGGAAGATGGCGGTATAGAAAGCTCTATAAGATGTAACTACGGACTTAAAAACGGTATTTACTTTTATCACGGGCTGTTAACCAATCGCCCTGTTGCCGAATGGTTTAATATACCTTTTAGGGACATTAACTTATTAATTTTTTAAAGAGACTAATACTCTGTCAAACAAACAATACAATTTTGCATACTCCCATTACCTTAATTATCACCGGATTAATAATTGGAACATTAGGAACACTTATTGGAGCCGGAGGTGGTTTTATACTTGTTCCCTTTTTACTTCTTTTCTATACTGAATTTCCTCCCGAAATCGTTACGGCAATCTCAATAGCTGTAGTGGCTGTAAATTCTATTTCAGGATCTATGGCCTATGCTAAATCTGGTAGGATTGATTATAAGGCAGGATTAGTTTTTGCAGTATTCACTATTCCTGGGTCAATACTGGGAGTTTATACCGTTAAATACATTCCACAAAATGTATTTAAAATCATATTCGGTATTATGCTTATTGGGCTTTCGGTTTACCTGTTCTTTAAAAACAAGACCATTATTTCCAATTTGGTTATCAGTTCAGAAAAAAAAGGATACAAACATACTGTACTTACTGACAAAAACGGAACGACATACGAATACAGTTATAAACAGTCACTAGGTTCGCTTATAAGTATTGTGGTGGGTTACATCTCCCCTCTTTTAGGCATCGGCGGTGGGATAATACATGTACCTGCCATGGTAAACTGGCTAAAATTCCCCGTACATATCGCTACGGCAACGTCACATTTCATACTGGCTATTATGGCCACCGTTAGTGTAATTACCCATGCTGTAAACGGCACATACAATAATACTGATATTGTTTTGACCATAGTATACTTATCACTTGGCGTAATACCCGGAGCACAGCTTGGTGCTTATTTTTCCCATAAAATAAAAAGCCATATAATTATAAGAGCACTAGCCATATGCCTGATTATAGTAGGAATCAGAATCTTTCTAACCTAAAACTAAACAAGATGGTATGAAAGAGCACTGTAATTGTAACTCCAATACTAGTATTTTTTATGTTCCCATGTTTTTGAAAACATTTTAAAAAGCCATTTTTTTAAATTAGGATTATCATAAATCTCTCCTAATAAACCAATTGGTTTAGAATAGAGTGTATCATTCCTGAATATATCTGCCCAGTCAATCGCTTTTTCTATATCACCTGAATAAACACCGGCTTTTGACATAACCTTTAAAAATTCATATGCGATTATTCCCTGCCCAATTGCTGTTGGGTGTACCCCATCAAGACTAAAAAGTCCTCCCGATTTTATTTCTTTATTCCTATTGACACCATAATATTTGGAATCTATTCTCGGGTAGCAAAATCTAAAATACTCAGGATAAACATAGTTTGGATTATAATTATTCCTCTTTAATGCTATTCTTGATAATGATGTTGCTATATCAACTAAATAAAAACGTTTTTCCCCGATTCTCTCATTTGCTAAAGCTACCAGCTCCTGAATAATCCTATTGTAACGTCTTATACAATTATCTATATGGACAACTTCATTTTGATTTAAATGGTTTAATGTCATATCAAAATTATCCTCAAATAGGAAATAAGGATAATATTTTGCATAAGACACTGGATCGTTTGATACAGGGGCAGGTAATTCCTCAATCCCCATTGGAGCAGGATTAGACTCGTTTACCGGCCAATTTTCAACATATTTATCTGTTCTTTCATACTTATCAACGGCTTTTATGAGAGGACAAATTGTTACCAATGGAACTGTTGCTATAAACACTTTATAATCAGTGCTATTTGGGTTTTCAGTCATTATATCAATAACCTTATCTAACATAAAGGAATACTCTTTTCTAAAATCTTCAGGATGCCATAAATTCCATTCCTTACTTAACCTTTCCCTGTAAGAAACTTTATCGGGACCTAAAGGAAAGGCTGTCCCATCTATAGATGTTTGACGTATTTTTAAGTCCAAAACAGTTCCAAGAGCATTATTTGCTCCTAGCCATAAAACAAGATTTTCAACACCTTCATTTTTATGATGATGTTCTAACCAGTCCAGTTGAGTAAAATTCTGTTGATTACCTGAAGCTAATACTTTGAATGCTGTTCTATGAAAAGATTCATTAACCAAACCAAGTCGGTCATCATTATTATCTTTTGATTCATCTATAATTTGCTTACATAAATTAGGGGTGAGTTGCCATGAATTTGATATATCAAAGCCTCTTATGGCAACATTATGGAAAGGTTTGCTTTCAATAGATTTATGGAGCGCCCCATCTCCCCTTTCGTAATAATCTTCTACATCATCAAGATATTTACTTATTATAGATGTAGCCCTAACCCATTCTATAGGGCCTTTAATATCTGTATCTAATTTATCCTCCAGTTTTCTAAAAACTGTTTCCAAATCAATAGGGATTCCCCCTTTTTCCCAACTTGGAAAATGATAATTTTCTGCCTCAAGGATTGACGCTAAAATTGTAGAATAACACTGATTTGTTTTTGCAGCTGCCCCAGACATAAATCCCTGAGATATACTGTCTCCTATTGTAAAAAGTTTAACTGCCATAGTATTAATTTATTTAATGGTTACAAAAACAGTATGAGTATTAATTTAATTTTAGTATATGTGGGACTGAACTTTGATGGTAAATGTATTTTTATTTAAAACAAAAAAAAATACCCAACACTGGGTATTTAATGAAAAATTCTAATAATATAATCTAAAATCCAGTCTTTTACAAAGTGCATAATGTTTTTCGTGCAATACTTCTACTATATCTACTACGTCGTCACTATCTTCAAAAAGGCTGAAAAATAATTTATCAAGATTAACACTGCTTATACCATTAAAAGGCAATCCGTAACCCGATATTGCCTTAGCTCCTGTAATATCAAGAAAATACTGAGCCTCCTCTTCATCAAGATCCAATACTTTTGAATTGGCAAAATGTATTACCTTCCCTTTCATCCTTCCTTCAAAAAGTTCGGCAATCTCCTCTATGCTGTAATAGTATCCGTTTAGACAAATATTGTTGGCCTGTCCCTGCATTACAAGGTAAATAATCTCATAGTTTTTAAAATTGTGATCATCATACAGTAAAGCCTGCAAGCTCTCCTCCATTCCTTCTATAGTATCACAGTTTTTATAAATACTGGAAATCCCTTCAAAAGCAAGCTGTTCCAAATTCCTAACCACTTCGGTATTCCCTGCCCTATCTACATCGGCAACAGCCTCAAGGCAGAAAATGAAGTTTTCATAATCCATATAATCTATTCTAAATAATGCATGGCAAATGTAATATTTGTGTTTTAAAATCACATTTTTGATGCTCTTATATTGTGTTCGTAATTATAAAATAGACACCAATTGTTTATCAATAAACAGAAAACCATTACTTTCGCGCAAAAAATTATATTACCCGGTGGCAAGCAATCCTACAGACAGAATTACCTATTTCCCTGAAAGCCTGATAAATTCAATTAATTTACCGGAACGCTTCACCTTTCCTTTTTACTACGAGCCACACGAGTTAACCAAAATAGCAGCAGAGGAACTGCAACACTATTTAGAAACTCAAACCGAACTGGATCACAACTTTGGTTTGGATGAAAATCAAGAGGGAACTGTTATCGGGAAAATGTTTGGAGTATTGGTTGTAAAGGATAAAAATGGAAAACTGGGCTATCTGTCAGCTTTTTCAGGTAAACTTGCCGGATCTAACGAACATCCTAAATTTGTCCCTCCTGTTTTTGATATGCTTATGGAAAATAGCTTTTTCCTAAAGGAGCAGTATATTCTTAACAGCATTAACGACAGGGTTAAAGAAATTGAAAGTGATAGTAATTATATCTCCCTAAAACAAAAACTAAAGGAATACAACTTAGCTTCTGACAAAGAAATAAACGACTTTAAACAAATTGTAAAAGCCAATAAGCAGGATCGTAAAAAACAGCGTCAGGAACAAAAAAACATACTGAACAGTGACGATTACGGCAAGTTTGAGGCTTACATGATAAAGCACAGTCTGCACGACAAGCATCAGCTTAATGTATTAATAAACAAGTGGCAGGAAAGCATTGATGAAGTTGAACAGCAACTTGCCGAATACGAAAACACTATTGAAAGTTTAAAGAAAGAGCGAAGGGAAAAATCGGCTGCACTGCAACAACAGCTTTTTGAGCAATATGTGTTTTTAAATAAAGATAGAAAAAACAAAAGCCTCCATGCTATATTCAGGGATACGGTTTTTGGAAAACCACCCGCCGCAGCCGGAGAATGTGCGACTCCAAAGCTATTACAATATGCCTTTAAACACGGCTTCCAACCAATAGCTATGGCCGAATTTTGGTGGGGAATGCCTCCAAAATCGGAAATAAGGCAACACAAACAATACTACCCTGCCTGTACCGGTAAATGCAAACCCATACTGGAACACATGCTGGAAGGTACTCCTGTTGATGATAATCCGTTATTAATCAATCAGGGAGAAGACAAAAAACTGGAAATTATTTTTGAGGATGATTATCTTATCGTGGTAAACAAACCTGCCGAGCTACTTTCGGTTCCCGGTATTGTAATCCAGGATTCGGTTTACACAAGGCTTCAGGCAATGTGGGGTAATATCGAACCGTTAATTATACACAGGTTGGACATGGCTACTTCAGGATTACTGGTAGTAGCAAAGACCAAAGAAACTCACAAAGACATACAAAAACAGTTTTTAAGACGCACTGTAAACAAACGCTATACAGCATTAGTATCGGGTACATTTACTGAAAACGAGGGCGAAATAAACCTGCCGTTACGTGGTGACCTTGATAACAGGCCTAGACAATTAGTTTGCTTTGAGCACGGTAAAAAAGCCGTGACCAAATGGAAAACTGTAGCGAAAAATGAAACGACTACCAAAGTTCATTTTTGGCCACTTACTGGTCGTACGCATCAGTTACGTATGCATTCGGCACACGAACAGGGATTAAACGCTCCTATTGTAGGCGATGACTTATATGGTACTTCTGCCGAGAGACTACACCTGCATGCTGCCCATTTAGAATTTATACACCCTGCAACTCAGAAAAAAATGAGTTTTGAAGCTCCCGAAGAGTTTTAGTGAAAAAACTAATTCCCTCAGAAAGAAACATGGCTAACCTTCTCCAAAAGCAAGTTTAGTAGGTTAGGAAGTTTCGGAACACAATAAGTACCACTTGTATGACTGTTTTTTAAACAAATGCTTTAATGCCTTCTAATGCTTTTAGCAACTTTTCAATCTTGTCCTTACAATCATTAAAAAAATTATCACTTTTTATTATATCATGTTCCCAATTATCAATAGTCAAATTTGGAAGAAATGCATAGAAAGGCCACCAATTACTTTCTTTTCTGGAAAAAACAGATAAATTATTTAGGTTTTCATGAAGTTTTATTCTGTTTTCATCTGATATTCTAAATTCATTAGGATTATTACATAAACCATAATGAAAACGATTACTCTCAAAAGTAAATCCTATCCAATATTTTCCTTGCCATTTTGGGCTGGTTATGTAAAATTTTATATATTTCTCTTCACTCCATTCATAGTGATAAAATAATCCTTTTTGACTAATAAATTCTTCCATCTTAGGATTGAAATACTTTTCAGCAAGATAATTATAAGTTGCAGAATAATTTTGATATATAGCTTGAGCAGCTCTTAAATTTTCAATCTTTGACAGAACTTCAGTTATTTCTTCTTTATTTTTACTGTCCATATCCTGATTGGTTAATTGTTTTAAATGATTTATATATTGTATGAGAGTTTCCCTCACAATAGGTGAACGAGAAGCGATTAATACACATTTTTCCAGCCAATTAATAATATGTTCTCTATATGAAATAGATAAATAAGGTACATTTCCACTACTTTGTTCTGAAGCATTATCTCCAAAAAGAGTTAAATACAATAACTGATAACCATTTTCATACATTTGAGCAAACCTGTTATACCTTATTAATTGTTCGGGCTGGTCTTTTGCATAAATTTTATTTTCTATAATAATTGCTCTTTTTTCATTATCATCAATTAATATATCCACTCTACCTTCTTCACTAGAATGCTCTATTTTAACTCTTGCTGTTTTGCTATTAAACTTTTCAATCGTAAAATATTCGCCTAAATTTTCAATAAAACTTTCCAGTAATATATGTTTTAAACCATGAGTTCCATTTGGATTTAAGAGCTCTGCAAGAATTGCAGAATGTGTATTTTCATAATGATTGACACCGCAAATACGAAACATATTAAATCTACCACCAGTAGCATCAAGTATTTCAGTATTTTTTTTATTAATAATCGAAATTTGGTTGAGGAGATTTTTAATTTGTTGCATTTACTTGGTATCTAAAAGGATAATTATTTAATTCTATTTTTTTTAGCTAGATATTTAGTTATTGTAAGCTTCTTACAATACTAAACAAAAAAATAAAATCTTGATTATGGTTTTAAGTAACCGTAGTTAAATTAGGAAAGATATAAAAACAAAAAAAGCTTCAGTTTTCACTGAAGCTTTTTAAAGGTTGTGGGCGATGAGGGATTCGAACCCCCGACCCCCTCGGTGTAAACGAGGTGCTCTGAACCAACTGAGCTAATCGCCCGCTATATCTGCAATTGCAACCGTTATTAGTTCCTTATTGCGAGTGCAAATATACGCTTAGTATTTGTATTTGCAAGTGTTTTTGAAAAATATTTTAAAGTTTTTTTATGTCTTTCAAAAGCACCTTATTTTCAAAATTCACTACCTCAATTTCAATAGGCTCATTATTAGCATTTTTCCCCTCAATAATATAAATTTTACCTCCTTTATACGGAGTTTTACTTCTTGAAAAATCTACATCACCAAACTCGGTAGTTTTCTCTACATCCTCCATAGTGACCCAGTTTTGGTCTAATTTTTCCTGAGCTTCGTCAGACACATTAAAGCTTTTACTCCTAATATCTTTTAGAACCCTACAGTTAGGCAGGTAACAAAAATCGGCATCTTTTTTCTTTAAAAAGAATACTAAAAATATACAACCTAAAAGGGCACCAAATAAAAAGTATGCTAAACGGTATTTAAATTTCATTTTTTAATTTTTTGTAAAAGTAATTAAAAACGGTGGCTTAAATCTCCTCCAGCTTTCTTCTTTTTCTTTCGGCACCTATCAGGTTAAGTTCACGCGTGGTTTGTCCGGCTACCGATGTATTTTCCTCGGCCCTTCTTATAAGGTATGGCATAACATCCCTCACAGGTCCAAACGGAAGGTATTTAGTAACGTTATAATCATTAGCCGCTAGGTTAAAACTTATATTATCACTCATACCATATAACTGACCGAAAAACACTTTACTGTCGTTTTTAGCAATTCCCTTCTCTTCCATAAGCTGCATAAGCTTATAAGAGCTGTCTTCGTTATGAGTTCCGGCAAAAATTGCCATAGTATCTATATGGTCTATCATGTACTGTATAGCAGCATCATAGTTTTCATCTGTAGCTTTTTTAGACGGACAAATAGGTGTTTGATAACCTCTCTCCTCTGCCCTTCTGTTTTCTTTTTCCATGTAGGCTCCCCTTACTACTTTCATCCCAATATGGAATCCTTCTTCCTTAGCCTGTGCATGTAACTTTTGAAGATACTCCAGCCTGTCCCAACGATACATTTGTAACGTGTTGTAAACTATAGCTTTCTCTTTGTTGTATTTACGCATCATCTCGGCAACAAGATCATCGGCTGCATCCTGCATCCAGCTTTCTTCAGCATCAATAAGCAATGCCACATCCGTTTCGTGAGCCGTTTTACAAACTTTTTCAAAACGCTCTATAACTCTGTTCCATTCGGCTGTCTCGGTTTCATTAAGTGATTTGCCCTCTCCCAGTTTCTGGTAAAGTTCAAAACGCCCGAAACCTGTTGGCTTAAATACCGCAAAAGGTATCGCTGCTCTTTCTTTTGCAAAAACAATGGTTTTTAAGGTTTTGTTGAGTGCGTTATCAAATTCCGACTCATCTTCTTTTGCCTCTACCGAATAGTCAAGCACCGATGTTACTCCTTTAGTAAACATCTTATCTACCACAGGCAGACAATCTTCCTCATTTGTACCTCCGCAAAAATGATCAAATACCGTAGCCCTTATAAGGCCTTCTACAGGTAAATGCACTTTTAATGCAAAATTTGTTACTGCTGTCCCTATCTTTACAAGAGGCTCAGAAGCTATCATTTTAAAAAGGAAATAAGCCCTGTCAAGTTCTGTATCACTTTTCAGGGAAAATGCAACTGCTGTGTTGTTGAAGATTTTTTCCATTGCGTTAAAAAATTTGTGCAAATATAAATACACTACAATCAATATTTAATAATATAAAATACTTTATTTTGCGATATATTTAAAATTGTTCGTTATGCAGGCTATTCAAACCCCATATTATCCTATACTTTTTAATAACGATTGTTACTCCTTTTTACAGGAAACTATAACCCCCGATAAATATTCGAAGGTATTTGTGGTGGCCGACAGTAACACCTCTCAGCTTTGCTTACCTAACTTTTTAGCACAACTGGCTACCGAAGTTGAAATTGAAATACTGGAAATTGATGCCGGCGAAATAAATAAAACTATTGAAACCTGTACACAATTATGGTATGCCCTTACCGAAATGGGTGGCGACCGGAAAAGCATTATGATAAACGTAGGTGGCGGTATGATTAGCGATTTAGGCGGATTTGTTTCTGCTACATTTAAAAGAGGTATAGATTTTATTAATGTGCCTACCTCCTTACTAGCTATGGTTGATGCTTCTGTAGGCGGAAAAACCGGAGTAGACCTTGGCCCTATTAAAAATCAGGTAGGTGTTATTAATAATCCCATAGCTGTACTTATGGATATTAACTACCTTGGTACACTACCGCAAAACGAAATGCGCGCCGGACTGGCAGAGATGCTAAAACACGGACTTATTTGCGACAAAAACTACTGGGAAAAGTTTCTTGACCTTAACGAACTGACAACAGACGATCTTTTGCAGCTTATATACGAGTCGGTAATCATAAAAAATAATGTGGTAACACAAGACCCTACCGAGAAAGGGTTACGCAAGATATTGAACTTTGGTCACACGCTGGGGCATGCTATAGAATCCTATCATCTGGATACCGAAGAAAAAACAACATTATTACACGGTGAAGCCATTGCTATAGGTATGGTCCTGGAAAGTTATATATCATTTAAAAAAGATTTATTAACTTTAAATGACTATACCCAAATAAAAGAAGTTATAACTTCAATATTCGGGAAAACAGAATTTAGCCAAACCGACATTGAAAACATCATGAAACTGTTGTCTCATGACAAAAAAAGTGAATTTGGAGAAGTACTGTTTGTAGTGCTAAACGGTATTGGAAAAGCGTCGTTTAATGAGCCTGTAAACAATGAGCTGATAACCGAAGCTTTTCATGACTATTTAGCATAACATTTTTTTAAGAAATTGTTTTTAAATACGAATGATTATTTTTTACATTTGCGCCGATGAAAAAATACCTACACATAGTTTTTAAAGCAGTAACCATAAGGGATAACAAGGTGTTATCTACTATGCGTTTTTTATGGCTTTTAACCAAAAAAAGTGCAGGTATGCCAATATACTTTAACAAAAATATTCACAAAAGTTTAGAGATAATGTACGCTAATTTAAGAGTTTGAAAACAGATTATCACTTTAAGTTTTTCTTAATTTTATAATCAGTCAAACTCACTAATAGCATGAACACAAAATATTTCGATTTAATAAATCAGACTTTTTATTTTCCTCAGGAAGAATTTACTCTAAATAAAGACAACCTTTTATTCCACAACATCGATTTGATGAAGCTTGTGGAGCAGTATGGCTCGCCATTAAAGTTTACCTACTTACCACAAATTTCCAACAACATCCAGAAAGCTAAAGGATGGTTTAGAAATGCGATGGAAAAACATAAGTATGAAGGTAAATACTATTATTGTTATTGTACAAAAAGCTCTCACTTCGAATATGTAATGAATGAGGCTTTTAAAAACAATATTCATGTAGAGACATCATCTGCTTTTGACATTAACATAGTTGAGAAACTATTGGAAAGCGGAAAAATAAACAAGAATACCTTTGTAATATGTAACGGTTTTAAAAGAGACCAGTACATAGACAATATAGCAAGGCTTATTAATAGCGGCCATAATAAAACTATACCTATTATAGACAACTACGAGGAACTTGACCTGTTACAGGAAAAAATTAACGGTAAGTTTAAAATAGGTATACGTATTGCTGCCGAGGAAGAACCTAAATTTGAATTCTATACCTCACGCTTAGGTATAGGCTACAGGAATATTGTACCTTTTTACAGAAAACAAATTCAGGAGAACAAGAATTTGGAGCTTAAAATGCTTCACTTCTTTATCAACACAGGTATAAGGGATACTTCTTACTACTGGAATGAGCTTTTAAAATGTCTAAAAGTATACATAAGCCTTAAAAAAGAGTGCCCAAGCCTTGACAGCCTTAATATTGGTGGTGGTTTCCCTATCAAAAACTCATTGGCGTTTGAGTACGACTACCAGTACATGATAGACGAAATACTTAACCAGATTAAAATTGCCTGTGAGGAAGCTGATGTTGATGTACCTAACATTTTTACAGAATTCGGTTCGTTTACTGTAGGTGAAAGCGCCGGTGCAATTTACCAGGTACTTTACCAAAAACAACAAAACGACAGGGAAAAATGGAATATGATTGATTCATCTTTCATCACTACCCTTCCGGATACATGGGCCATAAACAAGCGTTTCATTATGCTTGCTGTTAACCGTTGGAACGACCAGTATGAAAGAGTACTTTTAGGAGGTATGACATGTGACAGTGATGATTACTACAATTCTGAACAAAACATGAATGCCATTTACCTGCCTAAGTATAATAAAGAAAAACCTTTGTATATTGGTTTCTTTAATACAGGTGCATATCAGGAAACAATTGGCGGCTACGGCGGGTTACATCACTGCCTTATCCCACAGCCAAAACATATACTGATAGACAGGGATGAAAATGGAATTTTAGCGACCGAAGTATTTTCTGAGCAACAGGATGCAGAAGATGTTTTAAAAATATTAGGTTACGATAAAAAATAATTTATTTTTGAGTTTTTTAAAAAACATACATAAACAGATTTAAAATGAACAAAGGACCAATTAGCCAGTTTATTGAAAAGTACTACCTGCACTTCAATTCGGCTGCATTAGTAGACGCTGCCAAAGCTTATGAAGAGCAACTTAACGGTGGTGCTAAAATGATGGTGACACTTGCAGGCGCTATGAGTACAGCGGAACTTGGAAAAATTTTCGCCGAAATGATTCGTAAAGATAAAGTACAAATCATTTCTTGTACGGGGGCTAACCTTGAAGAAGATATTATGAATCTTGTAGCACACTCTCACTATGAGAGAGTACCTAACTATAGAGATCTTACTCCGCAACAGGAATGGGATTTACTGGAGCGCGGACTTAACCGTGTTACAGATACTTGTATCCCTGAGCATGAGGCTTTTAGAAGATTACAGAAACACATATATCAAATTTGGAAAGATGCTGATGATAAGGGAGAAAGATATTTCCCTCATGAGTTTATGTATAAATTGCTTCTTTCCGGAGTTCTTGAGGAATACTATGAAATAGACCTTAAAGACAGCTGGATGTATGCTGCTGCAGAAAAGAATTTACCAATAGTGGTACCGGGATGGGAAGACAGTACAATGGGGAACATCTTTGCTTCTTACGTAATTAAAGGTGAGCTTAAAGCTACCACTATGAAATCAGGTATTGAGTACATGACTTTCCTTGCAGACTGGTATACTAAAAACAGTGATAATGGCGTAGGTTTCTTCCAAATTGGTGGTGGTATTGCCGGTGACTTCCCTATTTGTGTTGTACCGATGCTTTACCAGGATATGGAAATGCACGATGTTCCTTTCTGGAGCTACTTCTGTCAGATATCAGACTCTACAACAAGTTACGGTTCGTACTCTGGAGCTGTTCCAAACGAAAAGATTACCTGGGGTAAACTGGATATAAACACACCTAAGTTTATTATAGAATCAGACGCAACAATTGTTGCCCCTCTAATTTTTGCTTACCTGTTAGATTTATAATATCATTTTATGAAAAGAGTTATTGTTGATTACGCCAAATTAACTAATGAAATTTTAACCCTTTTGGTGGATAAATTTCCTGACGGATATGACGATTCTGATATCATCCGTTTTAAAAATGCAAAAAATGAAACTATCGAAGCTGTAGAAGTACGTACTGAAGATACTATTTATCTTGTAAAGGTTAGTACTAAGCTTGCTGATAGGATTGAAAACTACGAAGATGACGATATGGATTCTGACGGTGGTGATGATCTTGATGCATTAAAAGATCTTGAAATCGCTAATAATAATGACGATGACGACGATGATGATGACAGCGATAATGATACTAATGATGAGGAGGAAGAAGAAGAATAGTAATCCGGTAATCATATAAAAATATTAAAGAACTCTTAACAGAGTTCTTTTTTTTTGTCTAATATTCTATTTTAGTAGAAATTAGACGACCATGAAAAAAACAGCTTTAGTATTTATATCCGTTATATCTTTATTTGTTTCCTGTAAAGAAGAAACAAAGGAAGAAGTTATTGTTCCTGAAGAAAAAGCAGAAAAAAATGTAGCCGAAACTCCTGCTTACGAAAAAATGTGCTTTTTACAGGTAACCGAAAGCAAACCTGAATATGCGCCTAATAAAGTTATAAGGGATAGTATAGTATTTGAAATTGAAAGAAAGGGTGATAGTGTCAGCGGAATTTTCAACTGGCTTCCTGCCGAAAAAGATAAAAAGCTAAGTACTTTTAAAGGTGTTCTCTCCGGAAAAACCGGAAATGCCATTGCTAATTACTCTGCTGAAGGCATGAATTATAAAGAAGAACTGGTATTTACCCTTGGCGAAGATCAGGTTTCTATAATATATGGAGAGATGGTTCAGGGAGATGACGGTATTTGGAAATATAAAAGTAAGGAAGCGGCTTCTACCCAAAAATTATCTAAAGTTGACTGCAAATAAAAAAAGCCCTTTCGGGCTTTTTTTATTCTAAATATCTTTCTTTAAATATTTTCATATGATGATATTGGTGTGCTGTTATTAAAAAAGCTAATGCCCTAACCGATACCTCATGACCGGAAGCTTCTCCCCTTCTTAATAACTGGTCCTGAGAAAAAGACTTGAACATCACCAATGAAGATTGCCTTACTAAAGCTAACTCGGTAAGTATATCCTGTAGGCTTCTGTTTTCTGCATCGGTATTACTTACATAATCATTTTCATCAAAACCCGGTAACGGAGTCTTGTCATTTCTGGAAATTCGTAATGCCCTGTAAGCAAAAACACGTTCGGTATCAATAACATGCTGAATAATTTCCTTAATAGTCCATTTACCTTCTGCATACCTGTAACCGTGTTTATCCATAGGTATATCCTGTATAAAATGAACAAATTCATGAACACTTACTTCAAGCCATTCGGTTAAAGTATAGGTATCATCAATATTAGGCAGATAGGTTTCGTAATACGGAGCATACTCAGTATTAGATAATTCTGTTACTTTCATATTTAAAATTTAGGCAGAGTTCCTGCTGGCATTAATATTTCCAAAAAGGGAACGGGTTACAATTTTTTCATAAACATCCAGCAAATCACCTTTCTCATCTCCGTTTTTCATTAATCTGATTTTATGTAATGCATATTGCTGAATGGTTAGCAAAGGTAACACAATATGTTCTCTCATTTTAATGGAAGCCTTGCTATCAGGATAATTTTCCATTAATTCATTAAATCCTGAAATTTTAAGTAATAGCCTGTTGGTTTCCAAAAACTCGTTGTGAATAATATCCCAAAACGAACCAAATTCTTTATCCTCTCTCATATAGGCCGTTAACGGGAAAAATGATTTGGATAGTGACATCATACTATTTTCAATAAGTGTTCTGAAAAACAAGGAGTTCTCATACAGGTCTTCCACCTCATTCCATTTCCCATGTTTTTCCATTTTACTAAGTGCATAACCTACACCATAAAATCCGGGTACGTTTTGCTTTAACTGGCTCCATGACCCCACAAACGGAATAGCCCTTAAATCATTAAAGTCCAGCTCGGCAGTTTTATTCCTTTTTGAAGGCCTACTGCCTATATTGGTTTTGGCATAATAGTTAAGCGTACTCATTTTTTCCAGATAAGGCAAAAACTTAGGGTGCGCTTTAAATTCGGAATATTTCTCAAAACTCAGCTTCGCCAGTTCATCAAACATTTCTCTTTGCTGTGCTGTAAGCTGCTTTTTATCCTTGTTAAACACACCATTAGTAACACCGGCACTCAATAGGTTTTCCAAATTAAACCTACACGAATCAAGCGTACCGAAGTTTGAACTTATGGTTTGTCCCTGGATCGTTATCTGTATTTCATTATTTTCTATTGATCCTCCCAGTGAAGCATAAAACTTATGGGTTTTTCCTCCACCCCTTGCCGGAGGTCCGCCACGACCATCAAAAAATATAACTTTGATTCCGTATTCACGAGCAACAGCGGTAAGATTTTCTTTTGCTGTGTAAATACTCCAGTTAGCCATTAGGTAACCGCCGTCTTTAGTTCCGTCAGAAAAACCAAGCATAATGGTTTGCCTGTTACCTCGGGCTTTAAGATGAGCGGCATACCTTTCGTTTTCATAGAGTTTACGCATCGCCTCTCCTGCTTCCTTCAAATCATCTACCGTTTCAAAAAGCGGAACAATATCTACTGATGGCTTATCCCATCCTAAAAGCTCAAACAAAGTAAGCAGTTCCAGTACATTATGTGCATTTTCGTTATTACTGATAATGTAGCGGTTTGCTCCCTGCTCCCCGTTTCTTTCCTGTATGGTACGCATTGCCAGTATGGACTCCAGCGTTAACCTTGTATTATCGTCATTAAAATCTTCGGTATTAATATTTCCTTTTAAACTGAGTAAAGTATTAAGTTTGGCTTTTTCGTCTAAATCTCCATATTTATTAGCAAGAGCCGTATTATTCTGGCTATCCAGATTTGATAATACCGCCTGTACTACTTTATCATGTATACGGCTGTTTTGTCTTATATCTAACGTAGCAAAATGGAACCCGAAAAGATTAACCTTATTGATTAGCTTTTCAATCTCATCAAGATACAAGGACTGATGGTGCTCAACAACCCTATTCTTAATTTCATTTAAAAGCGTTTTTAATTCTTCTAACTCAATGTACAGTTCTCCTTGTGAGTAGAAAACCGAACGGTATAGTTTCTGTTCAATTTCCATAACCAAAGGTTCAACCCCGGGGAATGTTAGCTTACGTCTCATTCTCCTTATATCATTATAGTAACATTTAAGGATAGAGGTACGAAGCCTTCCTGCTACGTCAAGGGTAATATCGGTAGTTACAAACGGATTACCATCCCTGTCACCTCCGGGCCAGAAACCGAAAGACATAACCGGATGTGCCGGATGCTCACCATTATATATAGTATCCTGAATATAGAAAGCCATCTCACCTGCTGTTTTGTAAAATACATTTTCAAGGTACCATATTAAACTAACAGCCTCATCAAACGGAGTTGGTTTTTCTTTTTTAATAAAAGGTGTTTTACCTAACTGTGCCAACAGTGTTTTAATCTCCGGTAAATCATTTCTTTTAATGGCTCCGGTCAAATCGGTTATTATACCAAGTACATTTCCCGGATAAAATTGTGTAGGGTGTGCAGTAAGCACGGTTCTAATCTGGAAATCATCTAAAAACTTCCTCAATTCGTCAATTATACCCTGATTATCGGCCTTATGCCTTATATCCCTTAAAGACCCTGTACCTTCCATATTGTGTAACGATACAAAAGCGGCATCTTCAATAGCATCAAAAAGTACTACCTGTCGCTCTACATACTGTATAAAACGGAACATCAGGTCAATTTTTTCCTTCTCGGTACTATCCTGCTGGTATTTTTCAATAAAACTGTCAAATATTTGTTGCGGACTCTTATTTTGGGCATACCCCTCTTCACACACATCTGTAAAAAGCGGCAGTAACACCCCGGTATTGTCTATGTCGTCAAAAGGGAGTGTCATAAAAATACTGTTGAACAACTGGTATTTTAGTTCCACATTTTCCTTAAAACGTTCAATTTTTGTGGCTGGGTACATGCTTATTATTTTTATACTGAATTTAATAAAAAAACCCTTATGCTATTCACATAAGGGTTATAAACTTTTTATAAAAAATCTTACAGATCTTTGAAGATAGTATGCATTAACCTTTTCTTGTCGTTAATACTTTCTTCAAGTGATATCATAGTTTCTGTTCTGTAAACTCCTTCAATATCATCAATCATGAAGATTACTTCTTTTGCATGCTTAGTATCTCTTGCTCTTATTTTACAAAAGATGTTAAACTTACCAGTAGTAACATGTGCAACAGTTACAAAAGGTATTTCATTAATTCTCTCAAGAACAAATTTAGTTTGAGAAGTGTTATGAAGGAAAACACCAACATAAGCAATGAATGAATATCCAAGTTTTTCGTAATCTAAAGTAAGAGAAGAACCCTGGATGATTCCTGCATCTTCCATTTTTTTAACCCTTACGTGAACGGTACCGGCAGATATAAGCAATTTTTTAGCAATATCTGTAAAAGGAACCCTTGTATTGTCAATCAGCATATCTAATATCTGGTGATCAACTTCATCTAAACGAAACTTACTCATAAGCGTAACTTTTTTTATTATTTAGGTATATATATTTATTAAAAATGCATTACAAAAAAATTAATTTATTTTCAATAAAAAAAGAATATTGTTATTTTTTTTCTACTCCATTAACAAATTCTCTGTTTTTACCTATCATAAAATCTGCTTTTTGCTCATTTTTTAGCAAATCACTACCACTGTTATTATAGAAAAGTTCACCCTTGCAATCATACTCTATATGACCATAAAAATTATCAAGTTCCCCTATTTCCTTAACAAAAGCTTCGAAAATTACAGATTTATCAATAAGTACTTCTTTGTAATGAGATGCAAAATTCGTGATTATTTCTTTATTTTCATAATTTATTTTGACATTTTTATACATCATATCAAAAAATATTACTCTATTTTGAGGAATTCTAAAATAATCTTCGCTTTTGTTAATAGCTATAACGTTTTCGTAAATAGCATAAAATCCTGATAATATTGCGAAAAATATAAATTTTCGTGTTTTTTCTCTTAAATAATCATTAGGATAATGACCTGCTTCGAAGAGAATTGTAGGCACTCCCAACGACATAAACATATCACCAATACAGTTAATATTAAATCCGTCATCAAAACGCCCCACCTGTCCCGGTATAAACTGCTGCAACGTGTCATTCATTACTGCTATTACATTAATAGCCGTTTGTCTTGGTTCGTTTATCTCTCTTTCTTCGTTATAAGAAGGCGCAAGGAACGAAACCGTAGCCGGTTTTACATCTCCATCCTCCCCTAAACCGAAAATAGTACGCTGATCGTGCATATTATAAGCGAAATCAGGCTTAAAGTCCTTAAAAGCCTGCCTAAGCACCTTGCTTTCGGGCTGCGTAAGGTTAACTGAGTCTCTATTCAGGTCAACATCATTAGCATTGGCACGCGTATACAAGGCAGCTCCGTCAGGATTAACTATAGGTAGTATATAATAGGTAAAGTGCTCCCTGAAATTAAGTGCAATCTCATTACCACTTTTAAGGAAGTTTAAGAAGTCGAACACTGCCTTTGTGGTCGTTGACTCGTTTCCGTGCATTTGTGACCATATAAACACCTTAGTTTTACCGCTACCGGCTTTTATACTATATATAGGCTTACCCATTACAGAGGTACCTGCTGTACCAATTTCAAAATAGGTTTTTAAGTCATTAAGTATTGGTTCTATATCCTCGTTTGTAATATACCTGCCGTGCAGTTTGCTGTTTAAGTAACTATTGTAAATTTCTTCAAAATCCATCATTAACTATTTAAGATTACAAAAGTAAACATCTTAATTTTTACAATTGTAAACAAAGAAGCAATCTTGTAAGCTACAATTGTAAACATATTTGTTTCATAATGTTAATTAGGTTTAACAATACAGTTGTTTAACGTTGTAATTTATTGTAAATCAGTCACTTTACGTGTATCATTTGAACTAATAATTTACATTTACGCACTACAATTACATACCATTTGTATATCTCAAAACTATTGTTTACATTTGTAAAACATTACAAAACCAACACTTGTTTACAATGATAAACACCGATGATTTCATAAAAAGGCTGGAAAACATACTTGATTATTACAATATATCGGCTTCTGTATTTGCCGATAAAATCGGGGTACAGCGATCCAGTTTATCACATCTCCTTTCCGGCAGAAACAAACCCAGTCTTGATTTTGTATTAAGGGTTACCGACAATTTTCCTGATGTAGATTTGTATTGGTTACTCAACGGAAAAGGTACATTTCCTAAAAGTGAAAATTCGGCACCGGAAGTGAACATACCGTCCCCTCCTTCGGTTTATATTGAATCAAAATCTGAAAACAGTGATGTTGGTGATTTGTTTTCTGAAAAAACAGAGACGGATGTACCTGAGTCAGAAAGTAAAGAATTTGAAGAAAAAAATAATTTTGAGGAAAATACGGAAGCTATAAACAAGGTTCCGGAAAAGGCTGAACCTTCAACTAACCCTGCTCCTCCTATTGATACAATTGTAAATTATAATAGTGATGTAGAACAGGTAGTAATTTTTTATAAAGACGGTACATTTAAAAACTACAAACCCAGAAAATAAAGAAACCCCGCAATTTTAAAAAATTACGGGGTCCATTAACCAATAAAACAAACACAAATTTATTTTCTCCCATTAAGCAGCCTCTTTCCGGCTACTTGAAATTATTTAATATTATTTTTATTGGTGTATTATAAAATTACATCTATTAAATGTTAAACAGGTATAATTTTAAGTTAAACTATTCTTAATCATTTTTATAGCTGTTTTCAGCAACATATCCTGTTACATCTTTGTAATGCAACTCCAATATTTTAAAGTCTTCTTCCTTGTTACCTGTTGGATAAAACGGTTCGGTTATTTTTACTTCTTTCTTACCATAATCAAAGGCAATAGGTACTATAGGTACGTCTGCCTGTAGTGCTATATAATAAAACCCTGTTTTCCATTTATCTACTTTCTTTCTGGTGCCTTCGGGAGCTATTGCCAGCCTGAACACTTTACGATTTTTAAATATGCTTGCTATGGCCTCTACCTTATTTTCATTTTTTTTCCTGTCAAGCGGAGCGCCTCCCATCCATTTAAACCATGCTCCAAAAGGAAAAACAAAGAGCTCCTTTTTAGCAACATAGTGCATTTCCAAGCCTATACTCCCCCTGGCAAACACTCCAATAACAAAATCCATCCAGCTGGTATGGGGTACCACTATCATAACACACTTTTTAAGCTCGGGTGAAATAGAACCGTTTAAGCGCCATCCCATTAGCCTGAAAAATATAAATTGGTATATTTTTTTCATAATTATTTAAAAATGCCGGGGTAAAAATACTATATATTTACAATTACGAAACACATTGCTATGTTTAAGAGATTACTTAGTTACTTTATCCCCATAAATATTTACAAACGAAACTCCGGTATAAGCAAGACTCTCGAAGTGACCTGGAATAACGGGCAGCTTGTACTCGACTCTAAAAGAACCAATTACTCATACGGCAGCCTGCAGCGTATTTTAAGGAAAGGACTGCACTATATAGGTTTTGAAAGGATAAGGAGATTTGAGAATATTTTAGTGCTTGGTGTTGCAGGTGGCAGTGTAATAAAAACTTTGGTAAATGAGATACAGTTTAAAGGAAAAATAACGGGAGTTGAACTGGACCCTGAAGTAATTGAAATAGCAAATAACTACTTTGGCCTTGCCGATACTCCTGGTGTAACTATTGTAAATGATGATGCTTTTGAGTTTGTGCTGAAGACAAAAGAAAAGTACGATTTGATAATAATCGACATCTTTCAGGACACGTTTATGCCTAACTTTTTATTTGAAGAATTCTTTATAAACAGAATTAATTTTTTACTTAATGTAAATGGATTTATACTATTTAATACCATGACATTATCAAAAAAAGATAAAGAGCGAAACGAAGTGTACCGTTCCTGTTTTAATGATAATTACTCGGTTAGAATGTACCCAAAAGTTGAAGACCACAACGAACTCTTTACCATAAAAAAACTGGGACAGTAACATGAATTTTTCACAATATAAATCAGAAATAAATAACGAAGGATTTGCCGTAATTGATGCTATTTACTCACAGGATGAAATAGATCGTATCATAAAAATTATTGACAGTGCCCATAGCGACAGTGCTACCTTCCGCAGGTCAAAAGATCTTTTTGCTATAAGACAGTTTTTAAAGGTGGTGCCAAATGTAACCGAATTGGTATTCAACCAAAAGTTAAAGGATATAGTCAATACTGTTTTTGGAGAAGACTACTTCCCTATCAAGTCCATTTACTTTGATAAACCGGGTAACTCAAACTGGTTTGTAGCCTATCATCAGGATTTAACTATATCGGTAAACCAAAAGGCAGAAATTGAAAATTACGGACCGTGGACTGTCAAGCAAAATCAGTTTGCCGTACAGCCTCCTGTGGAAGTTCTGGAAAATATTTTTACCATCCGTATCCATCTTGACGATACTGATGAAAATAACGGAGCCTTAAAAGTAATCCCAAAATCACATCTTAAAAAGATTTACCGTCCGGAAACTATTGACTGGAACACAGAAACCGAAGCTACCTGCAATGTACCAAAAGGAGGTGTTATGATAATGAAACCGCTACTGCTCCACAGTTCTGCCAGAACTGTAAACAACAGTAACAGAAGAGTTATCCATATAGAGTTCAGTAATTTACAATTACCAACTCAAATAAAATGGGCTGAAAAACAGACTATTAACTAATCCAGCATTTTCCTTGCTTTCTCTAAATCTTCGGCAGTATCAATACCTATACCCACATGTGTGGTTTCTACCATACGTATTTTTTTACCGTATTCAAGGTAACGAAGCTGTTCCAATTTTTCGGTAGCCTCAAGGCTTTGCATAGGCAGTTTGTAAAAATCCATTAGAGCATGTTTCCTAAAAGCATAAATACCAATATGCTTATAGTATCTTGCTCCTGTCTCTTTATCTCTTGGGTATGGTATAACCGAACGTGAAAAATACAAAGCAAACTGCTTTTGATCTACTATAACCTTCACATTGTTAGGATTTTCTATATCCTCCCAATTATTTATTTCAATCATTAATGAAGCGAGGTCTATTTCGCGGGCAGCGTCACTCTTAAAAACTTCAAGCACATCGGCAAGCGGTTCTTTATTGATAAAAGGCTCATCTCCCTGCACATTAACAACAATGTCAACATCAAGATTCTCAACAGCTTCGGCAATACGATCACTCCCACTCTCATGTTCTTTGATGCTCATAATGGCTTTACCACCATTATTTGCAATTTCTTTAAAAATTATATCAGAATCCGTCACCACAAAAACATCATCAAACAGTTCTGTTTTTACAGCTGCCTCATAGGTGCGTGAAATAACTGTTTTACCTCCAAGATCCTGCATTAATTTTGCCGGAAAACGTGTAGAAGCATATCGTGCCGGTATTACCGCTATAATTTTCATAATCAAAATATTATATACTATTAATCTTCAAAATAATCATCCTTAAAACCTATAAGGTAGAGTTTGTCTTTTGCTCTGGTTACAGCTGTATACAACCATCTTATATAATCCCTGTCTATACCTTCAGGCAGGTAAGGCTGTTCTATAAATACTGTATTCCATTGCCCTCCCTGTGATTTATGACAGGTTATGGCATACGAAAACTTTACCTGTAGTGCATTAAAATGAGGGTTGGTTTTTGTTTTCATGAAATTACGATAATTACTCTCTCCTTCATAATCTTTTTGCACTTCCTGGTACAGTCTGTTAGACTCCTCATAAGTAAGCGATGGCGATTCGCTGGTAATGGTATCCAGTAACAACACCGTTTCAAATGGCGGCTGGTTGGCATAATCAACCATTCGTACCTTTACTCTGGCAAATTTAAAACCATACAGCTCTTCAATCCTGAAAATTTCCAGAATTTCAATAATATCACCATTGGCTATAAACCCGGCTTCTGATTTTTCGTTTAACCAAAAATAATTATTCTTTACTACCATCAGGAAATCCCCTGTGGAAAGTTCGCTTTCCCTCGAAAGTATTTTAGCCCTTATTTGCTGGTTGTACAGGTTCGCCCTTTTGTTGGAACGCACAATGAAAGCTGTATCTTCAATACTATAGTTACTGTAGGCACTCTCTATCGCATCCTGAATATCATACCCGTCTACAAGGCGTACAATATCCTTAAATCCACGCACTTTAAACTGAAAAGTATCAAAAAAGGCCGATTTAAGTATTTCCCTTAATTCTGTGGCATTGTATAGAATACCTGAGTCGGTTTCCTGACGCATAACCTCGTCCAGTTCTATCTGCCCTACTTCTTTTTGATAGTTTAAAGAAAGTGTATCGATATTTAATGCCGGACTAATATCCAAATTTACCGGAGGAAGTTGTGCCGTATCGCCTATTAAGATCATTTTGCAATTTTGACCCGAGTATACATACGAGATAAGATCGTCCAGCAGAGAGCCGTTTTCATACATTTTTGACTCGGCAGCCACGTCAGATATCATCGAAGCCTCATCTACAATAAAAATAGCATTCTTAAATTTATTTTGCTGCATGGTAAACCCCATTGCACCACCACTCGCTTTTTTAGGGAAATAAATACGCTTATGTATAGTATAGGCCGGTTTTTGGGAATAGTTGGCTATAACTTTAGCCGCCCTACCGGTAGGTGCAAGCAGCACATATTTTTTGTTAGCTTCCTGCAAATGATTTACCAGTGTACTTATAATGGTTGTTTTACCTGTACCGGCATAACCTTTTAATACAAAAAGCTCGTCGTTATCATCATTGGTTATAAATTCTGCTATTTTTTGTAAAAAAACATCCTGCTTCACAGTTGGGTTAAAAGGGAACTGGCGACGGAGTATTTTATAAAAATTGGCTGAAGTCATTAATGGAATAAATTCTTTTTTGAAAAATGAAGTTCAAAGATAAGGTGATTTTTACGAGTAACCGGTGCTAAACCAAAAAAGAATGTAAATTTGTAACTCATCAAAAATTACTCAATGAACGAGACCATCACAACAAAAAACTATAAAAAACTTTCCATGCAAATTGCGCAAAGCGAAATGTCTTTTTGTTGTTTTGACACCTTAAACCAGGAAATAACTGATTACCACAGCATTGCCTTCTCTGTATTAAAACCACTGGAAGATCAGCTCTGGAAAACATTTGTTAACCACCCTGAGTTAATGTATGACTATGATGAGATTGTGGTGCTTCATGACAACAGCCTAAACACCTTTGTTCCTAATGCACTTTTTGACGAAGAATTTTTAGGCAGCTATTTACAATACAATACAAAAGTTTTTGATACCGATTTTTTTGCGTTTGACACAATAGAGAACTACGACATGAATAACGTTTACGTCCCGTTTATGGATGTAAACAACTTCCTAATAGACCGTTATGGTTCTTTTGAGTACAAAAACATAAACAGCATACTGGTATCAAAACTACTGGACGCCTCAAAAAATATAGACGATAAGCAGGTTTTTGTGCACTTACAGTCAACCCATTTTGAAATTGTTGTTGTAAAAAACCAAAAACTACTGCTTTTCAACTCGTTTGAATACAATACACCCGAAGACTTTTTATACTACCTATTGTTTACATTAGAACAACTACAACTTAACCCTGAGTTTATAAAAGTTTGTTTACTTGGTAGGGTAAGTGAAGATAATCCCTGTTATAGCCTTGCTTATAAATATATAAGGAACCTGTCTCTTTTTGACCCTTATATGCTGGCTGACCGATGGAACAAAAGCACAGAAGAAAGTCTAAAGCATTTTATACTGTTTAACTCATGAGAATAATTTCAGGTAAATACAAAGGACGCAGAATAACAGCTCCTAAAAACCTTCCGGTAAGACCAACTACCGATATGTCTAAAGAATCACTATTCAACATCCTTAACAATCGTTTTGATTTTGAAGGACTTAGAACACTTGACCTTTTTTCGGGTACCGGAAATATAAGTTATGAATTTTGTTCGCGTGGTGCCGACAGTGCTATTGCTATTGACGGTGATTTTGGCTGTGTTAAGTTCATAAAGCAAACCGCTGCCGAATTTGATTTTCCTATTACCGCAATAAAAAGCGATGTAATTAAGTTTTTAAAGACTAATAAGTCTTCGTATGACATGATTTTTGCTGATCCTCCATATGATATGGATCAAAAACTATTTGAGGAAATCGTATCCCTTGTTTTTGAGAATGATTTACTTGAGGAAGACGGAATGATGATAATTGAGCATTCAAAACACACTAAAATGGATCATTTGATGAACTTTTCTTTCCAAAAGAAATATGGTGCATCACAATTTACATTTTTTGAATTTGATAATGAAGAATTTGAGGATACAGGAATATCAGACGACGATGAAATTGAATAATCCAATTTTAATATTCACTATAATTTTTGGCCTCCGTTAGAGGCCGTTTTTGCTAATGAAAAAGATTTTATTATCCGCTCTTTTACTTACTGCTAGTCATTCATTTTCACAAACTTATTTTAAGTTTAATGCCCCAACAACCCTTTTAGGAATACCACAAATTGGTATTGAAACCAGTTTGGCTAAAAAAGTAACCTATCAGTTTGATGTATTGGGTTCTCATTGGAACTCATTAAACGGTGCTCCCTTTAAAACCATAATGGGAATATCAGAATTCCGTTACCATTTTAATGAAAATTATAAAGGTATATATGTAGGGGGACACTTTGGTGCCAGTAAATTTGAACTTCAAAAATGGAACTATCTCAATTCAAACAAGTACCAAAAGGGATACGCCCTATTTTTTGGTTTCACTATTGGATACCAAATTAAAATAAATGACAAATGGATGGTAGATATGTTTATGGGAGGTGGTAACCAGCAGGCAGGTTACAAAGGCTATTACCTTGGCACCGATACCCGTTATGAGCATGTTAGAAACTATAACAAAAGTGGCGAATGGCTACCCTACCGTGGTGGTATAATGTTTAGTTATCAACTTTAAAAAAAGAAAAGCAGGCCTGTAAGCCGGATTCTGTATCCCTTGCGGGACCCTTATCATTTATCTGGCCCCTGTATTACTACAGGGGTCTATCTGCCTACCCCCCGGCATTGGGCGGGCAGCCCTTAATTGCCGGTATACATGGCATTTCACCGCATAGAGTTTACCTGATTTCACTACAGCATTACCTGTACATCCTTTCTGTTGCACTTGTCCTCTCCTGCCTAAGCAGAATGACGGGCGTTACCCGCTATGCTGCCCTACGGTGTCCGGACTTTCCTCCACGCCTAAGCGCAGCGATAAGGCGGCCTGCGGCGCAAAGATACATTTAAACTTTTTAAACCTTTCAATAAAACGCATTTACTCAACCCAATATTTAAGATTTTTTATAAATACAGCGTTTTTGTTTAACACTTCGTTGGCAGCAAAGCAGTTAGTAAATCTGTACTTTTATTGTAGTAAAACAAGCATTAACTATAAAAAGAAAAATTATGGACAGGCAAATGTATCATTACGCAACAGTATCAAAAGCGTTAGAAGAATTATATCAAAAAGGATTTACAACTGATTACAATCTTGATGAAGACCGCATAAAACAACACTGTGAGGATTTTACCATAGAACACATATACCGTTACGAAGGAGAAACAGATCCTGCCGATGAGGCTACCGTTTACGGAATCATGTCTAAAGATGGAGAAAAAGGGGTTTTTGTAGCAGCACAGGGAGCTTATACTGAAAAAAGTGCCGCTAAAATGCTACATAACCTAAGTATTAAAGGCAGAGATGAAGGCTGTGCAGAAAATGGGGCCAAGGCTTAAAAACAAACTGGAAAAAATAGGTAACGATCCAAAGGTTACCGCAAAAGCTGTTGGTTTACGCTATTCGCTTACTAGTGAAAAAGGCTATTACAGAAAACGTAAAACCAACGGCTTTTTTTATACCGATAACAACGGAAATATACTATCCGACAAAGATGTACTGCAAAGGATTAAAAAACTTGTTATTCCCCCTGCCTGGGAAAACGTATGGATTTCTCCTTATGAAAACGGTCATTTACAGGTTACCGGCTATGATAAAAAAGGGAGAAAACAATACCGCTACCACCCGGAGTGGACTAAAATTAGAAACCAGTCAAAGTTTTACCGCCTGCGAAGGTTTGCACTTGCCCTACCGGATATACGCCAACAGGTAGAGACCGACCTAAACAAAAAAGGTATGCCCTATGAAAAAATAGTCGCCTTGGTGGTAAAGCTATTGGAACTAACCAATATAAGGATAGGAAATGAAGCTTATAAAAAACTATACGGTTCCTTTGGACTTACTACACTAAGAGACAAACATGTAAAGTTTGAAAAAACCACTGTTTATTTTGATTTTACGGGTAAAAAAGGAGTAAAACACAAAATAAAGCTGCAAAGCCGAAGGCTTGCTAACCTTGTAAAAAAATGCAGGGATATTCCGGGATATGAATTGTTTCAATACTATGATGATGACGGAAAGCACCATAGCATTGGGTCGGCAGATGTAAACGCCTACTTAAAGGAAATTACAGGCGAAGATTTTACCGCAAAAGATTTCAGGGCCTGGGCAGGAAGCCTCAATGCACTATGTTGTTTTCATGAAATAGGCGAACATACCAGTATAACCGACTGTAAAAAGAAAATTGTATCGGTGTTAGACAGTGTTGCTTCAAAACTGGGAAATACACGGTCGGTTTGCAAAAAATATTATGTACACCCTACCGTTATAGCCTCTTACGAAAACGGAAGTATTTGGCGCTATAAACCTGTAAGCGATAAGGAAATGCCTTTTAATACAGAAGAAAAAGCCCTGCTGGAACTTCTTTCTAATGAAAATATTGCCGAAGTGATAGCTTAAATGTTAGTAACTTTTAATTATTTACAGCTCAAACAAACTTGCCATTGCCCGTGCAATTAGTATATTTGTTGCACAGATTTTTCTATGGAACAGTTTATAGTATCAGCCCGAAAATACCGCCCGCAAACCTTTAAGGATGTTGTAGGTCAGCTGGCTATTACCAATACGCTGCTAAATGCTATAGATAACAATCACTTAGCTCAGGCCTTACTATTTACAGGACCAAGGGGAGTAGGTAAAACTACCTGTGCCCGTATACTTGCCCGTAAAATAAATCAGGAAGGGTATGACGATCCTAACGAAGATTTCGCTTTCAATGTTTTTGAGCTCGATGCGGCATCAAACAATTCGGTAGACGACATACGTAACCTTATCGATCAGGTTAGGATACCACCACAAACAGGTAAGTACAAAGTATATATTATTGACGAGGTTCACATGCTGTCTCAGGCGGCGTTTAACGCCTTCCTTAAAACACTGGAAGAACCACCAAAGCATGCTATTTTTATACTTGCAACTACCGAGAAGCATAAAATTATCCCAACGATACTTTCCCGTTGTCAGATATTTGATTTTAAACGAATCACTGTAAAAGACGCTAAAGAACACCTTGCAGAGGTTGCTAAAAATCAAGGTATTACATTTGAGGATGATGCATTACATATCATAGCTCAAAAAGCTGATGGTGCAATGCGTGATGCCCTGTCTATTTTTGACCGTGTGGTGAGTTACTGTGGTACTAACCTTACGCGACAGGCTGTTACCGAAAATCTTAATGTACTTGACTATGAGTACTACATTAAGGTAACCGACCTTATTCTTGAAAACAAAATACCTGAACTGTTATTAGCTTATAATGATATACTGGCTAAAGGTTTTGACGGACACCATTTTGTTGCCGGATTAGCATCTCACTTCCGAGACTTATTAGTATGCCAAAACCCGGCTACACTGGTATTACTGGAAGCCGGAGAGGTTGCCCAGCAAATGTATGGCGAGCAGGCAAAAAAAGCTTCACAACACTTCCTTTTACAGGCTATTGATATAGCTAACGATTGTGACCTTAAATACAAAACAAGCCAAAACCAAAGGTTATTGGTTGAATTATGCCTGATGCAGCTTGCCTCTATCACTTTTGATGGAGAAAAAAAAAAGCTGACAAATTTATAATTCCTCCCCATTATTTTAAAGATTTAGCCAAGGGTAATTCCCCTGTTCAAAATACTGCACCCGAAAGTCAACAGACCAGTACTCAGAATACAGCCTCACAACCCGAACAGGAACCATCTAAAACAACAGGAGGTATATCTCCCCTTCCGGCAAAAGAACTCGAGGTAGAAGCCCCTGTAGTCATTAAGGCTCCGCCTAAGCCTGAACCTGATAACACCGAAAAAGTATCGGCATTATCTCTAAACAGTATAAGGCAAAAACGTGCACTTGCAGAAAGCCAGAAAGCTATGCAAAGGCATCATGATGAGCTTCCTACCGAAGCTTTCAATGAAACCGATATGCGCCTGTTATGGAATAAGTTTGCCCAGCGTCTTAGTGATACCGGTCAGAAGATTATGTCTACTTATATGCAGATTAATGATCCCGAATTACAGGATGACGGATTTACCATTAAACTGGAATTACCTAATGAAGGCTCTAAAGTAGACTTTGACAACAATAAAATAGAACTTTTAGGCTATTTAAGAGGGAAACTTCACAACCATGACATAGTTATCGAAACGCATGTAAACGAGACCGTAGAGAAGAAATATGCGTTTACTCCTGAAGACCGATACGAAAGGCTTAAAAACATAAATCCGGCCTTAGATTTATTACGCAAAACATTTGATTTAGATATTTAATAATTTAGCCAGCAACTTAACTGGGTCTGTAATAACACTTCAGCTATATTAACGTTGTAGTATAGTTTCTATACCCGGGATTTATAATTACTTCAAACTTTTTACGGAACTACGGAACACAAAGTATTCATACTGATGGTAAAACCTGCCCCTATAGGTTCCAATACGGAGATATTAATACTTCTTACTTTTAAGAAAGTGTTAAGTCCTGTGAGCTTTTAATTATTACCGTATTTACCTTCTCTTTAATTTTCTTGGAGCAAAGGTTACACTACAGGTCTAAAAAAGAAAACCCAATATTAATTAATTTTTAATTATTGACTTTGTTTTTATTTTTCCAAAGCTGCGTAATAGTATCATAATCAATTTCAAAAGCAGGTTCCTGCCTTGCCAACCTATGGGAGTCAAAAGCCTGTAGCAAATAGCCTTCAATGTAGTAATCTTCGGCAACTGTAGCCGGGCTGTATTCACGCTTCAGGTCAATATCAAACATCTTGGCAATACGACTGGACCAAAAGGCCTTCCATCCACTTTTATGTTCTTTAATAAGATTAAAGGTAGACTCCCCTGTTTGCCTGTGTATTAATTTTACAAGTATTTGTCCGTCTTTCCTTGAAAGCTTTTTTAACTGGTCTTCAAATTCATTCTCAAGATAATTCTCGACTATTTTGGCGTATTTTTTACGTTCCTTATCCGTTTTAAGCTTCTCCATATTAGCATTAAGCATGGTAAGCCTGTCGGCAGCTATTTTTGCGTAAGGGTACACCTTTAAAACCCTTCGTTTAAGTATGAGCAGGCGTTTTTTCTGTTCAGCACTAACAGTATCATCCACATTAGATATAACCATTTCCTCCAAATCGTATTCAAAGGCTATACTATCATTCTCCACTTGGTTCACAACGCCTTTTTTAATGGTATCCTGAACAACCTCCTGACTAAAGCATGAAAGAAGTGAAAAAAGTACTAATATGATTGAAAATTGTGCTCTCATTCTTAAAAATTTATCCCAAATTTAGACATTTATATGTTACTCTGTAATGTAATTAGTAATTTAGCCAAAATTTATTTGTATGTCAGAAAAATCTATATTAAACGCTAAATCGCTAGACTTTTTAGAACAATATTTAAACAACCCATCCCCTACCGGATATGAAGCCGGTGGCCAAAAAATATGGATGGAATACCTAAAGCCTTATGTTGATACTTTTATTACAGACACATACGGATCTGCAGTAGGTATTATCAATCCTGATGCCAAATACAAAGTTGTAATTGAAGGCCACAGTGACGAAATATCATGGTATGTAAATTATATAACGGACAACGGACTAATTTATGTTATAAGAAACGGAGGATCTGATCACATGATTGCTCCCTCTAAACGTGTTAACATTCATACCAAAAACGGAATCGTAAAAGGTGTTTTTGGTTGGCCTGCCATACATACCCGCCTTCGCGACAAGGAAGAGCAGCCTAAAATAGAAAACATATTTATAGACCTTGGATGTTCTAATAAAGAAGAAGTTGAAAAACTTGGGGTACATGTAGGTTGTGTGGTTACTTACCCGGACGATTTCATGGTTCTTAATGAAGATAAATTTGTTTGTAGGGCTATTGATAATCGTATAGGTGGTTTTATGATTGCCGAAGTTGCAAGATTACTACATGAAAATAAGAAAAAACTTCCGTTTGGGTTATATATAACAAACTCTGTACAGGAAGAGGTTGGCTTAAGAGGTGCCGAGATGATTACTAAAACCATTCGCCCTAATGTAGCTATTGTAACCGATGTTTGCCATGACAGTACAACCCCTATGATAGATAAGCGTATTGAAGGTGAAACCCAAATAGGTAAAGGTCCGGTTATTACTTATGCACCTGCTGTACAAAACAACCTAAGGGAGCTTATAATTAATGCTGCTGAGAATAACAGTATACCTTTCCAAAGATTAGCTTCATCAAGAGTTACCGGTACTGATACCGATGCTTTTGCTTATAGCAACGGTGGTGTGGCTTCTGCTTTAATTTCACTTCCTTTACGTTACATGCATACTACAGTTGAAATGGTACACCGTGATGATGTGGAAAACGTAATTAAACTGATTTACGAATCGCTCCTTAAAATTGAAAACGAAGAGACTTTCTCTTACTTCAAATAATAAAAAAAGCACCTCAATGAGGTGCTTTTTAATTTAGGACATAAAGTATTAATTATGCGTTTTTAAGAAACTCCAGTGCTTCTTTGGCTTTAGATGCCTCAGCATATTTTTCAGCTGTATGACCTCTTTCGTCTTTAGCGTCTACATAAGCACCGTTATCGATTAATAACTTCATAATTTCAACATTGTTATAACGCGCAGCCAGCATTAAAGGTGTTTTACCGTTAGATGTCTCATTAACATCTGCACCGTATTCAATGAATTTTTTTACAGTCTCTACATCTCCTTTACAAATAGCGTTGCAAAGTGGTGTAACAGAGTAATACTCCTTTACTAACTCAAATCCGGCTGATGCAGGTTGAACAGTTGTTGATGCCATTGTAACATTACTAAATGCAAATATGGCTAAGCCTAAATAAATGATCGTTTTTTTCATGATGATTGATTTTTAAAATTGATGATTTGATTTGCTTTAATAGACGACCACAAACAATTAAACGTTACAGCTTTACTTTTATTTTAACATTTATTTAACAATATTCATCTTACTATGCAGGCATATAAAAACAAAAGCGTCCCGCACAGGCAGGACGCTTTCAACGATTATTTATCGTAAAATTATTTATTTAAAAATGCCAGAACATTTTTCTCTATTCGACTGTTAATATCAGAAATATCAGCTTTAGCAAACTTCTCTCCTAATATATTTTCATAAAGTTCAATGTATCTTTCAGAAACACTTTCAATGTACTCTTCTGTCATTTCAGGTATTTGCTGACCATCTTTACCCTGAAAACCATTAGCGATTAGCCACTGCCTTACAAACTCTTTAGAAAGTTGTTTTTGAGCTTCGTCTTTATTTTGACGCTCCTGGTAACCATCGGCATAAAAATAACGGGAAGAATCAGGTGTATGTATCTCATCAATCAATACAATTTTACCGTCTTTAGTTTTACCAAACTCATACTTGGTATCTACTAAAATAAGTCCTCTTGAAGCAGCAATCTCAGTACCTCTCTGGAAAAGATCTCTTGTATATTTTTCAAGTACAAGGTAATCTTCCTCGCTTACAATACCGTTTGCAAGAATAGCTTCGCGGGAAATATCCATATCGTGCTCTCCATTATCTGCCTTTGTTGTAGGCGTGATAATTGGTGAAGGGAATTTATCATTCTCTTTAAGTCCTTCAGGAAGTTCAACTCCGCAAAGTACTCTTTTACCTACAGCATATTCACGGGCAGCGTGACCTGAAAGGTAACCACGAATAACCATTTCAACCTTAAACGGATCACATAAATGACCTACAGCCACATTTGGATCGGGTGTATCAATTAACCAGTTAGGAACGATATCCTCTGTAAGACGCATAAATTTAGTGGCAATCTGGTTAAGTATCTGTCCTTTGTATGGTATACCTTTCGGCATAACCACATCAAAAGCCGAAAGCCTGTCGGTCGCAACCATAACAAGCAGTTCGTCGTTAATATTATATACTTCCCTTACCTTACCGCGGTAAACCGATTTTTGTCCCGGAAAATTGAAATCAGTGGTCGTGATGGTGTTCATTACCTTATAGAGTTATTTCATGTTTAATAAGCTGCAAAAATAAGAAACTTATTATTGCAAATTTTGCTTTTTATCGTACTTTTTAAATCCAATAGCATAAGCTATGTTAACAGCCAGCATTAATAATGCAAATAGACTATAACCAAATTGAACACCGGAACTCATCATTCCGACAGAAGGAATAAGAAAGGCTAAATTAAAAAGAGCAAATGTTTTATTCAATTTCAAATCAAAAAACCACATTATACCATAACTGAAAAAAGAAATAAACAACACTAATACAGATAAAACAGGTGTTATGCTGGTAAAATTAAAATCCCATGCATTCCCAACAGTTTTATTCATGCCAAAATTTCCCCATCTGTCATCTGAAATCACATAAGTAATAGTAAGTATTATTAATATAAATGTAAAAATAAACGGGTTTCTTGGCTTTTTAAAATCAATCATTTAATATTTGAAAATTAAAATTGTGCAAAAAAAAGCACATTTAAATATTATAATTTTTTTTCGTTAATATCTGTTTTTAACCTTTTTCCAATAGCCAAATTAATAATAAGCATTACAAAAGCAGTGAAAGATAAAACAAGCTCAGGAAAACGCGACATTATAATCATACTGGTTGAACCCAATAATAAAGCAGCTATAAGACTAACAAGATTAATAAGACTAATTGATTTACTTACTTTAAATTTTAATACCCACATAACGCTATAGCCCAACAGACATAAAACCATAACGAATGCTCCTATATAAGGAGCATAATTTGTAATATCCCAAGCCCATCCAACTGTTTTGTTTACTCCATAAGTCCCTACTGAATCAGAACCTGTGGTATATAATAAAAATAAAGACAATGATACTAAAAGCGATATAATTAGAATTATAACTATACTTAATACAAATGTTTTTGGCTTGGTAAAATCCATTATTATTCCTTAACAATTAATTCAAAATGAAAATCTCCAGATATTAAATCGTCTAATATTGCTACAAGAAATCTATCACCTTGTTTTAGTAATTCATATCCCTGAACTGCATTTTTAAAATAAGATTTTAATTCAAAAAGATTATTTGTATTGGTTTGACAAATCATAAGTCTGTAATCTGAGTTAGAAAGTAAAAGTTTTTCAAAGTCATACTTTATCTCTTTAAAATTTCTATTCCACTCACATTCCATAACTAATGGTACAGTTTGTAAAGAATTTTCAGCATTGCTTTTAAACCAAACTAAATCATACAACCATTCTCTACTGTATCCATCAAAGCCACTGGTACATACCTGATAACCGTATGTTTCTCCTAAGCCAGATATTAATTGCTTAATTCTATAAGTCCAGTTTTTATCTCCTTTTAAAGTTTTATCAATATACCATTCTTTTCTAACCTGACTGAGAATATTTAATAATTCAGATTCTATTTTGGTAAGGTGTGTTAATTCTGTCATAGTTTTTTTGTATTAATCGTGGTTTTCTATGCTTTTATAAGCATCAATAATTTTCTTAACCAGTTTGTGGCGAACAATATCTTTATCATCAAGGTATAAAATACCCACACCATCCACATTTTTAAGAATTAAAAGCGCCTCTTTAAGCCCGGATGTAGTTCTGCGCGGTAAATCTACCTGTCCTGGGTCACCCGTAATCATAAACTTAGCGTTACGTCCCATACGGGTAAGAAACATCTTCATTTGCGAATGGGTTGTGTTTTGCGCCTCATCCAGTATCACAAAAGCATTATCAAGCGTGCGTCCCCTCATAAATGCCAGTGGCGCTATCTGGATAATACCTTTAAGGATATAATCTTCCAGCTTTTCATGCGGAATCATATCACGCAAAGCATCATATAATGGTTGCATGTAAGGGTCAAGTTTTTCCTTCATATCCCCCGGCAGGAAACCAAGGTTTTCACCCGCCTCTACTGCCGGGCGTGTTAGTATAATACGCTTAACCTGTTTTTCTTTAAGTGCTTTTACGGCAAGAGCAACACCTGTATAGGTTTTACCTGTACCGGCTGGCCCTACAGCAAACACCATATCATTTTTATACATGGAATCTACCAGCTTTTGCTGGTTTGGGGTAATGGCTTTAATAAGCTTCCCTCCTATACCATGTACCAGTATTTTATCACTGGGATCCATCATTTCGGTTTGGGAGTCGCTTTGTATTACCCTTTCAATAACATTATCATCTATGTTATTATAACGCGTAAAATGCAGCATTAGCCTTTTAAACCGCTTTTCAAACTCATCTAGTATTTCCTTTTCTCCAAAGGCTTTAAGTGTAGTACCCCTTGCTACGATCTTTAATTTGGGGTAGTATTTTTTAATAGTTTCCAGGTGGGAGTCCTGTGCGCCCCAAAAATCTTTTGGAGCGATGTCTACAAGTTCAATTATTCTTTCGTTCAAAAGCAGTTATTTTTAATTAAGAATGATAGCTATATAATTATTAGCTTTGCAATCAAATTTAGTGAATTTTTGAAATCGCTTATTTAAAACTTTTGCACAATTTTATGTCAATAATTACCCTTACTACCGACTTTGGCATCAAAGACCATTTTGTGGGCGCTTTGAAAGGGAAAATTATATCTGATTTTGCAGAAGCCCGCATTGTAGACATTTCCCACCATATAGACCTGTTTAATGTTTCGGAAGCCAGTTATGTAATTGGTGCTGCTTACAACAGTTTTCCTAAAGGTACGGTTCACCTTATTGGTGTAGATGCCGAACTTACTAAAGAAAACAAGCACATCGCCATGCAATGGAACGACCATTACTTTATTTGTGCCGATAACGGGATTTTAAGCATACTTACACGAAAAGTGGTGCCGCAGCGCATTGTAGAAATAAACATTCACGACCGTCTGCCCAGTGGCTCTACAGCTATGGATGTATTTGTAACCGTAGCCTGCCATTTGGCAAAAGGCGGATCACTAAGTGTTATTGGCAGGGAGATACAGTCACTAAAGGAAACCAACGAACTTAAGGCTGTAGTAGCAAGCGATAAAAATTCTATTAAGGGCTATGTGGTATACATAGACCATTTTGGTAACTGTGTCACTAACATTTCCCAAAAACTAGTTAAGGAGGTTGCCAAAGGCAGGAACTTTGAAATAACCTTTAGTACCAAAACCATTAAATCGGTCAAATCTGGATATTCTGATTTTGCTGTAAACGAGAAGTTTTCCCTAAAGGATTATGAAGGGGAAAAACTGGCTATTTTCAATGAGGCCGGTTACCTTGAAATAGCCATATACAGGAGTAATCCGTTAACCGTAGGTACCGCCCGCACACTGCTTGGACTTAAGTTTAGGGACGTGGTTAATGTGGTTTTTAAATAGCTTTGTGCGAATCAATAATAATTATACTATAAACAATAATAAAATTTAAAAAACAGTATGTTTGTACGGATTGTAAAAATGAGCTTTCAGGAAGATAAAGTGGATATATTTCTAAATAACTTCCATGAATTCAAACAACACATACGAAATTATCCCGGAAACCGTTTTTTAGAACTATACAGGGATAAAAAAGATCCTTCGGTATTTTTTACCTACAGTTATTGGGAAACCGAAGAGGATTTGGAAAACTACCGCCACTCTGATTTGTTTGAAGAGGTATGGTCGTTTACCAAAAAACTGTTTAAAGACAGGCCTGAGGCCTGGAGTGTAGACAAAATAGTTAGTTTACCATAAAAACATTAATAACTGTTAACCATAAACTAAAAACCAGGCATTACTAATGAAAGCATTGCTGCTACGAGAAATCAAATCCTTTTTCGGGTCACCTATAGGGTATTTGGTTATTGCTATTTTCCTTTTGCTTAACGGGTTGTTCCTTTGGGTATTTGAAGGCGACTTTAATATACTTAACAGCGGATTTGCCGATTTAAGCCCCTTCTTTACGCTTGCACCGTGGATACTTATTTTCCTTATCCCGGCCGTAACCATGCGTAGTTTTTCTGACGAAAAGAAACAGGGCACCATTGAACTATTGTTTACCAAACCTATCACTGTTTGGGAAATGGTTAACGGAAAATTCTTTGGGGCACTTTTGCTAATTATATTAGCAATACTACCTACCATAGTTTATGTTTTTGTACTGTCATCACTGGGAGACCCATCCGGTAATATAGATACCGGCAGTATAATAGGATCCTACTTCGGATTACTATTCCTTATCTCCGGATATTCGGCAATAGGTATATTTACCTCTGCCCTTTCAGATAACCAGATTGTAGCCTTTATAATGGCTGTTTTCCTTTGTTTTGTATTCTACTATGGTTTTGAAGGTATTTCTGCCGTAGCAGTAGGCTTTAGTGATTTTGTTTCGGCTTTAGGTATGGATTACCATTTTAAAAGCATTAGCCGTGGTGTTATAGATACAAGGGACATTATTTACTTTGTAAGCATCACCTTGCTTTTCTTATCGCTTACTGTTTATAAACTTAAAACACTTAAATGGTAATGAAAAAAGGAAAACAATATATAACGAAACAACTGCTTATAACAGTTTTACTTTTACTTGCCGTTAACTTTTTAGGTAACTTTATTTTTAAACGCTTTGACCTTACGCAGGACAAACGCTATACGCTGTCTGAAGCAACACTAACCCTTATAAAAAACGTAGACGAACCTGTTTATATAGATGTATTGCTTGAAGGTAATTTCCCTGGAGAGTTTAAACGCCTGCAAACTGAAACACGTCAGTTACTGGAAGAGTTTAAGGCTTATAACCCAAATATCGAATTCCACTTTGAAAATCCGCTTGCTGAAGAGGAAACAAGACAGCAGGATATGCGTATGCTTTACAGCAGAGGCTTAACCCCTATTAGCGTTACTGTAGACGATAAGGGTAAACAGAGTCAGGAAGTGGTATTCCCGTGGGCTATTGTAAGTTATGGTGATAAAACAACAAAAGTACAGCTTCTTAAAAACATGATGGGTGCCTCTACTGCCGAAAAGGTAGTGAGTTCGGTGCAGCACCTTGAGTATGCTTTTGCCGATGCTATCAATAAAGTTACCAAAGAGAAAGAAAAGAAAATCGCTGTTATAAAAGGAAACGGAGAGCTTCATGAGTTGCTTATGGCCGATTTCCTTAAACAGGTGCGCGAAAACTATTTCATAGCTCCTTTTACGCTTGATTCGGTTGCAAAAAGCCCTATGAATACGCTTAAATCACTTAAAGATTATGATCTAGCCATTATAGCAAAACCAACACAGGAATTTACCGAAGAGGAAAAAGAAGTACTGGATCAGTATATTATTAGTGGTGGTAAAACCCTGTGGATGGTAGATGCCGTACAGGCCGAAATGGATAGCTTATATAATGAAAGCGGCAGAACACTGGCTTTCCCGCGTAAGCTTAATCTGGACGACATGTTCTTTAAATATGGGGTCAGAATTAACCCTGCACTGGTTAAAGATGAAAGGGCAACCCCAATATCACTGGCTGTAGGTCAAATGGGTAGTGAAACACAATACCAGCAATACCTGTGGCGCTTTGCTCCGTTTGTATATGCCGAGTCAGACAATCCTATTGTGAAAAATATGGATGGGATTAAATTTGACTTTGCCAACAGTATTGATACACTTAAAAACAATATAAGTAAAACCATATTACTACAATCGTCTCCCTACTCAAAAGCCATAGGCACACCAACACCTGTAAGCCTTGATATGGTAAACGAACAGACTAAACCTGAGGATTACGAAGGTCAGGGTTATTTAACGCTTTCTGTATTATTGGAAGGTCAGTTCCACTCTATGTATGAGAACAGGGTGCTTCCTTTTAAAGATCCTTCGTTTAAGCCTGTTGGCGTTGATAATAAGATGATTGTTATTGCCGATGGTGATATTATAAAGAATCAATTGGACCAAAGTTACCAGCCTCTTGAGCTGGGATATGACAAATGGACCAATCAGCTTTATGACAACAAACTTTTCCTGATGAACTGCGTAAACTACCTGTTAGATGATACAGGACTTATTAACATAAGGAGTAAGGAAGTGCAACTGCCAATGCTTGATAAGGAAAAAGTTTATGAACAGTACACTACCGTACAGTTTATAACTGTCGGATTACCAATCATAATTTTACTTGTATTCGGATTACTGTTTACATTTTTAAGAAAAAGGAAATATTCCCGATAGTGTTAATAAAAAATATTTCACATTCGGTTTGATTACGATATATTTGTGAAACGTAATTTTTACGAAAATCAAAGACCAAAGAAATGAAATTTATTGTATCCAGTTCATATTTGCTAAAACAGCTTCAGGTACTAGGGAGCGTTATCAACAGCAGTAACACACTGCCCATATTAGATAACTTCCTTTTTGAATTAGATAATAACCAGCTTACGGTTTCTGCTTCAGATCTTGAAACTACCATGTCTGCCTCTCTTGAAATTGATTCGGAAAGCCAGGGTAGCGTTGCCGTTCCGGCAAAACTGTTACTGGAAACCCTTAAAACATTTCCTGAGCAGCCGCTTACTTTCACTGTAGAGGATAACAATACTATAGAGATAAGCTCTAACTCAGGTAAATATGCACTTGCTTATGCATCTGGTGAAGAGTTCCCTAAAGCAGTATCGCTTGAGGATCCTTCTTCTACCCTTGTTCCTGCAGAAGTACTTGCTACTGCGGTTAGCAAAACTATTTTTGCTGCCGGTAACGATGATCTTCGTCCGGTAATGTCGGGTGTATTTTTCCAGTTCTCTCCGGAAGGACTTACGTTTGTAGCTACAGATGCTCACAAACTGGTTAAATATGCAAGAACCGATGTAAAAGCATCTCAGGTTGCTGATTTTATCATGCCAAGAAAACCGCTTAATATCCTTAAAGGTATATTAGCAACGTCTGACGCAGAGGTAAAAATTGAATACAACGACTCTAACGCTACGTTCTCTTTTGACAACTATATACTAACCTGTAGATTAATTGACGGTAAATACCCTAACTACGAAGCGGTTATACCTAAAGAGAACCCTAATAAGCTTTTAATAAACAGGACTTCTTTCTTAAGCTCTGTACGTCGTGTGGCTATCTTCTCTAACAAGACAACACACCAAATACGCCTTAAGATTGCAGGTACCGAACTTAACATCTCTGCCGAGGATATTGATTACTCAAACAAAGCAGAAGAAAGACTTACCTGTGATTACCAGGGAGACGACATGCAAATAGGTTTCAACTCGCGTTTCCTTACAGAAATGCTTACCAACCTGCAAAGCGACGAAATTATGCTTGAAATGTCGTTACCTAACCGTGCAGGTATCCTTACTCCTATTGACGGACTTGATGAGGGTGAAACTGTTACCATGCTGGTAATGCCGGTTATGCTTAATAACTAAGCCTTAATCTTTTACAAACACAGTAAATCCCAATAGTTTTTTTTACTGGGAGTGATATAACTGTGTCATAGCTACGCTATTTATCCAACCCTTTTTATATTTAAAAACCGCAACACTTAACTGTATTGCGGTTTTTTTTATGTTGCTAATATAATTAGCAATTATGAATTGATAAAACGTATAATATCTTCATTAAACTTTTGCATGTGGGTATAGAAAAGTCCGTGCGGGGCATCGTCATAAATCAAGTACTCACTTTGTGGTATATATTTAACCGTTTCTTCGGCAGAAATATCAATAGGCACCGTTTCATCATCCTTACCGTGTATTACCAGCGTTGGTATTTTTATAGCGGGTAAATCCTTCCTAAAATCGGTTGTAGACCATGCCTGCATTGATTTTATGGCTGCATATCCGGCCGAATTCATCGCCATGTTAAGCGTGTGCTGTAAATGTTCATCACTTACGGGATGGTTAAATATATTTACACCGAAAAATGTTTTCCCGAAATTAGCCAGGAAATGAGCCCTGTCCTGCTCCAGTTGTACTTTAATATTTTCAAACACATCCTGTGGCATACCTGTAGGGTTATCATTTGTTTCCAGTAAAAAAGGAGTCACAGCACTTACCAGTATGGCTTTACTTACCCTGCCATCCTCATTAAATTTGGAAAGATAACGGGCTACTTCCCCACCTCCCATTGAGAACCCTACAAGGGTAACATCTATAAGTTCCAGCTCTTCAATAAGTGCTTTCAGGTCGGATGCAAAAGTATCATAGTCATATCCTTCCCACGGTCGTGACGACATCCCGAAACCACGCCTGTCGTAAGCTATAACTCTTATATTATGTTTAGGAAGTTCGTTTAACTGGTATTCCCACATAGCGTGGCTTAGCGGCCAACCGTGAATAAGTATTACCGGTTTGCCCCTGCCTGTGTCCTGATAAAAAATATTGACTTCTTCTGAGCTTCCGGATAGGCTAACAGAATTTGTTTTAATAAATGGCATAGCTGTTTTTTGTTTTGAATTAATAATACCTAAAGTTACTAACCCTAAAAAACAACACTAACCTGATTAAGAAATATTTAGCTGTTAATAAACGTTAAACCTGAAACTGTTATATAACACCCATTTTTTCCATAAGGAAAGTCGCACTTTTATTTTTACAAATACCATCTCTTAACTTATAATCAAAGTAAAGATCGTTATCTACAATTTGGGCCTCAAAACAACTGTTACGTAAATCAGCAGGATATTGCGCAGTAGTATTACACACCTCAATATCGTGGGTTGCTATAGCGCCTATGGCTTTACGCGCTACCATTTTCTTAACTACCTCAATAGTTCCTGTTTGCTTATCATCAGAGTTTGTACCGCGTAAAATCTCATCAAGTAATACAAATGCCCTTTTGTGTTCTAAACTATCCATAATTTGCTTTAAACGCTTGATTTCGGCATAAAAATAGGATTCACTATCTGACAGGGAATCAGAAAGCCTCATAGAAACCAAAACAGGTAATGGATGTATATTAGCCTGTACCGCACAAATGGGAGCTCCCACTCCTGCCAGTACCATATTTACACCTAAACTGCGTAAAAAAGTACTCTTGCCTGACATGTTAGAACCTGTAAGTATTATGAATTGAGGATTGAAATCAACATCATTCCCTATCCTTGTCGTAGCATTTAGTAACGGATGGGCAACATCTGTAAAACTTACTTTATACTCGTTATTAAGGCTTGGGAAAGTAAATTCGGGATTATTGTAATAAAGGTTAGCCAAACTGTTTAAAGCCTCTACCTCGGCTATTATATCAAGCCAGTGTGATATGGCCTCAGCATGCTCTTTTTTCCATTTTAAAAGCGTATTAAGCGTATGTACATGGAATAAAAAAGCTCCGTTAAACAGTATCATGGCAAACAGGTTGTTTACCGTATCCATCCTTGACAAAAGATCTGACAATCTTCTTATCTGCTCGCCTGCTTTATGGTTTTTCAATACAAGGTCTTGCTGCAATTCTTTTAGCTTTTCACTTGTAAACGATTCTTTTTCAATCTGCTCTATTATGAGTCCGTAATTATATATTATCTCATGGATTTCGGTTGTATCGGCAATTTCAGACTTTATCAGTTTAAACTGTGTAGAAAGAAAACCAAGATTAAATACAAACAGATATCCTGAAATATCTAAAAAACTCCTGTTTTTCGTTACAAAATAAGCTATCAATGTAATAATAAATAGTGCCGGAAAAACATAAGCAGCCATCAATACGGCTTTAGACATACCTTTAAGGTTGCTTTTACTCCACTCTATAAGCTTTTTATATATGGTGGCATTGTCCTTATTCATTTTCCCCATAGCCATTATTTCCTGTCTCCATTCGGGTTTAGTACTCAGTTCCTTAATAGCCTCCTGATTTTTAAGTATCTCATCCTGAGGCAACACATTTAGTAGCAGTGACGCTAATTTTTCCTTCCCTTTAAAGGTTTGTGTGCGGTTCATATTATGGAATAACGACCTGTTACCAAAAATATCAAGATCATACGAATAGGTATGGTGAAAATCAATAAACTCCTCCCCGTTTTCAAACGGAATACCTTCTTTTTTCAAAAAGGTCATCTCATCTATATTGATATCCTTTAACGCTCTTGCCCTGGTTCTTGCCTTAGAAATCGTTCCGTGTTTTCTCATAAGAAAAATAAAGGCAATTATCCCAATTATAATACCTATTAGATAAACAGAATCACCTTCTGTTTTAAGTAATTGCCAGCCAAAGAATAAAATTCCCAATACTGCTACAAGTCTTAAAAGACTAATGGTATTATACTGTTTTTTGAGTTGTTCCAGCTGCTGGGTAAAATGGGTAAGTCTTGAAGAGTAAAAGTTCATAGGTAAGAGGTTGTTAAAGCACAAATATAGGTATTGACTTATAAAAAATCCCGCCTTTTAGCGGGATAGTATTTTTAATTTTCGTGGAATACCAATAATGGTACTTTAGTGTGATAAGCCATTTTTTTGGTAAGACTCCTATGGAAAAGTCCTTCAAAAAACCCTCGCTTGTGTTTACGCATAACAAGCATATCCACATGCTGACTTTCTATAAAGTCAAGAATAGTTTGCTCAATATGATCTCCGGCTATATTAAAGAAATCAATATTCTTTTCCCTGTAATACATTCTCCATTCGGCAATCCTTTCATCAATATCAGACGGATCATCAGGGTTTTTAATATACAGGCACTGTACAGTTGCCTTAAACTTATCGGCTATCTCCAAAGCACTTTTTAAGGCATCGTTATCTTTTTCCCTGTATTGGGTTGTAAAGGCTATATTTTTTATCCTGTGATGAAATTCGGCTTCCTCAGGTATTGCCAGTACCGGAACATCTGAATTAGAAATTACAGAAGCAGTTGTAGAACCTATAAATGTTTCCCTTAGTCCTGAAGCCCCTTTAGTTCCCATCACTATAAAATCTACATCCTCATCTTTAGTCACTTTGTTTATATTGTATACCAAATCGCCATATAGTAGCATATTCTTGATTCTTACATGCCCCAGCCCCTTTTTTTCTGCAATTTTATGAAGCTCCGGTAGTTCATCCCTAAAGCTCTCAAATTGGTTCATCTCTACAATATCAAAAATCTCCTTAGTCATTTCGGGCATTGGCGGAGTATCTACTATAGGCAAGTCATATACATGTAAAAGAATAAGCTCAGCGTCAAAGCTATCGGCAAAGCGCAGGGCATAAACAAAAGCGGCTTTTGCAGCCTGAGAAAAATCCGTTGGAAAAAGGATATGTTTCATAAATAAGTACGATGTTGATGTATTGTAAAGTTACAAAAATTATCGTCTTAAAATTATGACATTTATCACTCTTGTTTGTAAGGTTTTTGTTAAAAAAAAAGACCGGCAAAAAGCCGGCCTTTCCTATAATTGTGTTTGTTTATGTTTCTTAATTCACGTTGTTAAAGGTATCTGTATACTCTCCGGCAATGGTTACATTATTTCCTTTAGTTACGTTACCGTATACTGTAATTGTTGAACCCGAACCTACAAACTCCAGTGTAGAGTTACTGTTTAGTACAAGGTTACCATATACAACTACACTACCTTCAATTCGTAATACCGCATTACTGTTTACATTAAGTGATAACCAAGGGTTGTTTGCCTGTCCCTGAGCCAGTGAACCTTTCATGTAAAAAGTACCGTTACTGTTTACGTTTAGCCCCTGAGAAACTGATAACGAACCACAGAAAGTAAGGCTTGAATTAGCATTTACATTCACACCCTGTAACGAAGCCGATCCCTGATACTCTTTAGTTTGGTTAGAGTTTACATTTAACCAAGATGATCCGTTGTATGTAGGGAAATCTGTACAGTCAATAGTTTGAACATTAGTCATAATACGGGCTATTTTAAGACCTCCATTACCCATGGCAGCAAAAATATATTTGTCTTTACTCACCACGTAATTACAAGATCCGTTAAGGTTAATAGACCCCATAATATTAAGTCCCTGGTTTCCGTTTCCGTTCTCATAAATGTAAAGTCCGGCGCCACCATTGGCAATGTATACCTTATCATCGTTTACCGATACCGCGTTTGTTGTAATGTCTGACGAATCTACACCTTCAACAAATGTTGGTACGTTTATCGTTTGTGTTTTATTACCTGAGTTATAGTTGTAAACACCCAGTCCGTTATAACCTTCGGCAACTAAAAGAGTATTGTTCCCTAAAAAATCTATAGTTCTTTTTGCAGAAGCAACATCCTGTGAAGTAGCAAAAGTTGTTTGCTGGTTCATGTTATTTGTATTATATACTTTTACTCCCTGAGTTCCGCTTAGAACCACAACTTTATTACTGTTGTATCCTACAGCTCTTAAATCATTTACAGGGATAGTAGCTTCAACCTGATTGTTCGACTTGTTTATTTTTACAAGCTCTCCGTTATCACCAGACACAGCAAAATAATTATTACCAGACGATGTTACAGATGTACCCACATTACCAGGAATAGTAGTTTGAGTATAATTAGTGCTTAAAAGTCCGTTTGAAAGCGTCATAGCTGCTGTAAATGCCGGAGAATCAAGCTCAGGGAAAGCATCAATACTCGCTGCCCCGGCAACATATAAAACTCCGTTATCGTAACTAACTGAACTAATATCGGTATCCGGTAAAACAGCCTGCATTACCAACTGAGGAACAGCAGGGTTTGAAATATCAATTACATCAATAGCTCCCGAGTAAGCCTCACCTTCTGTATTATATGATACATAAGCGTAGTTACCGTTAATCGCAACGTGAGTAGCTTTCAATGTTAAATTACCATATACAGGTGGTTGTACTTCGGCAACCAGCTCAAGTGGAAAATTTCCGGCAACATCTTCACCATCCCTACCTGCTATAGGAAGATCTATATTAAGTACTCCCGAATTGTCAAATTTAATTCTTTGGTTTAGGGATTGAGAGTCGGTGTTTAAAATAATTTTCTCCTGTACATCCGGTGTGTTTACCGAACTGTCGTCGTTGTTACAGGAAACCATTAATACTAGTGCTCCTACAAGAGCTCCAAAGCGGGTAAAATTCTTATTCATAATCGATTTTGTGGGGTGAAAAATTTTCATTTAATTGACTGTAATATTTATTTTTTAAATTTCATCATTCAAATTATAATACAAATGTAACTAAAAGATTTTCAACAAGTAACTCATTAATAGATGAATGGTAGTAATTATACGACGAATGAACAAATGTTTGCGTTGTGTGTTTAATAACTATCTTTGCAAAAACTTTTGTTTATGATTTTACAGGACACCATAGTAGCACTTGCAACACCTTCGGGAGCCGGAGCCATAGCCATTATACGCTTATCAGGTAAAGATGCCATTACTATAGCATCTAAGGTTTTCCGTTCGGTTTCCGGTAAGGACATCACTAAACAAAAAACACATACTATACACCTAGGTCATATTGCCGATGGTGATAAAGTTTATGACCAGGTACTATTATCCCTTTTTAAAGGACCTAACTCCTATACAGGTGAAAATACCATAGAGATTTCCTGCCATGGTTCTACCTTCATACAACAACAAATCATTCAACTAATGTTGCGCAGTGGGTGTCGTATGGCTAATGCGGGAGAGTTTACATTAAGGGCCTTTCTTAACGGCAAGTTAGACTTATCTCAGGCTGAAGCGGTAGCCGACCTAATTGCCAGCGATAATGAAGCTTCACACCAAATTGCCATGCAACAAATGAGAGGTGGTTTCTCTAACGAAATTGCTAAACTGCGTGATGAACTACTAAATTTTGCTTCTCTTATAGAGCTTGAGCTTGACTTTGCTGAAGAGGATGTTGAATTTGCCGACCGTACCCAGTTTCATGACCTACTGAACCGAATTGAATTTGTACTTAAAAGACTCATTGATTCATTTGCTGTAGGTAATGTTATTAAAAACGGTATTCCGGTTGCTATTGTAGGAGAACCTAACGTAGGTAAGTCTACCCTGCTTAATGCATTACTAAACGAGGAAAGGGCTATTGTTTCTGACATCGCAGGTACAACAAGAGATACCATTGAAGATGAACTGGTTATAAACGGTATAGGTTTCCGATTTATTGATACTGCCGGAATTAGGGAAACCGTAGATGTGGTTGAAAACATTGGTATCAAAAAGACTTTTGAAAAAATAGAACAGGCCCAGGTTGTTATTTACCTGATAGATAGTTCGGCTCTGGCAAATGATAGCGAATACCTTAACAGACTTAAAATTGAGATTGAAAAAATAAAAAACCAGTTTCCTTTAAAACCTCTTATCGTTTTAGGAAATAAAGCCGATAAAATTACCGAGGCTCAGAAAACCGAAATCACTTCAGCTATTGAAGAACTGATGCTTATTTCTGCCAAGGAAAATACCGGTGTTGATGAACTTAAAAACAAACTGCTTTCTTTCGTTAATACGGGAGCATTACGTAATAACGAGACCATAGTAACCAATACAAGGCATTATGATTCATTATTAAAAGCTTTAGAGGAAATTCAAAAGGTACAGTTTGGACTAAATTCAAACCTTCCTGCCGACCTTATGGCTATTGATATAAGACAGGCGTTATACTACTTTGGAGAAATCACAGGGCAGGTTACTAATGACGAACTTTTAGGTAACATTTTTGCTAATTTTTGTATCGGTAAATAGCAGGCGCAAAATATCGCAAGACAACACAAACAAAACCATTTAAATTGTTATAAAACAGCAATTTAACTGGTTTTTCATTTTTAGCCACTTTATCTTTATTTGGTGATGTTTGGCTCAAATTTGTACCCCATTTGTACCTCGCCCTTAAAGTTGTCCTCCGGGACCTTTTTTTGGCGAAATAATGGCACACAGAGACACTGGAGTTCATACCAAAAAGTGGACACAAAATAACGGAGTTTTGTGGCGTTGTAAATTTTAAATGAGAAAGAGTATCAAGAGTAATAGCAAAATAAAAATACAGGCAGAGCTTAAGCAACTGAGAAAAGAATTAAGAAAAATAAAAAATGAAAAAGCAATATTAGAAAAATGTGCTGGTTGCCTTCAAGCCAGCACAAAGGTAAAATTCGAATTTATCGACCGTCAATTGTCCAATTTTGCAGTAAAAGATATGTGTAGAATTGTTAGTGTAAGTAGCAGCGGCTACTATAAATGGAGAAGCAGGACACCATCAAAAAGAGCTCAACACAATTTAGTATTGCTTGAGGAAATAAAGAAAGTACACTATCGAAATAAAAAAAGGTACGGTAGTCCTAGAATTGCAAAAGAACTTCAAGCATTAGGTTTTCATGCTTCGGAAAAATTGATCCGAAAATTAATGAAAAGTGCATCTCTCGAGAATGTTTATAAAAAGAAGTTCAGGAAAACAACCAACTCCTCCCATAAATACCCAACCGTTGAAAATAAACTTCAACGAAATTTTAACGCAAATAAGAAAAATGAAGTATGGGTATCTGATATAACTTATATATGGGCGGGAAAAAGATGGCTTTATCTTACTGTCGTAATTGATCTTTATAATCGAAAAGTGGTCGGCTGGTCTTTGTCAACCAGCCTTAAACCTAAATATACAACTATAGAGGCTTTTAAAAAAGCTATTACAAAGAAACTAATTAGAGAAAGCTCACCTTTGATTTTTCATTCAGACAGAGGTATACAGTATGCATGCAAAGAATTTGTTGAAGAACTCAGTCAGTACAAAGAAATAATACGAAGCATGTCACGAAAAGGCGACTGTTGGGACAATGCGGTTTCGGAAAGTTTTTTCAAAACACTAAAAACAGAACTTATTTATCAAAATAATTATCAAACAAAGAAAGAAACCGAACAATCGATTTCTGCTTACATTAAATCATTCTACAACAAACAAAGACGACACTCGTACTTAGATAATCAAACTATTTTAGAATACCAATGAATAAGGTAATGTATTGTGTTAAATGATGATCATATTTCAAATTATATTCTTCCTCTGTTACAGGCTATAGCCATAAAGTATTGCTGATATTTATATTGGTACCTGGGAATATATGTCATCGACTTGCTTGCTGTGACCCCAAGCCAATGCGCTATATTAAGCGGGTACTTTATAATCTGTATTTTTTTACAAGCCTTTTAGGGCAACACCGTATTTGGGAGCGCGAAGCTGTGTTAAACGAATAAGATTCCATTTAATAAAAAAGTCCGTATAAATTATATGACGACTTATAGAAATCGAGCTAATAAGCTGCTTTACTTCACAACACAACGTGTTTGGCAAACTTTACCGTCAACAGTTGCCACATTGATCATGTAAATCCCTTCAGGAAGATTTATGTTAGCTAAAAGCAGTTCTTTTCCGGAAGTTTGTTTTTTATACCCGCTGCTTACTATAGTTCTTCCTAACATATCTGTAAATGTTATGTGTTTCACCTCAGTATCTTCCGGCAATACTACAATAGTAGATCCTTTAAAAGGATTGGGGTAATTAAATATATTTGTGTGTAGTGTTTCAAATTCGGTAACCGAAAGGCTCTGAGCTCCAAAATTTATATCTCTTACGGTTATGTAAAAATACTATGTAGCTGTATACAAGCTTATTACATAAAATACAATACTCCTTACCTTCCCTCCGTTAAACGACTCTCCCTGCGAATTCTGAAAAGCTGATAAAGGGATGTTAATTCCGGTACCCTGACCATGAACAGGCAACTGATAGGTCAACCTGTTTTCCCAATTAGTTAGGTTTTCTGTAAATAAAACTACCTCAACACCCATCGTTATGCTACAGGCTAGGTCTTTCCAGTTATAAAGGTCTTTTTCTTCCCGTAATTTTGTTATGGTTTAATTCAAGCAACATTATACCCAGAAAAAAAGGTACACCATACACAAGTGGATTGGTAAAATTCATTAATTAAGCAGGTTAAGTTCGTACTTCTTAAAGCTACCTATATGAGAACTTAAAGATAAGTTAATCGATTAATTGTTAACTGATTGCTCAAACTTATTATACTCCTCATAATTTTACGATATATCGTTAAATAAAATAACACCTTTAAACCATAAAAAATTAAAAACCAACAACTTAATACAAATGGCAATAAAATAGCTAACATAACAACAACTAAAAATATTTAGTTCAGCTAAACCTAAATAGTAACATTAATTAAAAAACTTATGGAAGCATTTATTGGTATTAAAAATGAAAATATTATACAAATAACCGACTCTCTAAGCAAGCTACTTGCAGATGAGTTTGTGTTGTATACAAAAACCCGAAACGCTCACTGGAATATAGAAGGGAACGACTTTTATAATAAACATCTGTTTTTTGAAGCCCAGTATAATCAACTGGATGAAATTATGGACAGTGTAGCCGAAAGGATAAGAACTTTAGGACATTATGCTCCGGCTACATTAAAAAGTTTTTTGGAACTAACACATTTAACCGAAGCATCAAGGTCACATAACGACAGTTTGGGGTTTATTAAAGAACTTTTAGAGGACCATGAGAGTATTATTATTTTCCTGCGTGAAAATATTGAGCATTTTGCCTCAGAGTTGAAAGACTATGGCACCAGTGACTTTATTACCGGGTTAATGGAAACCCACGAAAAAATGGCCTGGATGTTACGATCTCATTTAAAATAAAGCCATGAGACTCCACAGTATACACTATGCTACACTGTTACTATCGCTAGTTGCAGGCTATTGCGACACTGTTACCTTTGTAGCCGGTGATGATATATTCTCAGCCCATGTAACGGGTAACTTTATTGTTTTTGCCTATCAGGTTATTAAAGGAGGTGATATACAGGCATGGATAAAATTAATTACCTTTCCTGTTTTTATTATTGCAATTATGTGTGGCGGATGGTTGTCTAAAAAATCGGCAGAAAAAGAACGGCTAATTTTAACCGAGGCGCTACTTTTACTTACTGTTGGTATACTGGCTTATTTTTACCCTGAAAGTAACAATAAGGGAATAATGTACCTTTATGTAATGATTGTTGTTTTTGCTCTTGGATTACAAAATGCATTTGGTAAACTGTTTAGTAAAGCTACTTATGGTCCTACAACGGTTATGACAGGTAATGTTACCCAGGCATCATTGGATATACGTAATTTGCTAATACATAAAACTATTGATCAGGTTAGCCTTATCAGTCTGAAAAAACAGGCTATAGCAATAACAGGATTTCTTACAGGCTGTGTATTAGGTGCTTTATGCGGAAAGGAATTTGGTCTTAAAGCTATACTTGCAGCAGCAGGGGCTCTGCTATTATGTTACTTTACCGAAAGGAGGAGCAATAAATAATTTAAACTTGAAAATGGTATATAAAATAGTACTTATACTCGCTTTATTGTTTCCGCTCAAATCAGTTTGCCAGCAAACAGATGATGAGGAAATGCGTGTACTTATAAAAAATCTGCATTATGGTGAAGATAATGAAGAGAAGGCTCATAATTTACTGAAGGCAGTAAAGTATTACCTAAGCAAAGAAAACACTACCCTATCAGACATAGACAGCGCTGCTTTACTTAATCTCAAAGCTATGCATATTAGCAAGGAACTAGACCTAAAAAACAGTATAGCCCAAAGTATTTTATTCGATGGTGAAATCACAATTACAAAAGGAGATACCGTTAAAGGAAACGAATTAAAAAACAAAGCACTTAATTTTACTAAAAAACACAATCTCAATAAAGAAGCCGGAAACATTTATGCCTCTCTTGGCTATTTTGCTGCAAATACTGGCGACCCTAATAAAATTAAACATTTTATCAATGCTGCATCATCATACAAACAGGCAGGCGATTTTCACAATGAGACAGAAATGTATTGTGAATTATCTATTCTGTTTAATAGTATGGATAAACCGGCAACATCTATAAAATATGCCCTACAGTCCATTGAAATCAAAAAGAAACTAAAGGACAATAATCTTTATCAGGAATATACAATACTTGGTATGGACTATAGGGTTCAGGGGAATTATGAAGAAGCGTTATCTTATGCTCTTAAGGCCGAAAAAACCATGGATAATATGGAGATTAACGGTTTGTGGGTAAGTCTTTTATATGACCTTTTAGGGACTATATATTCTGAACTTAATTTTTATGACAAATCGGTTGAATACTATAAAAAAGCTATAGCCGTATCAAAAGAGAGTAATGATACCGAAGGGGTAACTGCCATAACAATAAATACTGCCCGAAGCCTGTACTATAGAGGTAAGATAACAGAGGCACTGGAAATACTGGACAGTGGTTTTAAATTTTACCACAGTAATGATTGCGACGTGGAATATTCATCATTATACATACTGATCTACTGCAGGTTAAAACAGTACTATAAGGCCAAACCATACTATGAACAATTGCTGAAATGCAGTACTACCGTAGGCAATAGAGATCATATTGAACAGGAAAAAATGTATTATGCCATAATCAGGTACCTCACTAAAACCGGACAGGCAAAGAAAACTTATGTATACATTGACAAGCTGAGAGAACTGGCCACAATAAACAACGATCTTTTTAACCTCTCTCAATTAGAGCGGACCCACTTTGAGTCAGATTCTGCCACGGGCAATTATCTGGGAGCCATACAGCATCTTAAAAATTATAAAACTCTTAATGACTCCCTTTTCAATATCAACAATTCCAAGCAATTTGCTGATTTGCAGTTAAAATATGAAACAGAGAAAAAAGATAAAAACATTAAACTATTAACACAAAAGAGCCAGCTGCAACAAACCAAACTTCAAAAGGAATTGATCATTCGTTATATTTTTATTGCGAGTTTGGTTACTTCTTTCATAATTCTTGGGCTAGTGTACAGCAGGTACTGTATTAAACGAAAAAGTAATGCTGTGCTGGAAGCCAAACAGGAAGAAATAAACCGCCAGAACAAAAAGCTTCGTAACCTGGTTGAGGAAAAAGAATGGCTGCTAAAGGAAATCCACCACAGGGTTAAAAACAACCTGCAAATTGTTATCAGTCTGCTAAATACACAATCGGCCTATCTTGAAAATAAAGACGCGCTGCTGGCAATACAAAACAGTCAGCACAGAATGCATGCTATGTCGCTTATCCACCAAAAATTATATCAAACAGATAATCTTTCCAGTATCAATATATCATGGTATATACAGGAACTGGCCAGTTATCTTAAAGACAGTTTTGATGATGAAAACAAAATACGGTTTGAGCTAAACACTCAGTCTGTAGAGCTTGATGTAGCCCAAGCCGTACCCCTTGGTCTTATTCTAAACGAAGCCATCAGTAATGCTATAAAATATGCCTTCCCGCAACAAAAGGGAATTATTAGTATTACCTTTAAAGAAATTCAGGAAAACACTTTCCTGTTACAAATTACCGATAATGGTATTGGGCTACCGGAAGGTTTTGAACCTACAGAACTGGATTCACTTGGTATGAATCTTATGACCGGACTGGCAGAACAGCTTGACGGAACATTTAATATTACTACTAATAACGGTGTAACCATTACAATAACATTTATAAAAAGAGTGGCTGATATTTAAGCCGTATAATGATGAACACGAAGGAAAAAATACTTATTGTTGAAGATGAATTTATAGTTGCCAACGACCTTAAAATGATATTAAAAAAAGGTAACTACAATGTGGTGGGAATAGCCTCTTCTGCCTCACAGGCAAGAACTATGATTGAGGCAAAAAAGCCCGATTGGGTCCTGCTGGATATAATCCTTAAAGGTAATGAAACAGGAATAGACCTTGCCAAAGAACTGGCAGAGGTTAAAATACCGTTCCTTTTCATATCTGCCAATACCAACCAAAGCATACTGGAGGCCGTAAAAAAAACTCAGCCTTATGGCTTTATGGTAAAACCCTTTAGGGAAAAAGATCTATTGGTAATGCTGGATATAGCCCGATACAGGTATAGTATTGAAAATCAGGAAGAACTAAAACCTGAGCAGGCAGAACAGGGAACTCCGTTTTTTGGAGCGATTGTAGGGAAAACCCCGGCTATAAAGGAAGTACTTAATAAAGTAAGCATTGTTGCCCCTACAGATACCTCAGTACTTATAACCGGAGAAAGCGGTACCGGAAAAGAACGTATTGCCCATGCCATACATAACAACTCCTGCAGAAAAGACAAACCGTTAGTTGTGGTTAACTGTGCTGCTTTACCTTTATCACTGGTAGAGTCAGAACTTTTCGGGCATGAAAAAGGAGCCTTTACAGGAGCCAACACTATGCGTACCGGCAAGTTTGAACAGGCAAATGGCGGAACGTTATTTCTTGATGAAATTGGTGAACTTCCGCTTGATGCTCAGGTAAAACTATTACGCGTACTACAGGAAAAGGAAATTGAACGTATTGGCGGAAACCATACCTTTAAAGTGGATGTGCGTATTATAGCTGCAACAAACCGTAACCTTGAAAAAGAGATAGCAGACGGACGATTCAGGCTCGATTTATATTACAGGCTTAATGTTTTTCCTATTGAGCTTCCTCCGTTACGAAACAGAAAAGACGATATGCTGCTACTTGCCAATCATTTTCTTATAAAATTCAACAAGGCAAACAGCAAAGGCATTACAGGATTTAGCAATAAAGCACAGCAACAGTTATTACAATACAACTGGCCGGGTAACATTCGTGAGCTGGAACACCTTATTGAGCGTAGTTCACTATTAGCCACTACCCATGAAATAGACTTTATTGAACTTCCTAAGCAAACCGAAAGCTTTACAGAAACCGCTTCGGGTGAATTACAGTCACTGGAAGATATGGAGCGTAAACATATTATGCAGGCATTACAGGCAAGTAGCGGCAAAGTATTTGGTCCCGGAGGTGCTGCCGAAATGCTCAAAATCCCCCCTACTACACTCTATTCAAAGATGAAAAAGCTTGGCATACAGCAGGAACATTACTAACCTTTAAAACAAAATAATCATGACAGATATTAAACTGGAACTGGACGACAAAAAACACGGAGCCTTTTACCTTCATGAAGGCGGTAAAAAAATGGGCGAAATGGTAATAAGCATCCGTGATAACAAATTAACGGTATATCATACTGAGGTGGACCCTGCGGCTAGTGGTAAAGGTTTTGCCGGATTACTATTAGCAGACATGGTAAAGTATGTAAGAGACAATAACCTTATGGTGGTACCGCTGTGCCCTTATGTACACGGGCAGTTTAAAAGACATCCTGATACTTATCAGGATATATGGTTTAAGGAAAATAAGTAATACAAACTAACCCTGTAATTACTTATTTTTACATAACAAACGGTTTAACACTATGACCCAAAGCCCCGAAAATAACGAGATTCTGAAAAGAATCATGCAACGTGAGCAGGAACAGTTAATTTTGCTGTCAATATGCGAAAGCCTTGCTATGACCGAAAACAGGGCCGAGTTTCATCAGTTAGTAAACAGTGAGCTAAAATCAAAACTGGAATTTGAACATTTCTGTATATTTCTGTATCAGGAAGCTAAAGAAGGATATGTTCTTTTTTACAGCAGTGAAAATTCTAAATTGCTTCAGTTTAAAGATGACGTAATTAAAACCGATTTTTTTGACAGGGTTTTAAATTCTCCTGATCCCGTGTTAATACCAAAACCGGAAATAATTAAAACAGGGTTACAATCTATTGTTGACGAAAGTTATAAAAGCACTATCAAAAAAACATTGTTTTGCAATGTCCCTTCAAAAAGATTTCAGGCTGTTCTATGCCTGGGTTACAGTAAAGACGGTAAACCTGAAAGAGAAAATTTAAGGCTTATAAAGCAACTTTGCAGTCAGCTTAATATAACCCTGACCAATATTCTTTTGCTGGAAAAATATATTCCGCTTCATGGTCAAAGCAATCAGGTCACACAAGATGAAAAAATCCACATCCCGGCTCATAATATGGGCATTGTGGGCAGTAGTGAACCCATACAGCAGGTACGTAACCTTATAAGCATGGTTAGCGAAAGTGATACCGGAGTTATAATACTGGGCGAAAGCGGTACAGGTAAAGAACTCGTGGCAAAGGCCATACACGAAAATTCGGGTAGAAGAAATAAAAAACTTATCAAAATAAACTGTGCTGCTATCCCCGAAAATTTATTGGAAAGTGAGCTGTTTGGTCATGAGAAAGGCAGTTTTACCGGTGCTGTTTCCCAAAAAAAAGGAAAATTTGAATTGGCCCATAACGGTACACTTTTTCTTGATGAGATTGGGGAACTACCTTTAGAACTACAGGTAAAACTATTAAGGGCATTACAGGAAAAAGAAATTGAACGTATAGGCGGGCATAAAACCATAGCAGTAAATGTACGTATAATTGCTGCTACAAACAGGGATTTACAACAAGAAATCACTAAAGGAAATTTTAGAGCCGACCTTTATTACAGACTTAATATTTTCCCTATTTATATTCCCTCCCTAAAAGAGCGCATTGAAGATGTAAAAGGCTTAGCACAGTTTTTTGTACAGCGCTTTTGTGTAAAAAACAAACAAAAGATAAAAACCATATCGGCAAAAGCAATGCGAACCCTTGAAATGCATAGCTGGCCGGGTAATGTTCGCGAACTGGAACATGCCATAGAGCGAGCCGTACTTTTATCTCACGAAAAAACAATTAAGGAAATAGCGGTATCATCTTATAATGATAAAACATATACTACTGCCGATAATACTGTTATAAAATCATGGCGTGAGTTTGAAAAAGACTATCTGCTTAGTGTGCTTAAATTTTGTAACGGGCGTATATCAGGCGATAATGGCGCTGCTGCCCTGCTCGACCTTCCTCCTACTACCTTAAAATCAAGAATGGAAAGGCTGGGAATCAAAAAAAGGCATTATCTCTCTTAAATAAACAATTCGTTTTCAACATTATAGTTACTAACCCCTTAGGTAATTTCACGAAATATCGTAAAGGGTAAATTATTAAAAAAACGTAAACAACTACAAAGCAACACATTACCTAAAGAGGAATATTGTTTGAAAAACATAATATATCATTTAACTTAAAAATCATATATTATGAAAAGTGAACTTACAACTGAAAAAGAAATTCCTGCTTTCTCTAAGGATCCTGCTATTTCTACAGCAACAAAAGAATTCCTAAAAGTGCTTAACTCCGGTGGTGTACCGTTAGAAACTCTTTCACCCGAAGAAGCCCGCAAAGTATTGGTAAATGCACAGGCAGGAGTACCTGTAGATTATTCGGGTATTGAAGAATCTGAAAAAACAATTACACAGGATGGTTATACTGTTACCCTAAACATTGTAAAACCTGAAGGTACCTCACAAAAACTACCGGCTTTTGTATTTATACATGGTGGCGGATGGGTATTGGGTGACTACCCTACCCATAAAAGAATGGTAAGGGACCTTGTGGTACTTAGCGGGGCAGCAGGTGTTTTTGTAAATTATACTCCATCTCCCGAAGCACAATACCCGCAGGCTACAGAAGAAATTTATGCAGTTGTTAAATGGGTAGCCGAAAACGGTAACGAAATCAACGTAGACGGTTCTAAACTAGCTGTCGTTGGTAACAGCGTTGGCGGGAACATGACTGCTGTAACAGCAATAAGAGCAATCCAGAATAACGGACCAAAACTTACCAACCTTGTTATGTTTTGGCCTATTGTAGCGGCTGATTTTGAAACCTCAACTTATCAAAGATTCGGTGAAAACCGTTTCCTTACCACTCCGTTAATGAAATGGATGTATGACCAATACACCAAAGATCTTAATCAAAGGGAAGAAGTCTATGCTTCTCCGCTTAACGCCTCCGAAGACATCCTTAAACACTTCCCTCCTACCTTTATCCCTGTAGCAGAAGCAGATGTTTTAAGAGAAGAAGGCGAAGCTTTTGGCCGTAAACTGGACCAGGCAGGTGTAGAGGTAGCTACCATTCGTTATAACGGAATGATACACGATTTCGGTTTACTGAATGCCCTTGCAGATATACCTCAAACCAAAGCGCTTTTCAGACAGGCTGCTGCCGAACTTAAAAAGTATCTTTTTGTATAATTATAAATACCAAACCTACTTATGAAATCAAAAAGACATTTAAATACAATGATTATGGGAATATTTGTTGTAGTAACCTCCTGTAGTGATGTCCCTGAAAAAAAGGAAGTAATAAACGATATTACAGTAAAAGCGAGAGAAGAATTTATTGAAGTTGAGCCTAATGTAAAGCTTCATGTAACCGATCTGGGCGAAGGAAATCCTGTGGTTTTGATACACGGTTATCCGTTAAGCGACGCCATGTGGGAATATCAGTATCATCCGCTGGTAAAAGCCGGATACAGGGTAATCGGGATAACGCTCAGAGGTTTTGGCGAATCATCGAAACCATATGGTAAATACGATTATGATCAGTTTGCCGATGATATAAAAGCCGTACTGGATCATCTTAATATAGAAAATGCTGTTTTGGGAGGACACTCTATGGGTGGCGCCATAGCACTCCATTACACAGCAAAATATAATGGTGCACACTTAAGCAAACTAGCATTAATATCAGCTGCTGCTCCATGCCATACCAAAAGACCCGACTGGTCTTATCCGTTTTTTACCAAAGAGGATATTACCCAATGGGTCAACCTTAACAATAATGACAGGCCTGCCCTACTTGCCGCCATCGGTGAACGTTTCGCGTCGAGTCCTGTATCTCCGGGGATTGTAAACTGGTTAGGCACTATTGAGATGCAATCGTCGCCTTATGCTATGGAACAGGCTCTTATAGCCCTGCGAGATGAAGATTTACGTGACGACCTGCCAAAAATAAGTATACCTACCCTTATTGTACATGCCTTAAAAGACCAGGTTGTAGCTTACGAACTTGCAGAGCAGATGAATAAAAGGATAGCCAATTCAAAACTGGTAACTTTTGAAAATAGTGGGCATGCCATTTTCTTTGAAGAAAAGGATAAGTTTAATGAAGAATTGACTAATTTCATCGCAAAATAATCCACATAATTTTTAATGCCCGCAGTATTACTGTTGCGGGCTTCTTTTTTTATATCATGAATACATCACAACCATCTTTTGATACAGTAACCGAAGCCCTTACATGGCTTAATACACAGGGATTTAATTATAATTTTAATCTCGACGAAAACTGCATACGCTTTAATAACAACAGTCAGTCTATGTCTCCTGAAGAGTTTACCATTGAGTATGTTTTCCGCTTTGAAGGTGAAACCGATCCGGGTGATGAAGACATCATTTATGGCATATCATCCGGTAAACACGGTATTAAGGGGGTGCTTACCAGCGCCTTTGGTATCTATGCCGACTCCCTTTCAACCGAGATGATTAAAAAACTGTCTGTACACTAATATCATTTTTAACTTCTTATTGCATCCTTTTTAGCTATGAGTACCTCAAAACAACTGTCAACTGTTCAAATACTTATAATGGCTATTACAGCCGGAGTATGTGTTGCTAATATTTATTATTGCCAGCCTATACTTAACGAAATTGCCAAATCCCTTAACCTCAATGGGGATGATGTGGGGATTATCGCTCCGTTATCACAGGCAGGTTATGGTATTGGCTTACTTTTTCTTACCCCACTGGGTGATAAGGTAGACCGTAAAAAACTTATACTCTACCTACAGCTTTTACTTATAGCATCGTTAATAGGCATGTCTCTGTCTATGGGGCTTTTAAGCCTGTATGCTGCCAGTTTGGCCTTAGGATTATTTGCTGTAACGGCACAGGTTATATTACCTATGGCCGCCAGTTTAGTTACCGAAAATCGCGGTAAAGTAGTAGGCGTTATATTTACAGGTATATTGATAGGTATATTAACCGCCAGGGTATTTAGCGGTTTTATTACCGAATGGTTTAGCTGGAAATATGTTTACTTTATTTCTGCCGGAATGGTAGGTATAACTACAATATTAATGCAAACCGATTTCCCTTCTGTTGAAGATCGTTTTGAAGGTTCATACCTTAAGCTACTCTCATCGGTTATACATCAGTTAAAACGTTTCCATACCTTAAGGATGGTTGCACTTTTAGGTGCATTGGTATTTGGTACTTTAAGTTCGTTTTGGGTAACACTCACTTTTTATCTAAGTGGTGAACCTTTTAACTATCCGGCTGATATAATAGGTTTGTTCGGACTTCTGGCTGCTGGTGGTGCATTAATGGCTCCGCTAGTAGGGAAAATATCTGATAAAAGCGAAAGCCCGAGAAAAGTGTATATTTTCTCATTGGTACTTATCATGCTGAGTATTGTATTACTGTTTATTTTCCCGCAATCAAATATAGCACTTATACTAACGGTACTTTTAATTGATGTGGGGGTTCAGGCGATACAAACTACAAACATAGCCCTTATCTATACCTTAGACACACAAGCCAACAGTAGGATAAATACAGTTTATATGACCTCATTTTTCATAGGAGGTTCCGTTGGGGCTTTTGCCGGTATCCTTGCATGGAAGCATGGAGGGTGGAATATGGTTTTACTGCAAATGGCTGTTTTTATAGCAATAGCATTTTTTGTCTCTCTAAGAATTTCGAAAAATAAATAGCATAATTAATTCTACTTTAATAAAAAAAGCGCTGTTAAGCGCTTTTTTTATGCTCAATTAAGTTTAAAAACTAATAACCAACTCTTTAGCGGCAGTAATTATTAGTTCGTATAGTATGATTTACTACTTTATTTCGTAGTAAACAGTCTCCAAACCACTATATATCGTCATTTTAAAAACCATAAAAAAACATAAACAACTAAAAAACAGACACTTATCCAAAATGGCTTCTGATTTGTTTTATAGTTATCAGGAATAAGATAAACAGATTAAAATTTTTCTTGTCACAGTTCAATGTACAATGGTTTTTATAATACCAAATTTGTAATGTACAGTAACAGAATTAGTTCTGTGTAATAAAACAATTAAACCACCTTAAGTCATGAAAACAGAAATTTACATCAAAACAGGTTTCAAAACCTAGCTCTTCCACACCTTATTAAAATCAAAACATTAACCGGTATGCACATACCCGGACAGGGATTGCTATACCAAAAATAAACATTTAATTATCAACAATTTTAAACACTTTAACCATGAAAAACCTAGTTTTAACAGCAGTTGTATTACTTACATCTCTAACTGCATTTGCACAAAAGCCAAGCCCGGCATTATTAAGCCCTTCAAACCACACTTTAGTATTAATTGATCATGAAAGCCAAATGGCTTTTGCTACACAAAGTATAGCTATAGATCAGCTTCGTAACAATACCGCCCTGGTAGCCGGAGCATCTAAAATTTTTAGTGTATCTACTGTAGTGACCACTGTTGCGGAAAAATCGTTTAGCGGACCTGTTTTCCGCGAGATAGAAGAGTTTTACCCACAGGCAACATCTAACTATATAGATCGTACTACCATGAATACATGGGAAGATGTAAATGCCTATAAAGCCATTACCGGAAAAGGAAAGAAAAGACTTGTTCTTGCCGGACTATGGACAGGCGTATGTATTGTAGGACCAGCTCTTTCGGCAATTAATGACGGATATGAGGTATATGTAATTACCGATGCCTGTGGAGATGTATCTAAAGAAGCTCATGATATGGCTATACAACGAATGATAGCTGCAGGTGTTAAACCAATGACTTCATTACAGTACTTATTAGAACTACAACGTGACTGGGCTCGCCAGGAAACCTACAAAGCAGTAACTGATTTGGTTAAAAAATACGGTGGTGCTTATGGCGTAGGTGTACAATATGCTCATGAAATGCTTAAACACTAATTCATAACACCATTATGTAAAAAGGCTGTGCATAAAATAAATATACACTTCACAATTGCACATGGCACAGCCTTTTTCTTTCAGTATTAATCAACTAAAAAATAATATTATGAAACTACATATTACACTCCTCGCTCTGTTATTCTGTGTAATATCGGTTAAAGCACAAACTCCCGATCTTATTGTGTTTAATGCCAAAGTACACACGCTGGACAACAGTAATAACATTAACGAAGCTATAGCTGTAGCAAACGGAAAAATTATTAAAACAGGAACAGATAAACAGGTTTTAAAACTAAAAGGCAAAAAAACTCAGGTTATTGATGCAAAAGGCAAAACTATAATACCAGGACTTTTTGACTCGCATATGCATATTATTCGTGGCGGTAGGTTTTATAATACCGAACTCCGTTGGGATGGTGTGCGCTCCCTAAAACGTGCGCTTACCATGTTAAAGGAACAGGCACAAAGAACTCCAAACGGACAATGGGTTCGTGTAGTGGGCGGATGGAATGCTTATCAGTTTGAAGAAAAAAGGCTGCCTACACTTCAGGAAATTAATGATGCTACGGGTAATGTACCTACCTTCATACTACACCTATACGGACATGCCTATTTAAATAAAGCGGGATTAAAAGCACTTAACATTACAGCAGACACCCCAAATCCTTTTGGCGGACTTATACAAAAAGACATGTACGGTAACCCTACCGGATTACTGGTTGCAGAACCTAATGCTTTTATATTATACTCTACCCTGTCAAAACTACCTGAACTGACTGAAGAAGAAAAAGTAAACTCCACTAAACTGTTCATGACAGAAATGAATCGACTTGGTGTTACGGCTATTATGGATGCCGGTGGAGGGTTTCAAAACTACCCTGATGATTATGGTATTACCACAAAACTTTGCGAAAGCAATGAACTAACCATAAGGATGCCTTACTATCTGTTTGCTCAAAAAGCAGGAAGCGAGTTAAGTGATTATACCCGTTGGATAAGCTCGGTAGAAATTGGGCAGGGATGTGATGTACCTAACGATGCCGTAAAACGCTTTGGTAAAATGCCTCAAATAGAATATCACGTTCAGGGAGGGGGTGAAAACCTTGTAATGAGTGCAGGTGATTTTGAAAATTTTGACGAACCAAGACCTGATTTAAATCCTGCTATGGAAGGTCAGTTAAAAGCGGTGCTTTCCCTGCTTATTAAGAACAGATGGCCTTTTAGGTTACATGCTACCTATAACGAGAGTATTTCCCGATTCCTTAACGTTATTGAGGAAATTAATGAAGAAACTCCTCTTGACGGATTACTTTGGTTTTTTGACCATGCCGAAACCATATCTGACAAAAACCTGCAAAGGGTAAAAGCTTTAGGCGGCGGTATTGCCATACAGCACAGAATGGCCTATCAGGGCGAAAACTTTATAAAACGTTATGGTAAAACAGCAGCTGCCGGAACCGTACCTATCAAAAAAATGATGGATATGGGAATAAAAGTCGGAATGGGGACAGATGGCACCCGTGTAGCCAGCTTTAACCCGTGGGTTGGATTGTATTGGCTTACTTCTGGTAAAACACTGGGAGGATTAAAATATATGGCTGAAGAAAACATACTGGATAAAAACGCTGCAATAAAGCTATTTACTCAGGGAAGTGCCGCGCTGGTAAGGCTGGATGCCGACAGGGGTATGCTTAAGGAAAACTATCTGGCCGATTTTATCCTATTATCTGATGATTACTTTACTGCTACAGAGGAACAGATTCTAAACATGCAATCAGTACTAACTATAGTAAACGGTAAAGTAGTATATGGCTCTCAGGAGTTTGAGCATTATGCACCACAAAAAGTAAAAGCAATTCCGCAGTGGAGTCCGGTTAATTATTACGGAGGCTATCAAAATCAGTAACCATGAAAACCTTTTGGCAAAATAATAATCGAAGTTGGGATACTATAAGCCTTGGGCTTTTGTTTTTCAGGGTAGCCGTGTCTATCGAACTCATTTTGGTTCACGGACTTAAAAAACTGGGCGTTGGGGTTAGTACTGCCGAGATAGTACCAAACCCTTTACACCTGCCGGAAGCCCTAAATCAGGTATTTGCCACTACAGCTAATGTTATTCTCCCGTTGTTTGTCATTTTTGGAATACTAACAAGGGTGGCTGTATTACCTATATTGGCTGTTACCCTAACAGGCTACTTTGTGGTACATGGTGGCTCTCCTCTACCGGAAAGAGATATCCCGTTTATGTACAGCATATCCTTTTTACTGTTACTTATTACAGGCCCCGGAAAATACTCAATAGACTCTCTGTTATTCAAAAAAACTTCGGTATAAACTTTTCCCTTATGAGAATCCGCCTTATCATATTATTTCTGTTTGTACTAACGGGCATCCATGCACAAACCCCTCCCCGCTTTAGTTTCCTGAGGTATAATGATGACCTTAGTTATCTGGCAACCGAAAAGCATGAAGGCCTTTATTACAAAGTGAAATATATCCCTATAGGTAAAAACAACGATAACTACTTGTCAACAGGGGGTGAAATAAGGTATCAGTACATCAATACTATTAATGAAAAATGGGGAGACGATTCAAACGGAAGTGATGGCTACTTCATGTCAAGATACTTAGCTCATGTTCATTTACATACTAAATATATAAGGTTATTTTTTCAGTTACAAAGCAGCTTTGCATACAGTAAGGCAGATGTTAGCCCGGTAGATGAAAATCCTTTGGATGTACATCAGTTTTTTGCTGATGTGGTATTTACAAAGCATTTGTTTTTAAGGGCAGGGCGTCAGGAAATATTGTTTGGTTCAAGAAGGCTTGTAGGTGTACGTGAAGGACCTAACAGCAGGCTTGCTTTTGATGGCGGATCGATAATTTTTAAATCCGAAAACAATAGCAATCAGTTATTTTATGTTCATCCGGTAGCCAACAGGCCTCAAGTTTTTGACGATAACTTTAACCGTAATGCAAAGCTGTGGGGTAACTACACAGTAGTAAACAATGTTCCCTTAATCCAAAATATTGACCTGTATTATTTAGGGTTATATAAAAGTAATGCCTCTTTTGACGATGCTTCAGGTAAGGAAATACGCCATTCGGTAGGTACCCGCATCTGGAAAAACAAAGGTGATCTTACATACAATTTTGAAACCGTATATCAGTTTGGAAAAATGGCAGGTAAAACAATCAGTGCCTGGACAGTATCTTCTCAAACTAATTACCAATTTACCAATATAAAATTTAGCCCTACTGTTGGGTTAAAAACCGAAATTATATCGGGCGACAGGCAGGCTAATGATAACAGGCTTGAAACTTTTAATCCATTATATCCACGGGGAGCCTACTTTGGGTTAGTGGCATTAATAGGTCCTTCTAACCTTTTTGATATTCATCCCTCACTGGACTTTAATTTAAGTAACAGGGTTTCAGCAGGGATAGATTACGACTTTTTTTGGAGATGGAGTATAAACGATGGTATTTATGCCCCAAATGTACAACTTGTATATAGTGGACAAAATCTCGATGAAAAGTTTATAGGAACCCAACTGGCTGCCAATCTGAATTTTGATGTCAATTCTTTTTTATCCCTAACAGCTGAGGCTGCATGGTTTAATGCAGGACCTTTTTTAAAAGAAGCCGGTACAGGAAAAGATTATTACTACAGTGCAGTAACCGCACAATTTAAATTTTAAACAGAACCATTTATTAATATAAAACCATAACGATTATGAAAACAATTTTAAACTATGCGGTAGCCGGAATCCTGTTTCCGTTATTACTAATTTCCTGTGGAGAGGAAAACGGAGTATCTATAAGTACCGAGGTAAGTAAAAGCGGTATAGCCGATTATAAAACAGACGAAAGACTGGATACAGGTACAAAAAAATTCCTTACAGCTCTAAACTCCGGTGATGGCGCACCATTAGAGTCTCTTTCTAAAGAAGACGCACGTGCTGTACTTGTAAACGCACAGGCATCAATAGAGGTAGATATGTCGGGCATTGAGGAATCTGAAAAAACCATCACTGTAGACGGTCATGAAATAAAGCTGAATATTGTACGCCCTGAAGGTGTTACAGGTAAGCTACCCGTTTTTATTTATGTACATGGTGGCGGATGGATTTTAGGCGACTACCCTACCCATAAACGTATGGTTAGGGATTTAGTGGTACTTAGTGGTGCTGCGGCAATATTTGTAAATTATACTCCGTCTCCTGAAGCTCATTATCCTGTAGCTCTAAACGAAATTTATGCCGCAACAAAATGGGTAGCCGAAAACGGAGATGAAATCAATGTAGACGGTACTAAACTTGCAATAGTAGGTAACAGTGTGGGCGGTAATATGAGTGCTGCAACATCATTATTAGCTAAAGAAAAAGGTGGTCCTGAAATTAAGGTACAGATATTGCTTTGGCCTGTTGCCGATGCTACTTTCAGTGAAAAATCATATGAAGAATTTGGTGAAGATCGTTTTCTTACCACATCAGTTATGAAATGGATGTACGACCAGTACACTACCGATTTGGAACAACGTAAAGACTACCACATATCCTTAATCAATGCTACTAAAGAGCAGTTACAGGGACTACCTCCTACTTTTATTCATGTGGCAGAAAATGATATTCTTCGTGATGAAGGAGAGCTTTTCGGGCGTAAACTGGATGAAGCCGGAGTACCTGTTGCTACTATGAGATACAATGGTATGATTCACGATTTCGGACTATTAAACGCTTTGGCAGAACTGCCTGCTACACGCTCTATGTTTGAAAACAGTGCAACCGAACTTAAAAAATACTTAAAGTAACTTTCTCTATATATCAGTTTTAATGTAAAAGAGGGATGTGGTTTCTCGCCTTCTTTTACATTTTTCAAAATTTGATGTTTCATATAGAAATGTTTATAAACCTTTTATGTAATTAGTTGAATTTATAAAAGGTAAAAGTGAAGTGAAAGTTAATTTATTATTCTATCATCTTATATACATCCAAAAATTAGCAAATTCGCCCTTTTCAATCCAAAATATTTTACATTTGCAGTATAACCAGCACCCCTTCGCTGGTATGTCTTTGAAAGTCAAACAAATGGTTTGTTTGTGATGTTTGTCGATATTTGGATAAAAGCTGTATCCCTATTGTACCTCAAAAGTCCGAAATTCAGCAATGGTAAGGCTTGCTAACTTCTTCATCGGTAAATAAGAGGCGCAAAATATAGCAAAACAACATTCAGATTACTTCACAGTTAAAGAAATGTGCAGGATTTATGCATTAGTAAAAGTGGTTATTAGAAATGACTGGTGAGAACCCCGTCAAAAAGAAATTCAGGATAACAACCAATTCCCCCCATAAATACCCAGCCGTTGAAAATAAACTTCAACGAAATTTTAATCGCTATAAGGAAAATGCAGTTTGGGTATCGGACATAACTTATATATGATCTGGAAAAAGATGGTTATATTGCCATAAGGAGGCACATTTATTTAGATAATTTAAATATGAAAGAGTATCACAAGCATACTTATAAATAATGTAAAAAATATTCTTCCTGTACTACATTAAAATTTAATTTTGTTCTTATCTCTAAGATAGAGGTAAAATTTATATACCTATCCTCAATGAACAAAATCCTTATTGTAGACGACGAAGAAAAGCTTAGATCACTTATGGCACGTATCATAAGTCTTGAAGGCTTTGAGGTAGTTGAAGCTTCAGATTGTAAATCAGGGGTGAAAAAGGCAGAACAAAATGATTTTGATGTGATTTTATGCGATGTTAAGCTGCCTGATGGCAACGGAGTCGAATTAACGTCAATACTCAAAGAAAAATATCCCGCGACAGAAATCATACTACTTACCGCTTATGGTAATATACCCGATGGTGTGCAGGCAATTAAAAATGGGGCATTTGATTATATTGTAAAAGGCGATGACAATAATAAAATTATTCCTCTAATTCATAAAGCAATAGACAAAGGCAAGCTCACCAAGCGCATTATTGATCTTGAAAACCGTGTTGAGCGTAAATATTCCTTTGACAACATCATTGGTGACTCAGTTAAATTAAAAAAAGCGATTGACCTGGCTCAAAAAGTGGCTGCTGTAGATACAACAGTACTGCTTACTGGTGAAACCGGTACCGGTAAAGAGGTTTTTGCCAATGCCATACACCAGTCTGGTAATAGGAAAGATAAAAGTTTTGTTGCTATTAACTGTGCAGCCTTTGGTCATGATCTTTTGGAAAGCGAAATGTTTGGACATAAAGCCGGTGCTTTTACGGGAGCTGTAAAAGATAAAAAAGGGCTTTTTGAAGAAGCAGATAAAGGAACCATATTTCTGGACGAGATAGGTGAAATGCCTTTAGACCTACAGGCCAAATTATTACGTGTAATAGAAAATGGAGAATTTATTAAAGTAGGAGAAAGCAAAATTACCAAAGTAGATGTAAGGATTATTACGGCCACCAATAGGAATTTACTCAAAGAGATTGAAGCCGGACATTTCAGGGAAGATTTATACTACCGATTATCTATCTTTAGCATTAAACTTCCTTCACTTAGGGAGAGGGTTACCGATATCGAATTACTGGCTCATAACTTCCTTAAAAGCTTTAATCTGAAAATAAACAAAAGGATAACAAGGATTTCCAAAGAATTCCTACAACTGCTTAAGCTGCATAACTGGCCGGGTAATATCAGGGAGCTCAAAAACATCATGGAAAGGAGTATAATACTGGAGAACAGTAATACTCTTACACCACAAAGTCTTCCTTATGAATTGCAACAGCTTAAAACCAAGCCACACGAGAACGGAACAAAAACTTTATCTGCATTCTCGCTGGCATCGGCAGAAAAAATACATATACAGAAAGTATTTAATTATACCAACGGTAACAAAACCGAAACAGCACGACTCCTGAATATTGCGCTTACTACACTTTATCGTAAGCTTGAAGAATACAAAATAGAATAAAACCCTAGCGTTTTAAAAGTACAGACCCTATCATTTTGATAGGGTTTTTGTTTTTGCTATTCGCTCAAAAAGAATATAAAAAACTAAAATACAATAACTTATAAATTAAAAAAAATTTCAGGTACAGGTTTTGGCATTAACAGGATAAATAAAATCATCCGATAATGGAAACCAAAATCAGAAAAACAATTTATGAATGGCTCCCCGAGGCCATTGTCAACTTAGACAGGACAACCGCTACTGATTATGAAGTCATACGATCAGTATCAGAGTACTCCCTCTCATTATTACAAAAGGACAATAGGCAAAAAGTAATTGATGTCTTTAAAATCATCAATATGGTGTATCAGGAAGAGCATGCATATACAAAACATTGTATAAAGAATGAGTTCATCTGCAACTTTATAGAGAACTCTCCTGCCCTAAAGCTAAAGGAATATCTATATGATATGCCTTCTCCTCTAAAAGAAGCATTTATAAAAACCCTAATAAAATTATAGCATGACTGCATTATTTATCCTGGCGCTGGCCGTTTTTGCCTACATCGCCTATGTATTAATTAAACCTGAAAAATTTTAAATTATGAACAGTGAAATTATAGGCATAATAGTCACTTACGGGCTGGTTTTATTACTTGCCATTCCTCTGGGCAGGTATATTGGCAAAGTGTTTAATTATGAAAATACCTGGCTCGACAAGATTTTTAATCCTTTAGACAGGCTATTCTTTAAAATCGGAGGAATCGATCCTAATAAAGATATGACCTGGAAACAACATCTTGTGGCTTTACTTACCATTAACTTAGTATGGTTTGTATTATCAATTCTGGTGCTAACTAATATGGCATGGCTGCCTTTAAATCCGGATCAAAATCCATCCATGAGCCTTGATCTGGCCTTTAACACATCTATTAGCTTTGTAACCAACACCAACCTTCAGCACTATTCCGGTGAAACGGCTTTATCCTACTTGGGTCAGCTTACGCTAATGCTGTGGCAATTTATAAGTGCAGCAACGGGTATAGCCATTTGTACAGCGGTGTTTAAAGCAATGAAAGAAAAGACAGCTACCACTTTAGGAAATTTTTACAGCTATTTTGTACGTTCTGCTACCAGAATACTGTTGCCATTAGCAGTAGTTGTTGCTATACTGTTAGTTTTGAACGGTACTCCAATGACTTTTGACGGAAAAGATACCATTACAACCGTTGAAGGCCAACAGCAGGAAATAAGCCGTGGCCCGGTAGCCGCTTTTGTAGCAATTAAACAGTTAGGTACAAACGGAGGCGGATTTTATGGCCCTAACTCCTCTAACCCTATGGAAAATCCTAACTATCTAACGAATATAATCGAAACAGTTTCAATATTCCTGATTCCTATAGCCCTTGTTTTTGCTTTAGGTTATGTACTCAAACGTAAAAAAATGGCCTGGACCATTTACGGAGTAATGACATTAGGTTTTTTATTGTTGCTTATTCCCTCTGTAATCAGTGAGATGAATGGTAACCCTGCTATTAGTGATATGGGGATCTCACAGCAAATGGGCAGTATGGAAGGTAAAGAAGTACGCTTTGGCTCGGCAGCTTCGGCTAACTGGGCAACTTATACTACCTGTACCAGCAACGGATCGGTTAATGCCATGCATGATAGTATGACACCTGTAACCGGTGCAACTACCTTACTGGGTATGATGGTAAACTGCTTTTACGGCGGTGTGGGTGTAGGCTTCCTTAACTTTTACATTTTTATTATACTGGCTGTATTTATAAGCGGGCTTATGGTGGGTCGAACACCAGAGTTTCTTGGTAAAAAGATAGAAGCCCGTGAAATGAAGATTGCCATGATGGTAGCATTGCTGCACCCTTTTTTAATTTTAGCAGGTGCTGCTTTGGCCAGCCATCTGTATGCGGGTAATCCTCAGGAATATGCTGCATGGCTAAATAATCCGGGATATCATGGCTTTAGTGAAATGCTTTATGAGTTCAGCTCTTCCTCTGCTAATAACGGTAGCGGGTTTGAAGGTTTGGGCGACAATACGCCATTCTGGAACTATGCCTGCGGTATTGTAATGCTCTTGGCAAGATACCTGCCAATTATAGGACCTGTTGCCATAGCCGGAATTTTAGCATCCAAAAAATATGTCCCTGAAAGTTCGGGCACACTAAAAACCGACACAGGTACATTTGGGTTTATGGTATTTGCGGTAATATTTATCGTTGCTGCACTATCCTTCTTCCCTGCTCTAACCCTTGGTCCTATATCTGAATACTTTTCAATGTAAAATTAAAATAGACTAGAAATGAAATCTCAAAATACATCATTGTTTCAGGGAGATCTGGTTAAACAGGCCTTTAAGCAATCTTTTATAAAGCTTAATCCTGCTACACTTATAAAAAATCCGGTAATGTTTACCGTAGAAATAGGTACAGCAGTAATGCTATGCGTTTGCCTCTGGATTTTAGTTGGCGAGCAGTCTCAAGGGAGTTTTGCCTATAACTTTACAGTATTTATAATACTGCTATTTACCCTTTTGTTTGCCAACTTTGCCGAGGCTATAGCCGAGGCACGTGGTAAATCGCAGGCCGACAGCCTTAGAAAAACAAGGGAAGAAACTCCCGCAAAAAAAATAGAAGCAGTGGGGGAACTATATGTAAATGAAGTGAATATAGTATCTTCCTCCAGTCTTAAAAAAGGTGATCTTTTTATCTGTGAAGCAGGCGATGTAATACCTGCCGACGGTGAAATCATTGAAGGACTTGCAACTATTGACGAAAGTGCGATTACAGGAGAAAGCGCCCCTGTAATTCGTGAGGCAGGAGGTGATAAAAGTTCGGTTACGGGAGGTACAAAAGTACTGTCTGATAAAATTACAGTACAGGTAACTACTCAACCCGGAGAAAGTTTTCTTGATAAGATGATTGCACTGGTAGAAGGGGCCTCCCGACAAAAAACACCAAACGAAATTGCACTTACCATACTTTTGGCCGGGTTTACACTGGTTTTTATAATCGTTTGTGTCACCCTTAAGCCATTTGCCGATTATGCTAATGTCCCTATAACTATTGCGGCATTTATATCACTATTTATATGCCTTATCCCCACTACTATCGGAGGATTGCTTTCTGCCATCGGCATTGCAGGTATGGACAGGGCGTTAAGAGCCAATGTAATAACCAAATCAGGTAAAGCAGTTGAAACAGCAGGTGATATAGACGTTCTGCTTTTGGATAAAACAGGTACCATAACAATAGGTAACCGTAAAGCAACTCACTTTCATGCCGCACAGGGAGTTGACGAAAAACTATTTGTAAAAGCTTCTGTATTAAGTTCGCTTGCTGATGAAACACCGGAAGGAAAGTCCATCATTGAATTATCGGGTACCGACCCACATTCGGTTAAGATTGAAAATCCAAGATTTATCAAATTTACAGCTGAAACCAGAAGCTCGGGTATTGATTTTGGAGGTACGAGAATAAGAAAAGGGGCTTATGATTCCATTAAAAACTTAGTAGAGAAAGCAGGCAATACTTTCCCCGAGTACATTACTCAGGTAGTACATAAAATATCGTCAAATGGTGGTACACCCCTTGTAGTTTGCGAAAATGAAAAGGTATTGGGTGTTATAGAACTGCAGGATATTATTAAGACCGGAATAAAAGAACGTTTTGAAAGGCTGCGAAAAATGGGGGTTAAAACCGTTATGGTTACAGGGGATAACCCGTTAACTGCAAAATACATAGCTGAAAAAGCGGGAGTAGATGATTTTATTGCAGAGGCAAAGCCTGAAGATAAAATGAACTACATAAAAAATGAGCAGCAACAGGGCAAACTCGTTGCCATGATGGGTGATGGTACTAATGATGCTCCTGCCCTTGCTCAGGCAGATGTGGGAGTTGCCATGAACAGCGGAACACAAGCTGCTAAAGAGGCCGGTAATATGGTAGACCTTGATAATGACCCTACCAAACTTATTGAAATAGTGGAAATAGGCAAACAGCTTTTAATGACAAGAGGAACACTTACCACTTTTAGTATAGCTAATGATGTAGCCAAATATTTTGCGATAATACCTGCATTGTTTATTGCTGCCATACCTGCCCTTCAGGGTTTAAACATAATGAACCTGCATAGCCCGGAAAGTGCGATACTTTCGGCTGTAATATTTAATGCCATTATTATACCCCTGCTAATCCCGTTAGCATTAAAAGGAGTAGCCTATAAGCCAATAGGAGCTTCTGCCCTGTTACGAAGGAATCTCCTTATTTATGGTTTGGGAGGCATTATTGTACCGTTTATTGGTATCAAATTAATCGACTTACTTGTTGCATTGTTTATCTAAAAAATAGAAAAAGATGAAAACTCATATTATACCGGCCATTAGGCTAACCTTGTTTTGCGCAGTGTTTTTCTGCGGATTTTATACTCTTGGCATCCTTTGTATTGCACAACTTGCTCCTAATAATGGAAAAGGCGAGGTAATAACAGCTAACGGAAAAACATACCATGTGAATGTGGCCCAAAATTTTACGGAAGACAAGTATTTCTGGCCACGCCCTTCGGCTGTGGATTATAACGGGGCCGGTTCAGGAGGAAGCAATAAAGGTCCTTCTAATCCTGATTATCTGGCGGAAGTGCAGGCTCGTATCGATACCTTTATGCTAAAAAATCCGGGAATAGAAAGATCGGCTATTCCATCAGAGATGGTCACCGCTTCCGGTAGTGGGCTTGACCCTGATATTTCGGTAGCTGCTGCAAAAATTCAGGCAAAACGGATTGCTACAGCACGAAACCTGCCGGAAGAAAAGATTTTAGCAGTTATAACCGCTAACATCGAAAAGCCTTTGTTAGGCCTATTGGGAACTGAAAAAATAAACGTATTAAAACTTAACTTAGCATTAAATAATTTGTAATGACAACTAAACACAAAATAACAGCTTTTTTATCTGTAATAGGATTAAGTGCTTTTGCGCAGGAAGATTCACTTAAAATAATACCTGTTCAGATTAATCCAAACCTTACAATAAGCGGATATGTGGAAACCTATTATGCTTACGATTTTAACGAACCTGAAAACAATACCCGCCCTTCCTTTTTCTACTCCCACAACCGTCATAACGAAGTAGCCCTTAACCTTGGTTTTATAAAAGTCGGATACGATAATGGATCCGTAAGAGCTAATCTGGCTCTTATGGCAGGTACATATGCAAATGCTAACCTTGCGGCTGAAGAAGGTGTACTTAAAAATGTTTATGAAGCCAATGCCGGAGTCAAACTGTCTAAAAAAGCAAACCTATGGGTAGATGCCGGAATATTTGCTGCCCATATTGGTTTTGAAAGTGCGGTTGGAAAAGATTGCTGGACGCTAACGCGAAGCATGCTTGCTGATAACTCCCCTTACTATGAAAGCGGAGCTAAAATATCGTATACATCGCCTTCAGGGGAATGGTTCGTTAGCGGACTTATACTTAATGGTTGGCAGCGTATACAAAGGCCGGATGGCAATAAGACGATTGCTTTCGGCCATCAGTTAACCTACAGGCCAAACAGTAAAGTAACTTTAAACAGCAGCTCATTCATAGGAAATGACAAACCTGAGGCATATAAGCGTATGCGTTATTTCCATAACCTGTACGGGCAGTTTCAGCTTACCGAAAGCTTTGGTTTGATAGGTGGTTTTGATATTGGTGCAGAGCAAAAATCAAAAGGGAGTGAAAGCTATAATGCCTGGTACTCCCCTGTTCTTATTGCACAATACCGTTTAAATGATAAAATGGCAATTGGCTTGCGTGGCGAATATTACTGCGATGAAAACGGGGTTATTGTTTCCACATATACAGCAAACGGGTTTAAAACCTTTGGATACTCTGCCAACTTCGATTATAATATTTATGATAATGTGGTATGGAGGCTTGAGGCAAGAAGCTTAAGCAGTAAAGATGATATTTTCCTGAAAGGAGGTGAGGCGGTTAATACGAATACTTTTGTTACTACGGCACTTGCAATTTCATTTTAATGACAGAAAAAGATATAAATGCAAAGCGTTTTCTTGATCTTATACAAAAATCGAGAAAAGGAAAGTTTAAGGTCTACATCGGCATGAGTGCCGGTGTAGGCAAAACTTTTCGTATGCTTCAGGAAGCCCACACACTGCTTCGCAATGGCATAGACGTTAAAATAGGCTTTATTGAAACACATAACCGTAAGGAAACACACGAACTTCTGGAGGGCTTGCCCATAGTCCCTAAGCGTTCGATTTATTATAAAGGAAAATACCTTGAAGAAATGGACGTGCAGGCCATAATAAACCTCCGGCCTGAGGTGGTTATAGTAGATGAACTTGCACATACCAACATAGAAGGCAGTAAAAATGAAAAGCGCTGGCAGGATGTGATGGATATACTTGATGCCGGAATTAATGTAATAAGCGCAGTAAACATTCAGCATATAGAGAGCCTTAACGATGATATTAAGGAAATAACCGGGATTGAGGTTAAGGAAAGGATTCCCGACAGTGTTCTTAAAGCTACCGACGAGGTGGTAAATATTGACTTAACTGCCGATGAGCTGATTACCCGCCTTAAAGAAGGAAAGATATATACAGCCGATAAAATCCAGTCGGCCCTCGGTAATTTTTTTAAGCCGCAACATATTTTACAGCTACGGGAGTTGACACTTAAGGAAGTAGCCAGCCAGGTAGAGCGTAAAGTAGAAACAGAAGTGACAGGAGGCGGCCTACGTCAGGAACGTTTTCTGGCCTGTATAAGCAGCAACCATGCTACGGCAAAAACGGTAATACGCAAAACTGCACGACTCGCTAATTATTACCACAGTAAGTGGTATGTGCTTTATGTGGAGACACCCAGGGAAAGAGGCGATAAAATTGCTTTGGATAAACAACGGCACCTTATCAATAATTTCAGGTTGGCAACTGAACTGGGGGCTGAAATCATCAGGATAAAAAACTGCAAAGTAGCTACAGCTATTACAGAGCAGGCTGAAGCCAGAAAAATAACCACCATTTGTATAGGGAAGCCACATATTACCCTATTCAAAGTAATTTTATCTACCAATATATTCAAGTCATTATTAAATAAGTTAACTTCGAGTAGTATTGACCTTATCATACTTTCATAATCCATGAAAATAAAAACAAAATTAACCCTTGCGGTTGGAGTCCTTTTCTTTTTCATTGCACTGTTATCAGCCTTGGCAATAAGACAGGTATATTTACTTTCTCAGGATACCAAGAATATCCTTGAAGCAAATTATATTTCCCTTGATTATACCCGTAACATGCATAAGTTAATAGATAAGTCGGTAATTGCTGATGAGGATCTAATTGAATTTGAAAAACTTCTGGCAAAACAAAACACTAATATTACCGAAATTGGTGAAAAGGAACTAACCCAAGATTTACAAGCGCATTTTGTTCAGCTAAGATCACAGCCTGATAGCCCTGTTTTTATTTCCAATATTCGGAATGATTTAAATGATATTATGAAATTAAATATGGATGCTATACTCAGAAAAAGTGATACAGCCGGCCAAACTGCTGATAATTCCATATTATGGATTTCCATCACAAGTGCATTTTGTTTCATTATTGGTTTTACCTTACTCATTAACTTACCGGGATATATAGCAAACCCAATCAAAAACCTTACAGATAGTATTAGGCAGATTGCTTCAAAAAATTATTCTCAACGGCTTTATTTTAAAGGACATGACGAATTTTCATCATTGGCAAGGTCATTTAATACCATGGCAGAAAAACTACAGGAATACAGCGATAGCAACCTGGCAAAGCTAATGATGGAAAAAAAGAGAATTGAAACCCTTATCAACAACCTGTTTGACCCTGTATTAGGGCTTGACGAGAAAAATATAATACTTTTTATCAACGAACAGGCTTTAAAAATATCCGGACTTAAAAGGGAGAATGTTATTGGAAAGCAAGCTGAAGAAATTGCTGTAACAAATGATCTTATTCGTTCTCTTCTCCAAAAAATGGCCACGAATGAAAATAAGGATAACTCTTTAAAAATTTATGCTGATAATAAAGAAAGTTATTTTGAAAAGCAGCTGGTGCCAATCAGTATTATCCCTACAGGCGAAGAAAATCAGAAGGAAATAGGCTCTTTTATCATTCTCAGAAATATAACCCCTTACAAAGAACTGGATTTTGCAAAAACCAATTTTATAGCCACCGTATCTCACGAGTTTAAAACCCCAATAGCCTCAATGAAAATGAGCCTCCAGCTCCTTAATAATGAGCAAACAGGGAATCTTAACGATGAGCAGAAAAGCTTAGTGGAAAGCATTAAAGAAGATACTGAGAGGTTATTGAGAACCACAGGTGAACTTCTCAACATATCTCAGGTGGAAACAGGTAATACTAAACTTAAAATAGAAGCTGTAGATGTAAAGAGTATAGTAAATAGTGCTATTGACAATAATAAAAAACTGGCGGAACAAAAATCAATTATTATCAACTTTGAGCCTTTAGAAAATTTACCACTGGTTTCAGCAGATAAGGAAAAAGCAACCTGGATAGTTTCTAACCTGATTTCAAATGCCATTCGCTACTCTTATGATAATACGACAATTGATGTAAACGTCTTGGAAATGGATAATAAATTAATAATTTCCGTAAAGGACGGCGGTATAGGAATCGATCCGAAGTACCTCCCCCGAATATTCGACAAATATTTCAGGGTTCCCGGAACTGAAAAAGAAGGTACAGGACTCGGGCTCGCTATAAGTAAAGAATTTATAGAAGCTATGGGAGGTAGGATTGATGTAAAAAGTGAACTGGGCGAAGGAAGTGAATTTATAATTTCTTTGATTATATCGTGATTATTTCCACACTAACATCCAAACTATTACAATAAAGATTAATTTAAATAAAGGCCACCATTTTTTTCAAATCCTATATAAAATTGTTTAAAATTTAATCAATCTAAGTCCGGCAACTTTAGTAGATCCTATTTTAATCTTTAATACAAATTAAAAAAAAGTTACGTTTATTTTTTTATCATATTTATTAAAGCGTTTTCAATAAATCTTCCATACTCTTCGTTTTTTCGTTCTTTTCTTTACCTACTCTTATGGCTAATTCTGCTATTTCTTTTGCTTTCTGCTTCTCTCCTGATTTCGCACATAGATAAGCATAGGTATCCAAATAGGTATAGTTTACATCTTTTTGGGTCAATTCTTCCATCCAACTGATACAATTACTTAAAACTTTTCTATCATCACACTTTTCGTAAATTTCCCAACAAAACTGATTGATAGCATAGTTACTTAACTTCCCCTTTTCTTTTAGGTCATTATAAAAATCATACACTTCAGCCCACTTGTTTTGCGCTTTTAAAAATTTGACTTCATAATTAGGAATAATATCATCTGTCCATTCTTTGGTCAAAGTTTGATAAGCGTATTTTTTTGCCTCATTAAATTCTTTTTGACTATTATGCAAAATAGCGTTATTAAATTTTCCGGCACACAAAAAATAAAATAGAATTTCAGTATCTAACTTTCCATAAAGTTCGAGATACTTCTGCTTATACTTCAAAGCTAAATTAGATATAGAAGCGGGGGTATCTCCGGCAAAATATAACATCGTTGAGAAAAATTCTTCAGAAAGAGGTTTTTCCACCGCTTCCCAATAATCGTTGAAAGCCTGTGTATTAATCACCTTTGTGTTATCTCTATTGATGTAATCAATATAAAATTGTGGGTAGCCTGACAAATCAATTTGGTTTGAATATCCTTTAATTGTACTATTTTCTGAATTTAATACTATTGTTTCATTAGTGAATTTTAAAACACTCGTACTTAAACTGAGAAAATCGTCTCCCGAAAATCCATATTTGCGATTAACTATATACCCATCACGATTGAGAACGACGGCAGTAGGATAGCTTGATACATGGTGTTTTTTGGAGAGATGATATATTTTATCCTCTTCGGCATTATAGCGAAGTAAAACAAACTCTTTCGACAATATAGCCTGAATGGAATCATTTTGAAAGACCAGTTTATCCAACTTTTTGCAGGGAGCACACCATGTGGTATAAAAATCGATAAAAATCATTTTATTTTTCTCTTTGGCAATTGCTACAGCTTTTAAATAATCCTGTTCAATAACATCTAAATTTTGGGCGTTAACAAAATAAAACAGTAGTAGAGATACAATTGTAAAATTTTTTCTCATAATATAATCTTTATTTTAAAAGACTGCTTTAAATTGAATCTGTTACACTCAATTAGAATTGGTATGCTAAATTTACTATCGAAGTATGTATCTAAAAACCTGTTATCCTACTCTATTTTATAAGCTTTTACAATTCCTGAAATTGAATATTCCCGCCTAAATCTACAATAACTAATTGCCCTCCATCTTTAGCAATGTCCATTGCGCTGGGGGTATTTTTGGATAATAAGTAGGTATTCATCAGTTCACCGGATTGTTTGTCCCATTTTCGTAAGGACTTATCCAAACCGCAGGTATAAATAGTATTGGTAGTGATAATTCCTGAAATGATTTCTAAATGTAACGGAACCTTTACTGTAGTGTCCTTGTCTGCAACATAGATAGGCCAGTCCGGATGTTTCTGACTATACACTATACTATCTGCCTTTGTGTCAAAAAAACTGAATTCTTTCCCACTGAGCATTAAATAATTATTCTGGTTGTCTACATCTATTAGATGCCCGGATGTTTTATTTTTTTGTATTATGGTTTTAGTTTTATAGTTCCAAACTATAACTCCCTGTTTTCCATCAAAAAAGATATCTCCGTTATCCCTTATGTATCTGGGGTGTGTACCTTGTAATACTTTTGGAGTTTCAATGGCATTAAAATCTTCATTTGTATTCCACACATAATGATAGCCCTTAAAGTCATAGGTAGCTAAAATCCCGTTATGTGAATTATAAGTAAGCTGTTTTGCCCAAGTATTTTTTAGAGGTAACTGCTTTAAAACACTACCATCTTTTATATTGATAACTACTATTCCTGAATTTAAAGTCGCCGCATATAGCCTGCTTTTTCGCTTATCATAAGCCATTGCATATATTTCATCACCTATGGCTGCTATTTGTTGTTTTTTTGTTTCACTCTTAATTACCTCATGTATTTTACCGTCAAAACCGGAAACAAAAACGGTATCTCTGTCTGCTTTATAAATCACATCGGTATAAGAAACCGGATTGACTGCAGTAAATCTTCCTTTCTTAATTGAAACTTCCTGTTTACAGCTCCATAGTATAATTGACAAGAATAGTATTCCTGCTAGGCTGTATAAATTTATTTTCCTATTGTTGTAATACATTTTTCTTTTTTCCATTTTCTGAAACATCCAACCACGATCCTTCATCGGAAGCTCCAAGATTAACTTCATTGCCGTTTTTTCCCCACATTTTTAGTGTAGCCGCACCTTGGGGTTCTGCCATAAATAAAACACGCTGGGAAACTTTAGAATCAAGAGTAAAAAATATATTCCCATAAGAATCATCAGTCACATATCCTCCCCTCTCCTGTCCTTCGTGGTCATAAAGCATAACGCCGGAAACTCCGGAATTGTCTCCCCGGTAAAATCGATAGCCAAATGATTGTGCCGGAGGAAGGTGTGCACCTATTATGATTCGCTCTGTATCCGTAGAATCGGTAACCACTAAACCCTTTACTTTTAAAATCTCATTTGATAAGTCAAGTTCAACATGATGGCTATTAATGATATATATAAGCAACCCGAGAGTTACAAAAACGTTTGCTATTAATATAATTTGTAAAAATTTATTTTTCATTGTTTTAGTTTTTTTAAAACAGATAGTTCTCTTTTTATTTGTACACCAATAAGTACTGCCAGTACTGCAAATATAAAGATGGAAGACCAAAGGATATAGCTATACATCCCCGATGACAGGTTTTGCCTGAACAGTGGTAACAGCCAAACAAAACCCAGCACATAGCTTACAAAAAGAATAGGAGTAATATAATAATGAATCCGTCTTCTGGCACTGTAGTAGGCAATTAACTTTTCATTATAAGCCGCCATACTGCTACCAAAAGGCAGCTTTGCCTTTTTGATGGTGGTGCCATATTCTAATAGAACTCTTATGAGTAAACTTCCTATCATCACACTCAATCCCAAAAGTAATTGTATATGGCTATAGGCCGAAATATAAAAAAAGAATCCTATCAATACAACTATTGTACAGCCCAGAACCATTTGGCTAATACGCTGTTTTTTTAATATTACTGCAAACTTTTTTATAATTTCTTCCACGCCCTTTTCAGGTGTGGGAGGAACATTCCGTTTGTCCCATTGATTTTTTATTTCATCATAACTATTCATTTCTTACACATTTTGAAAGTTGTTCTTTAATTCTATGAATACGTGTTCGTACTGCCTGGTGGCTAATACCTGTAATTTCGGCAATTTCGGATTGAGGTACACTTTCCAGTTCTAATAAAATGATTGTTTTGTTTTCTGGAGAAAGCCTATCAATACAGCGATACATTGCTGTAAATTGCTGTTCCTTTTCATTGGAACTAATAATCTGATCGGCAACTATATCTAGCTTAAGGTGAGTGACCTCCCTTCTACGTACCTCCTGTAAACATACATTAACAGTAATACGGTAAATCCAGGTACCTATAGAGGCATCACCCCGAAAACTTTCCAGGCTTTGCCATACTTTTAAAAATACTTCCTGAGCGAGATCTTTGGCCTGATCTTCCCTGCCCTCTGTATAACCAAGGCACAATCTGATTACCTTAGGGTAGTTTGTTTTGAAAATAGCGGTAAAGTCTTTCTTCTTATTCATTTGCCTCCAATGCTGTCCTGATTTGTTCCAATAACCATTTTGGTTTATCAAACATAATAAAATGGCCTGCTCCTTCTGCAAAAATAAGAGTATGCTTTTTTAGGTTTTTATATTGTTTGTTGTAGGTTGCTGTGACTACTTCTTTTCCGTAAGGTTCTGTAGCTGCAAATAAGGTGACTGGGGTGACAATTTTTTCCAGTTCATCCCTCAAATCTAATTTTAAAAGATCTGTATATCCGTATACAAAAGTTTTACGGTCGCTTGCTACCATCCAATCAACGATTTGTTGCTGCTTTTCCTTATCACTACACATTCCTAGGGCCATTTGTCCAGCCATCTCCCGGAAAGCAACATTGTCCATATGTAAAACATATTGATTAGAAGGAGTATCATATTGAATATTGTTACTGTCATACTCCGGAATCATTAAGGCCCCCATAGCAGGCAGGGCATCAATTAAAATTAAGCGTTTAAATTGATGATTTTCTGTAGCAAGCCACAAGGCCAGTGCACCTCCCATACTGTGCCCCAAGACAATAGATTCCTCTAAATTATTTGTTTTAATATAATGCAGGACTTCCTCTTTTATTTTTGGCAACCAGGGAAAATCTATCGGTGGTACGCCCCCGAAACCTGCAAAAGTAAACGCATGAATTTCGTAGCTTTCTGATAGGGTATTAGTGATTTCTGAAAATACTTTAGGTGTACAGGCAAAACCGGGAAATACCAAAACAGGCTGCCCCTCTCCTTTTATTTCAACCTGAAAACTTTTTTGGGAATATAAACTGATGCTGATGAATAGGAAGACAAAGCAAGTTAATATCTTTTTCATATCTAAAAGGTTTTGTTTATCCTTTAGATGCATTTGTTCAAAAATGTTACATTAAAGATTTGTTCTCAGGTAGAAAAAACAGAAATTTAATTTTAATTCCAATCAAAAAAACACACTCTAATAAACTATCTTTCAATCATTAAACACATCTTGTGATACAGAAAATTATGAGAATTAAAAATTTTGGAAAAAAACAAAATCTAAGTAAAATCAAGGTCCAATACTACTAAACACTTTCAAAAAAATTGAAACATAGATTTCACAACAAAACAATAAAGAGAAAACAGAATTTTAAAGACAATATCAGTCCTCTCTCTTACAACTATATCTTTTCAATTATTATATCAATATACTCAGAAATATACCTGATGGGAGTTTAATGTTTGTAATATCCTTGATTTAATATGCTAAATAGAAGAGAAAAATTAATTTATAATGTTTCGGTAAACCCCTTACGTACAAAGGTTTTACCTTTTAAAACATTATTGTTTTTCTTTTTTTCTTCACGCATCTGCCTTACTGTTTTGGTGCTTCCGTCATGACTCCAGCCCGGCGGACCGAATATATACATAAACTTATCTCGCCAATTTGATGTTTTTTGGGTATCCTTAATCATATTTCTGTATTCATGGATCAGGATGATACAAGGGTTATAAGAGTCCGGTGGGCTGGTTACACCAAATTGTATTTCTACCTTATCATCCAGTTCCTTCCACGTACCAAAAATTCTGTCAAATACATTTAAGATACCACCGTGATTTTTGTCCATATATTCTAAATTTCGGGCATGATGCACCTGATGCATGGTGTGTGTATTGAGTATTTTTTCCAGAAAACCCAGTTTGGGAACATAAGTGGAATGCAGCTGAAACTGCCAGAGTGATTCAATGCCCAAACATACCAGAAGCATTGCCGGAGGAAAACCCAAAGCGGGAATCCATAAATAAAATAACGGTTTGTATATAAGAGTAAACCAACCATTCCGTACTGCTGTTCCTAGATTGAACTTTTCTGATGAATGATGTACGAAATGGGCTGCCCAAAAGAAGCGAACCATATGATTCTGTCGATGGAACCAATAATAGCTGAAATCGTCAGCAAGCATGCAAAGTAACCATATGTACCATGCATATCCGAATGCATTCCATCCAAATATATTTGTCCGGATCCCACTCTCTGTAAGAGGATTGAAGTAATTATAGACTAAATTAAACAACAGTATGGCTGTAACGGTTTTTAGTAGTGCTGCTATTGCAGCTGATCCAACACCTATCGTTATACTACAAGCGAGGTCTTTCCAGTTATAAAGGTCTTTTCTTCCCGTAATTTTACTATGGCTTAGCTCAAGCAACATTATACCCAGAAAAAAAGGTACACCATACACAAGTGGATTGGTAAAATTCATTAATTAAGTAGGTTAAGTTCGTATTTCTTAAAGCTACCTATATGAGAACGGAAAGCAAAATATCTTAGCTTAGTTTATTATATCTTTAACTTTCACAAAAATTTTACCATTAGAGCTCAAACCATGTTTTTTTACGTAGTTGTAGCTCAATAAAATATTGGTTTTAAAACGCTTCCAAGAATTAGCAAATTTGCCATTTTTCAATCCAAAATATTTTTATTTGTAGTTTAACCAGCAACCCTTTGCCAGTATATCTTTGAAAATCAAACAAATGATTTGTTTGTGATGTTTGTTGATATTTGGATAAAAACTGTATCCCTATTGTACCTCACAACCCTGAAATTCAGCAATATAAAGGCTTGCTAATTTCTGTATCCCTAAATAGCAGGCGCAAAATATCACAAAGCAATATTTAGATTGCTCCCCAGTTAAAGAAATGTGCAGAATTTTATGCGTTAGTAAAAGTGGTTATTACAAATGACTGGTGAGAACACTGTCAAAAGAAAGTTCAGGAAAACTAGCAACTCCTCCCATAAATACTCAACCTTTGAAAATAAACTTCAACGAAATTTTAATAACTATAAGGAAAATAAATTATGAGTATTTGATATCACTTATATATGGGCGAGAAAAAGATGGTTATATCTCAACGTGATAATTGACCTCTATGATTGAAAGGTAGTTAGTTGGTCTATATCAAAACAAGCCTGAATACAAGATATACACTTTAGAGGCTTTTAAAAAGGCAATTCCATACAAATATGACACTCATACTTATGCAGCCAAACTATTTTAGAATATTATAAATAATTAATGTTTTCTCCTTTGTTCCTTAATTCAGATTTCATTTTCCGAATGCTTTTAAACATTCCGCTCTGAACTATCTTTTTTCTTTTTTCGTAGTGCTGCGTACAGTTACTTAAATCATTCAGGAGTGAATGAAATTTGAAGTACAGGTTACGGAGCTCTTCAATCCCTTCTTTTGTTCTCTTATTTTCTTCTTCAGGTAATTTATTTTCAACTGCTTCCAATAACTTCTCAAACTTTTTATAAGCGTCCAAAAAATTCTGATGCTCTTTTGCGTTTATTCCCTGCATTTTAATCGTTACTTATTGTATATGTTATGATTTAACTTTAATCTGAATTTGGTAAAATTATAAATTCACGGTTATCCTGTACAGTCTTAGATAACACTTTGACGGTATTATTTTGCTCTCTTCCTCCATTTCCTGATATAATATTTATTGCTTTGTTTAAAAGAACTTCATTTTCATCTCCTAAGGGAAATAACTGAATATCTGTAAGCTCATTAAGCTCTATATCGGGTAAAACTCCATTACTATAATCCCCTTCGCCGTTGGCATTATAAAGCTTATATATTACCGGGTATAAGATCCAACCCGGCTGGCTTTCGTTTCTGTTATCAGAAATCGAAAAACCTGCCATATCTTTCCCAAGTGTTTTTTCTCCTATTGCAATAACAGAAATATAAGGTTTCAGGTTATTAATAATTATCTCTGATGCTGATGCTGTATTATTTCCGCATAAAATAAATACCCTGTTTAAGGGTATGGAAGATTGACGTAACTCATAATAACTAACAACAGATTCATTCATCTCCAAAGCTTCTTTAAAAGACTGGTTTATAACACCTCCATTTTCGTTACCTTTAAAAGTGATGAACAAATCATCCTCTACGATAGTAGGTGCCAATAGAATACTTAAAGCTGCCGCCGAAGAAACATCTCCCCCTCCGTTATACCTTAAATCCAAAACGACCTCATTAACATTTTGAGATTTAAACTCATTGAAAATATTTAGTAATGATTGAGCTAACCCTTCATCAAAATGGCTTACTTGCAAATAGCCAATCCTTTTATTTCCTGTTAAGAGGATATTATATAATGGAGCCTGTAAAAAAGTATAATAACTCGTAAGTCCTTTTGTTACAGATTGAGAAAAACCGGTTTCATAAGTATACTCAACAATTGTAAAACTTAAATCATCAGCCTTACCTGTAATTTCATACAGGGAATTGTAATTGGTTTGTGAAATAGGAATATCATTTATAGCAGTAATTAACTGACCTCTTTTTAGTCCGTTATTCTGTGCCGGAGAACCGGATAGCACATACAAAATCACTCCATAAACATTTCCTTCATATGAAATAAATCCAATATCCATCCCAAAAGAAGAACGTAATGTAGAAGTCATGCTTTCTGGTATTGACGGATGATATGCATATGAGAACCTATCCTGATGAAATAACAATGAAGAAAAATAATCGTTAGATAAAAGGGACAAATCGATATTATCAGGAATTTCATTATTCCAGTAATAATATCTTCTCATCTGTTCATAAATCCATTGATTGTTATACTCATTAGTTCCTGCACTATAAATAACAAGGGCATCATCTTTTTGACAGGAAATATAAAACAGAGGTAAAATTAAAATTGCAATTATCTTATTTTTAAAATGATTCATTACAAGTTTTGGTCTTAATTATTATTCTGTCTCAAATTCAAAATAATCACTTAGGTCAACTACTCCTTCAACTCCGGAAAAACTTCCTGATTCATCCTGCTTTTCCTCCAAAACAATCATTCTTGACTTATTTGCCTGCATAACCATTGTCAACATAATCTGTGTGCCCGGTATATAAGATTCTGTTGTACCATGTTTTACCAACTCCATTTTAATTATTGGAGGAGATGAAAATGGAAATGCTGTAAAAGAACTAAAATTATCTGATGTAATATTTTCTACTGTTCCAAGTACAGTACCACTTGTGTTTCGTATTATGCCGTCTAATGGACCGGTATAATCTGTGTTAGAATAACGGTTTAGGGAAGGAAATATAAACTTATAACCTGTACTGCCCTGCTCATTTAAAACACTTTTTTTAAACCTTAGTACATTATCGATATATGTTCCGTTATTATAAAAAAAGGAAAGTGTATCAAAGGGTTTGTTGTTTGTAAAGCTGTACGATTTAAGACTCTGCCGGGTGTCATTAATTACAATATCAACATTTTTTACCTTATCATTATAATAAACAAACTCATAATCCTTATCCATATATTTAAGGAAAACTGATTTTTCGTTAATAATAATAGGGGCTTCATCAATAATTATCTGTAGGGAATCTGATACTGAATATCCTTTTATTACTATCTCACCAGGTTCCTGCGTATCATAATAAGGAAGCAAATTATCATCGCATGATAACAATAACAATAATATAGAAATGCTTACAAGAAATTTTTTCAATAAATTAAACATATAGAAATGAAAGTTAAAAATACTACCGATAAAAGTTTATCGGTAGTGTTTTAGTTAGATGCTAAAAGAAGAAACAATAATTTTATTTTTTAATGAACTTAAGCTTTTCAGTGGCTGTTCCATCAGTGAGAACCATAAAGTAAACACCTGCAGGCACATCTCCCATATATATTCCTTCTGCCATGAAACCTGATTGTTTAACAAGTGATCCTGTAGTATTATATATTAAAACTGAAGTATTTGCATTGTCTAACTGATTACCGGCAGACAGAATAAGATAATCTTCTACAGGATTTTGCTGTAAACTAAATCTCTTTACAGCAACATCTTTTGTATTAAGAATGTTCTCTGCAGTAAGAGTTACCTTATCAATTTCTATTCCTGTACCCATAGTAAGCGGGGTCGCAAAAACAATATATACTTCTTCCAGCCCTATGTAGTCTGAAATATCAATAGTATAATCCTGAAAATAGTCACCCTCATTAGTTTCTCGTTGTAAATTTACCAAAACAGGCTCTTCCAGCATGATTTCTTCAAGATTTGAAGACTCAGATATATAAACCTTTAATGCAGGAATTCCTCCATAAATAGCCGATTGTGCATTTAATATCAGTTCACCGCTCCCTTCGTAAAAAGAAAGGTCTATAGCTGGGCTGATGGCCCAGTTATTCTCCTCTGGAGTAAGTTCTCCTCCTGTAGACATATCGATATTATACGTACCAAAAATATCCTTTTCCCCGTCAGCAGGCAGTCCTTCATTACTTATCTGTAAATCTTTTCTTGCCATCCAGTTACTGGAGTTTTCATCTACATCAATAAGTGTCCAGTCTGAAACATCAGCATCATTAAAATCGTCTTCCCAAACTGTAATTTGTGCCGATACACCAAAAGTAATAAAAGTAAAAATTGCCAGAAGTAAATTTTTTTTCATTGTATTTGTGTTTAAAAAGGCATGGGCAGAAAACTACCCATGCCGGGTTGGTTACTATATATTAATTAACAAAAACTATAAACTATTAAAAACCACTAAACTTTGTCCATCCGGCTGTCCATCCAGACTCAGTAGCAAAAGCCCCTGTATTTCCTGAAAGGTTAAAGCTTGTATTATTAAAGAATGGTTGAGTAAGCCCCCAAGCCTGCGCAGGGTTTGATGTTGAAGTTGGATTACCAAAACCTAATGATGAAGTAGCCGGAGTTACAAAAGCATGAACTGAAAGACCAGACCAAGCTGAATTAGAAGATACTGAAGGGTTTTCCCATCTTATACCAGTATTATACCCCGTTACAGTTGCATTATATAACTCTATTTCACCAAGTCTACGTACGTGGATAGCATTTTCATAAAGTCCACCATCTGAAGCAGCACTTACACCAACAATAGAAAGATCTGAAATTACCGGTCTTGTAATGATTGTTGTAGAAGTACCACCTGAATTGTTATCAAGCTCAATACCGTTAGAATCCGGATTACCGCCGCTTTGGCTGTGTGTAGAATTTTTATCTGCAATAGCGATAGCTTTTGTAAGAGATCCTGTATAACCTAAATCAAAATCAAAGTTATCATCATCAGCAGCAAAAGAAACAAGGTGAGTTGGACTTACAGTCCCACCAAAGAACTCATAAGAATCGTCTCTACCGTAAGAAACCTGTATGTGGTTGATGTTTGTACCATTACCAACACCTCCAAAAGTTAAACCGTTAATTTCAATACCTGCATCTGCATCAAGAATACGTCCTGCAAATTCAATACGCACATATGCCATATCTCCTGCATCATGCGAATTGTTTGTACCTCCAAAATAAAAGTCTGAAACTGTAGCCTGGTCTCCTAACCCTTCAACAACATTTGTTGTAGAACCGTTATTTACCTGAGCATTTCCAAGAAGTACTACTCCTCCAAAATCACCAGGTGAAGCTGTAGTAGCAGCGCTACCATCAAGAAGGTTATAACTTGTAAAGATAACCGGGCTGTCCACAGTACCCTGAGCATTTATCTTACCGCTCTTAGTGATAACAAGTACTCCGGTAGCAACACCTGCACCAAGTGGCTTAGCTTTTACAAATGTACCCGCCTGGATAGTTAAAGTAGCTCCGTTTTTTACACGAACAACACCTTCTATCTCCCAAACTTTGTCATTTGTCCAGGTAGTATTAGTTGTGATGCTACCACTTACAGTTTGAACTGTTGCCGGATAACCACTGTAATCTGCACCTGCAGACTGTAGGGTAAATGAAGAATCTGCAACGTCATCATTTTGACAAGAGAACAGCAGTAAGGTTGAAGCTGCCAGCATTAAAAATTTTTTCATAATAATATAATTAGTTGGTATATTTGCTGCTACACTATTTCTCAGGCCTTTGGAAAGGCAGCAAATTTACTTTCCTCAGGCCTTTTTTATTAAGGCATTCTGCATCCATGCCTGATTATATTACCTTCCGTCTTTCACAATAGGTTTTATTTTGTGAAAGGTTGTCGAATCTCTTGCTGTAATATTTTTTAAGCTTTTGCTTTAGTTGGCAGCACTTATCTATTAGTTCTTACTAATTTAAATCTTGATTTTACATCTGCTCTTCAGGAATAGTTTAAGAGACATTACAGCTAAATCGTTATCTTATTTATTTACATTAGACATTAACCGCTTAAATTATCACGGCCTGTTTTACAACTTAACGGTTTGTTAATCATTAGTATAAAGCGGTTACATTAAAGCAACATTATCCTAAAAATTGTAGGTTAAAGAAAGTTTTATTGTCCTTCCTGTATAAGCCCTGAAAAGTACACGGTCTATATCTTCATCATATTTTTTTGTAGCCCCCATACCCAACTGAAACTGATCTCTTGGATTTTCTCCAGGTTCCTGGTTAAGTGACGAATAGCTGTTTTGATTATTATAGGTTTCCAAAACCCTGTCAAAAATATTTTGAGCACTGCATTTTAACTCAAGGTTTTTTTCTTTAAAAAACCTGTAGCTTATTTGGGCATCGGCAACGGCATAGGGCCTGCGTATCTCTTCATCCTTATAATCAAACCCAACCAACAGATACTGGTCTCCGGTACCGTTATACCTTATATTAAATGATAGCCTGTCACCTATATAATCTAATCCTAAATTATAGCTATATGGAGACTGCCCGTACATGGGCCTGTTTGCTTCATATAAGCCTCCTGTACCGTCTGTATTAACATAAGAGGTAACGGTAGTTTCATTAATTGTACCGTTAGCATATAAATAAGTGTTTTCAAGGGCTTTGCCTTCTCCTAAAAAAGTAAGGTTCTTTAAAATCTCCGCTTCAACCCCCCAAAGCTCCGCTTTATAAGAGTTAGTCGTGTAAATAAATCTTGTAGCACTATCGTATGGTGAGCTCGAAATTTTCTCTATAGGATTATCGATTTTTTTATAATAAACTCCGGCAGAAAGTATTTGTCCCAAAGAAGGAAACCACTCCAATTTTAAATCATAATTATTTGCAACGGAAGAAAGTATACCTCCCCTGGCAGTAAAATTAATGATGTTAGCCTCATAGACAGGGTCATAATATGGTATTTGTATCCTTTCCGAAAACTGTGGTCTTAATGCCGACTTGTAATATCCAAACCTGATATTAGTCTTCTCCGTAGGGCTATAAGTTATGTTAACAGAGGGTAAATATTGCCACAGTTTGTCAAGTGGCTCTGATACCTCAGTATCCGCCGCCCCTTCTCTCTGATTAGATATTTCTGTATAATTATAACTCTCTGCCCTTACACCCCAAACTATTCTTAAAAAATCACCTATTCTGTTATCCAGCATTATAAATGGAGAATGTGTTGTAACTTCACCTTCATAACGATTTCCATATGTTACAGGCTTTAACCAACCGAAACCTCCATAGTCGTAATAGGAACCCGAAAGGATTTCATGAAGATCGTATACCCTAACTCTGTCTGTACTTAGGCCTACTACCTGTAAGTTGGCACTCTCCTGTTTATTTGTAGCTGTTTTAAAAGTCCCGAAATAGCCAATTTTAATATTGTTTTTTATTCGATTAAAATCAAATGACTTGTTAATATTGAATGCTATATTGTAGTCGGATTGATTATTATCAAAGTTTCTTCTTTGAACATTGTTTGCTGAATTATAAACTTCTGTATAAACAAGTACGTCATCCCCTATCCTCTCTCGTTGATTTGTTAAAAAAGTGGCATCTTTGGTTTTTTTTGCTGTGGAATTTAGTGCCGTAAACCAATTTAGTTCATATCCGTTAAAACGATGACTTCCCTCTACTTTAGTCTGGAAAAAATCAGTATAGATTGGATAATCCGTTTCTTTTGTAATCGGCAGGGTACTGCCATCCAATATTTCATTATATGAAACACCATAACCGTCCCATCCTGTTATTTGAGTTAACTGATTATCATATATATGAATAAGAGTGTTTCTAATGGTGATTTTATTGTTACCAAACTTTACACCTCCATTAAGCATCCCGGCAAGTGTGGAATTATAGGTATAAATTCCTCCGGAATTCTTATAGCCATACTTTTTTAAAACAGGATATTCAAGCGGTGCCTGATAATCACCAAAATCGTAGTCTATTCCTTCATGAAAAAATTCGGCATTAGGTTTAAATACCCCTCTTGAGGTATGATCTATAACTTGTTTACTTTGTGTGTTCCTAAACAACAATGAACCGGAAAAACCCCATTTGCTACCTTCATTAAGGTTATATACCCGTCCCAATGCAAGCTGAAAAGAGGTATTAGGCATTGCCTTATCCTTATAGGTTGTAAAATTATCCTGAGTAAATTTTTTAGATTCTTCAAAAAACGGACCTGATTCTGCTTCATTTACAGGTACAGGGTAGCTCTGAAAATCAGGATAACCTCTTGTACCGTCATCAAAACCAAAATAATCGTACTCTCCCCTTTGCTTAGTCAGGAAATCTTTAAAAGTACTTCTGCTGTTATAGGAATTACTTATCGATATACTTGTAAAATTTTCTTTAGGTATATCTTTTGTCTTCACTTCAATATTACCACCTGCAAAATTAGCATACATGTCTGGAGTTGCCGTTTTATTAACCACAATACTTTGTACCATAGCAGTAGGTATAATATCAAAGGAAAAGCTTTGTTGAGTAACTTCTGTACTTGGCAAATTAATTCCGTCCATCATAGCCTGGTTCCAGCGTTCACCCATAGAACGCACTACTACATACTTGTCATCTATTGTAGTTACTCCTGTTATTCGTTTAAGAGTACTACCCACATTATTATCGGGTGTTCTTGCAATTTGTTCGGCAGATATACCGTCAGACATCTGGGCTGCCCTTTTTTGCTGAAGTAACAGCCCTTCTGTAGACTCTGTCGATTTGTATTGTTGTCCTGTAATGGTAACTTCCTCCAGCGTGATGTTTTGATTTAGTTCCAATGCTAAATTCAGTGGTGTTAAATTTCCTGCATCTACAGGTATGTTCTGAATAAATCTTGAGGCAAAACTCTGAGCTGTTATTTCCACATCATAAAACCCTGGTTCGAGCTCAAGGATAAAATCACCGTTAACATCTGTAAAAACTGTAACATTTCCGGGAGAGGCAGTAACTATAGCGTCAAAAACAGCGATTCCGTAATTATCTACTATCTTTCCTGATATTCCCTGTAATCTTTTTTTTTTAGCCTCAGTACCTGGTTTATTAATGGCAATATTATTTTCATTTCTCCTGAAATTTAATCCGGTAAGTTCCTGTAATTCATCTAGTAGACCATCTATTGAAACATTATCTTTTTTTAAAGTAACCTTAGGAGAATCAAGATCAATATTATCCTGATAAATAAAACGGTAGGGTGTTCTTGACTCAAGGTTCTCAATAATTTCTTTAGGAGATGCGTTTTTAAAATCTACCGTAACTGTTCCTGTTTGTGCTGAGGAAACCGACGTAAAGAATAAGCCAATAAATAAAATCCAAAAGGCAAGAAAATATTGCCCAGATTGTGGGTTGTTCATAATTTTAATAATTTGTGTTTGGAATGTTTGGTTTTATATAAAAGTGTTATCTGCTCAGTATATACAGATGATTTTCTTTTTCTGTAACTTTTAGATCTAAAGCAAAAGCCAGAGTATTAAGCATTTCTGTGATACCCTGTTTTGTTGCCAGCGTTCCTTTTATCTTAAGCATCTTTAAATCGGGAGCACCATATTCTACAGAAAAATTATAATCTTTGTGAAGTATTAAAACAACTTCTTCAAGAGTTAAACCATCTACATCAAGAAGTTCTTTTTTATAATCAGGCTCCAATTTTAAAGCCTTTTTCTTAACTAAAGTTTCGCTTGTCGGCATATATACCGCAGCATCTCCCTTTACCAGGAACACCTTACCGTTTTTATTTTCGACCTTTACCTTTCCTGTTCTAACCTCTACAAGAGGCACTGCTCCTTCATAAGCCTTAACATTAAAGGAAGTACCTAAAACAGTCGTTTTAATTAAGCCTGAAGATATTATAAAGGGTTTTAAGGAGTCTTTCTCCACTTCAAAAAAGGCTTCGCCGATAAGAATAACATTTCTTGCACTTCCGTCAAAATTTTCCGGATATTCAATCTTTGAGCCTTCATTTAGCCACACACGGCTTCCGTCAGGTAATCTTACAAGACGAATATCATTATCGAATGTTTGCGTAACTACTATTCGCTCCGCATTAACAGTCCTATTAAAAAATTGATAACCCATAGCTGTCATTACCAATATTACTGACGCAGCAGTCATCCATCTGTAAACATTTTTGGTTTTAGCTATTGTTGCTCTTCGAATGTTTTTCCACATTCTTGATTTAAGATCCTGAGGCAGCATTCCTTTTAGAGGAATATCATCCCATTGTTTTTTCATTTCTGATTTCATTGTCCTGTAAGTAGTTTTTTGGGGTTATACTATTTATAACAGCATTAGCCAATACAGGAATAAAATGTCACGGGGAAGAAGTATCCTTAAAGATTTATTAATAAAACATTAGGAGCTAAAAATGATAAAAACACAATAAACAAGCCAGAAACAAGCAACTAAACATCATATTACATTTGATACATTAACAAGTATTGATTACAATTAATTAACATTATAACTGGTCAATAAAAAATAATATAAACCAGTAAAGCTCGTTGCTGTTAACAGAATTTTTTTTTAGGTATTGTAGGGTTTTAGATATTTGATTTGCCACTGCGCTGGTAGTCATATTCATTTGAAGCGCTATTTCCTTATAGCTTAATTCTTCAAGTTTATGCAGTATAAAAATCTTTTTTCTCCTCTGCGGAATCTGATTAAGAAGATATTCTATTTTTTCCATTTTTTCAGTTATATCTTCTTCATTATTAGGTTCATTTAACTCAGCGATTATTTCCTTCTCGCTTAAAGTAAAAATTTGGTTTTGCTTTTTATACCATTTGGAAATTTCCTGTTTTGAACTTTTAAATAAAACGGATTCAAGAGAAACTTCAGGATTAAGTTTCTCCTTATATTTCCATAAATGGATAAAAACGTTTTGGGTTACATCTTCTGCATCTGCCACCTGCTTTGTATACTTCTTTACAAAACAGTAAACTTTAAAGGAATACAGTTCATAAATTTCCTGAAAACAAGATTCATCTCCATTGTTCAATCTTATTATAAAATCAGTATCCATAATATAGTGGTGAGGTTTGTAACAAAATTAAAACAATAGACACTACATCGTGAAATTATCAGGACATTTAAAGATTTAATAATATTTATTGAGTATTAGTATATATAGAGTTCATACTTCAGAAAAGCTAATAAGCAATAATGAAAGGTGTCTCGCTTAAAAGTATCTTTAAAAGCAAGTATAGGTTCACTACTAATTCATCACATAAACATCCTATAGCAGAAAACATATTGAACAGAGAGTTTACCGTAAAAAATAAAAATGCAGTTTGGGTATTGGATATCACTTATATATGGGCGATAAAAAGATGGCTTTATCTCACTGTTATAGTTGACCTCTATGACCCAAAGGTAGTAGCTGGTCTGTATCAACCTCACTAAAAACAAACTATACAACTGTAAAGGCTTTTAAAAAAGCCTTTACAAACAGACCTATTAAAGATAACTCACCATTGATTTTTCATTCCGACAGGGGCATACAGTATGCGTGTCAAGAATTCGTTGAATACCTCAGTCAATATAAATCAGTTACCCGAAGCATGTCACGAAAAGGTGACAGTTGGGACTCAAAATAGTTATCAAAATAGATATGAAGCGGAATCCACAATAAAAGAATATATTGAGGTATATTACAATTCAAAAAGGAGACATAAGCACTTAGGGAATGAAACAATTTTAGAATGTCAGAAACATTACAATCATAAGTAGTGATTTCTGTCATTAACAATCCATAAAACCTAATTATTAAATATTCAAAATTAATTCAAAATCTATTTGTTTAAATTGCAGTATGAAAATCCTTATTATAGAAGACGAGCCTGCAATTGCTAACAGTATTATTGAATACATGACTCCCAACGCTATTATATGTGAGTCGGCAGCAACAGCAAAAGAAGCCATGAGAAAAATAGACCTATATAGCTACGACTGTATACTATTGGACCTAATGTTGCCCGATGGTGATGGCTTTGAAATACTCCGTCAGTTAAGGACGCAACAAAAAACAGATGGCGTTATCATCATTTCTGCCAAAGAAACGCTTGACACCCGTATTGAAGGCTTACAGCTTGGTGCCGATGATTACCTAACCAAGCCATTTCACTTATCAGAACTACTGGTAAGAATGCAGGCTCTTATCCGTAGGAAAAACTTTAGTGGCAATAACATCGTTTCCTTCCAAGAAATATCGGTAGATATTCTATCTAAATCAGTATCCGTAAATAATACTAAATTAGAGGTAACCAAAAAAGAAATAGACTTACTGTTGTTTCTAATAGGAAATCAGGGAAAAGTACTCTCTAAAGGTGCAATTGCCGAACACCTTTCGGGTGATATGGCAGATATGCTGGATAATCACGATTTTGTTTATGCCCATATCAAAAACCTTAAAAAGAAACTGGCAAAAGCCGGAAGCGCTGATTACATAAAAACCGTATACGGACTAGGTTATAAATGGAGCGATGAATAAAAAACTACTCAATATAACAACCCGCAGTTTCCTGCGCTATTCGGTAATCATATTAATAATATGCGCTCCTTTATTCTACTTTATGAGCCATTGGCTATATGTATATGAAACCGATGAAATACTTTCCTTTCATAAAAAAGCTTTTGTGGAAAATGAAATCCATAATGGCAACTTCTCTGAAAAAGATATTGAAGCCTGGAACAAATACAACCGTGATGTAGAAATTGTTCCTGATACCGGAGTACAAAAAGATTCTATTTTTGGTACTATATACTTTGATCCCTTTGCTAATGAGTCAGAACCTTTCAGGGAACTTTGGGCTCCCATAGAAATAAACGGTAAGCGCTATACTTATATAGAGAAAAATAATCTAGTTGAAATGGAAGACATGGTTTATACTGTAGCCCTAATGTTCCTGATCATAATTTTGATTTTAATGCTTGGAATTATATACCTTTCAAACAGACTGGCTAAAAACCTGTGGGGTCCGTTTTATGATACCCTTTCACAAATACGCAGTTTTGAAATTGATAAGGGTACCAAGCCCCATTTCCAAAATACGGGTATTGAAGAGTTCAACCAGTTAAACACAAGCCTGGATCGCCTTATAGAAAAAAATACTGCCATTTATAAAAACCAAAGGGAGTTTGTGGAAAATGCTGCCCACGAGCTACAAACACCTTTAGCTCTTTTCCAAACCAAACTGGACAACCTGTCACAAGCTGAAAACCTTACCAAAGATCAGTTTGAAATACTGGAATCACTTAATAGTGATGTATCCAGACTAAACCGACTAAACAAAAACCTGCTACTGTTATCAAAAATTGATAATGAAGCTTACTTTGAAAAAGAATCGGTTTCAGTAAATAATTATATCAATAAACATCTTGACTTTTTTATCGAACAGGCAAACTCAAAACATATCTCAGTAAACACAAAGCTCTCCCATGAGCTTACCTTAATGGCAAACCCAATACTTACTGAGGTATTGATTAATAACCTTTTCCTTAACGCCATAAGACATAATGTAAAAAACGGTACTATTACAGTAACTACAGATATAAACAGCCTCACTTTCAATAATACAGGAAACGGCACTCCACTCAACGAGGAAAAACTGTTTAACCGTTTCTCTAAATCAGACCCTTCTTCTCCCGGAAACGGACTTGGGTTAGCCATTATTAAAAGGATTATCGAGGTAAATAACTGGGATATAGAATATCAGTTTAATAATAACAGTCATAGTTTTACCATAATGTTTTAAAATTCAGATTTCCTTCTAAATCACAATATAGTTTTACCCAAAAATCAAACTATACTACTGTGAAAAAAGAAAAAATATCTCTGTCTTTAAAATATATTTTGCTACTGGTAATTTTCTTAATAAGTATTACCTGCTTTGCGCAGGATAAGAAGGTAACACTTTCGGGAACTGTTATAGATGCTCAGGGTCCGGTTCCTTTTGTAAATGTTATAATAGCTACAGAAAAAGACAATAAAGTTATTGCCGGCACTATTACTACAGAAACAGGCACATATACCTTAAAAGATATTCCTACAGGTAAATATACTATTGAAATAAGCGGTTTAGGCTATGCAAAATCAGTTATTCCCCTATATGTGGGTTCATTAAGTGATTATCAGGATTTAGGGGAAACCATATTAGGGGAAGAAACCACTACTCTTAATGAAGTTGTTATAAACAAACAGCAGGATGCCGTATCAGACAAAATGGATAAAAAGGTATTCTCTGTATCCGATAACTTTACCCAAGCAGGTGGCTCTGTATTGCAGGCTATGCAAAACCTTCCGGGAGTTACCGTTAATAACGGAAAGCTGGAACTTAGAGGTAACAACAAGGTAATGGTACTCGTTGACGGAAAACAAACAGCCCTTACCGGATTTAATACCCAGTATGGGCTTGACAATATTCCGGCTTCGGCTATCGATAAGATTGAGATTATTGAAAACCCATCGGCTAAATATGATGCAAATGGTAATGCCGGTATAATTAATATAGTTTACAAAAAGGAGAAAAGTGAAGGCTTAACGGGCAAAGCAGGGCTTGCAGGTGGTTATGGTGCATTATGGGAACGAAAAGCTAACCTACCTCATATGAGTCCGCAATACAACTTCACTCCAAAAATAAACCCTTCCCTATCTCTAAATTACAGGAAGAACAAAGTTAACTTTTATGTACAGGGAGATTACCTGTATACCGAAGCATTAAATAAAAACGAATTTATTACCCGTACCTACGATGATGGTACTATTATCAACCAACAGACAAAACGTAACAGGGATACTCGTTTCAGTACATTTAAAAGCGGGCTTGATTGGGAATATAACCCTAATAATACCCTATCATTATCTGTAATATATGGGCGTGAAAAAATACTTGATCATGGTGAAGAGCCCTTTTTTAACGGAGATTATAGTGAGCGTTTACGATTTTGGAAATTCCTTGAAGATGAGGTAAAAACCACAGTAATGGGTTCGGCCAGTTATCAGCACAGGTTCAGTCAGCCGGGACACGTATTAAATGCCGGACTGAACTATACATTCCACAGGGAAGACGAGAAATACAACTTCAATAATATTATGCCTGATTATACCGGAACTGATGCTTTCAAATTACTATCAGACGAAAATGTAGTTGACCTGAATATCGATTATATAAAACCATTAAAACAGGGACGCCTTGAAACCGGATTCAAATTTAGAAACAGGGTAATCCCTACAGATATGCAGTTTTATCCGGGCACCAATTCTGTTATAGATGCGAATGCCGGTGGTAAAGCCGACTATGAGGAAACTATCCCTGCAGTTTATGGAAACTATGTGTATGAAAGTGATAAGATTGAGGCCGAAGCCGGTTTAAGAATGGAGTATCTGGATTTGGAATATGAGGTAAATCCTAATCATCCTGTCTATAAAAGCGATGGTTACCACTACTTTCAGCCCTTCCCTTCCTTAAGATTCGGATATAAAATAAATAATAATCATAAACTTTCCCTTTTCTATAATCGAAGGGTAGACAGGCCAAATGAAGTGGATATTAGGATTTTTCCGAAATATGATGATGCCGAAATTATTAAAGTAGGTAATCCGGGGCTACGTCCGCAATACACCAACTCAGTAGAACTAGGATATAAAACCCATATTAATGGTGGATACTTTTTTGCATCACTATACAGTAAGTTTATAAATGGCACCATAACAAGAATAGCCACCACAGTACCCGACAATACGATTATTTACAACGTATTTGAAAATGCAGGTAAAAGCCGTGCCATAGGTACCCAACTTATATTTTCTAAAAAAGTATCATCATGGTATAGCTTCAACCTTAACGGAAACCTGTATCAAAATACTATAGATCCTTTTACTACAAATATATTATACCCTGTGCCTACTGCTTATACAAGTACAAAACAGCAAATTACATCGGGTAATGCAAAATGGAACAGTAACCTTAAGTTTAATAATAATCTTACCGTACAGGTAAATATGGTTTACCTCGCACCTGATATTGTACCTCAGGGACGTACAGGCTCAAGATTTTCGGTAGATGCAGGAATTAAAAAAACAATCCAAAAAGGCAAAGGCGAAATTTACGCCAACGCAACAGATCTTTTCGGTACGCTTGTAATCAGGCAAAAAGTTCAGGCAAACGGGTTTAACTATACCAGCAATAATTACTATGAAACACAGGTAATACGTGTGGGTTATAATTATAAATTCTAGCTCCGGATGTAAAAATTCTAATTTTCTTCAAAATTGGTCCCGAACATTGTCTCAAAAAACACACAAACATGTTCAAGATATTTCGCAATACCGGACGATTTACACTACTTGCTAATTTTGTACTTTGGTTACTAATCGTATCGTTACTGCTTCGTTTTACCTTTTTTATATGGGAACACAACGAAGTATCATGGAATATAGCAAACCTGCTACGTACACTTATTACCGGATTGTTTTTTGATATTGGTGCAGCGGCATTTATTTGTTTGCTACCTGCCCTGTATTTTGTTTTAATACCCAACAAATGGGTTGGCAGTTTTGTAGATAAGGTCATTATTTGGGTTTTCACCGCCTTAAATGTATTTATATTTACGTTTTCTTTTTTTGCGGAAATTACCTTTTGGGAAGAATTCTCAAGACGCTTCAATTTCATAGCAGTAGATTATCTTATCTATACACACGAGGTGATAGCTAATATAAATGAATCATATCCTCTTCCCTTTCTCATTAGCGGGATTGTTTTAATCACAGCCTTAATCCTATTTATATTTTACAAAAGGAAAGCTTTTAATATTACTTTTAAAAGTACAGCCACAACTAAACAACGTATTGGTGTAATAATAACAATAGTGATTACAGCACTGTTATACGGCTTCTCTATAAACAATACTTCAGCAGAATGGTCTGCTAACCGATATAATTCTGAAATTTCTAAAAACGGGATATATTCCTTTTTTGCAGCCTTTAGAAACAATCAAATGAAGTATAATGATTTTTATACCTCTATCGACCAGGAAAAAGCATTGCAAATAGTAGAAAACAAACTTAAAAGCAGTAATTCAGTATTTACCGATAAAAGCAAATCTATTCACCGTACTATTATTGATACACTTGATTCATCATCCAAAAAAAATCTGGTATTCATAATGGTGGAAAGCCTTAGCGGTAGTTTTATGAAAGAATTTGGTAACGAAGAGAACCTTACGCCGTTTCTTGACAGCCTGGCACAGAAAAGTATATTTTTTGAAAACCTTTATGCTACAGGGACAAGAACTGTAAGAGGCATGGAAGCCGTGACACTATGCATCCCTCCAACACCGGGAAGAAGTATTGTGAAACGTCCTGAAAATACTAACCTGTATACTATAAGAAATGTGTTTGGGGACAAAGGATATGACTGTAATTTCTTTTATGGCGGTGACGGATATTTTGATAATATGAATGCCTACTTTGGCGGAAATGGCTTCTCTATTTACGATCGTGGCAGAGGAAGTGTATTGAGCGATAAGATACAAACCGTTCGTCATAATATAACGGATGATGAAGTTACTTTTGAAAATGCCTGGGGAATTTGTGATGAGGATATTTTTAATAAAATGCTATCGGTTGCAGATGAACAGTACAAAAACAATAAGCCGTTTTTTAATTACATAATGACAACCTCAAACCACAGACCATATACTTATCCGGAAGGGAAAGTTGATATTCCGTCGGGTACAGGAAGAGCCGGAGCGGTTAAGTATACTGACTATGCTTTACGCGAGTTATTCAAAAAAGCCTCGACAAAACCATGGTTTAAAAACACCGTATTTGTAATTGTGGCAGACCATTGTGCAAGTAGTGCGGGGAAAGATGCTATTGATGTGGCTAACTACCATATCCCTGCATTTATTGTAAATTTTGAAGGGGAACCTAACAGGAAAATAGAACAACAATGTTCTCAAATAGACCTTTTTCCCACCCTTTTCTCGCTTTTCCACTGGAGTTATGAGTCAGACTTCTTCGGTAAGGATGTACTGTGTAAAGATTTTGAAGAGCGTTCGTTACTGGGTACCTACAGGAAGCTTGTACTTATGAAACAGGATGAAGTGATGATATTATCCGATCAAAAAGGACAGGATTTCTATCAATGGCAAAAAGATAAGAATGAGTTAACACTAAAACCCATGGATAAGAGTTTTCTTGACGAAACCATTTCCTGGTATGAAACCGCTGATTATCTTTATAATAACAAATTATTACAGTAACCCATGAAATACCTGCATTTTATTGTTAACCCTATTTCCGGAAAGGGAAATCATGTAATAGATCGAAATCTGCTTCTTGATACCTTTCCTGAAAATGAATACAGGATTGAAATAAGCTATACTGAAGGTAAAGACCATGCAAAAACTTTAGCCGTAAAAGCGGTAAAAGATAGTGCCGACTGTGTAATTGCCTGCGGAGGTGACGGAACAGTTAACGAAGTAGCCTCTGTACTTATAAACAGCCAGGTGCCTTTAGGTATAATTCCTGTAGGTTCGGGCAACGGACTGGCTTCTAATTTAGGTATTAGGGGAAGCTTACAAGAGGTAATTTCTATCATAAAAAAACAAAACATTACTGTTATAGACAGTGGTTGTGTTAACGATAATTATTTCTTTAGTAATGCTGGGTTGGGTATAGATGCCGAAGTTATTAAAAAATATGAGCAAAAGGGGAAAAGAAAACTGTCGGCATATATAGTAGCCTCGCTGGAAGCTACTTTATCCTTTAAGCATTATAACACAACCATTAAGTTTGGGAATAAGGAACTGAACATTAATCCGTTTCTGCTGTTTATATCAAACAGTAACCAAATGGGATATGATATGAGCCTAACGCCACAGGCAAAACTTAATGACGGATACCTTAATCTGGTAACGGCTCCCAAAATGTCTTCCCTGCAAAAAATAAAACTGGGCTTCCATGTACTAAACCGTAATTTTTTAAAATTTAAAGCTGCTCAGCATAACCTAGCGCAATCACTTACCATTTATCAGCCGGAAAGGATTTACACTGATATACAAATTGACGGAGAATACCATAGCCTAAAAACCAATTATATACATATTGAAATAATTCCTGCGTCCCTAAAAGTAATTTGCTAAACTATTTTATCATGAAAAATATAATTCGTTTTCTTTTTATATTATTTCTCTTTAATATTTCGTGTGCTAAGAAAACACAATGTCATTCATTTATTACATATCCTAATCTTACCAAGAGCTTTACCATGGGGGTATGGCATTTTGAAATAATAGACAGCAAACTTAATAACGACTATACTGATTATACCTTTCATTTCAATAAGGACTTATCATTCACTGTAGATAATAATGTGAAAAGTTATAAAGGTAAATGGAATGTGATTAGTGATAATGGTACAGACGACTCACCTGCTACCGATATAGACCTTGATTTACTATTCACAGCGTATGCCCCACATAAACTGGAACAACTGGGACATAACTACCATATTTTAAACCGTACCAAAGAAAGGATTGAACTTATAAATGAAGATACAGAGCATCCATCCAGAATAGTTTTGTTTCGTACATAACTGGAATACAAATTATTACATCAGTAATTTTCTAATATCTAATTACTTATAACAATTAGAAAAACTGCCTCTTTTATGTAAAAAAATATTTTACATTTGTGATCTAACCAGCAACCCTTCGCTGGTATGTCTTTGATAGTCAAACAAATGTTTTGTTTGTGATGTTTGTCGATATTTGGATAGAAGTTGTACCTCTATTGTACCTCAAAAGTCCGAAATTCAGCAATGGTAAGGCTTGCTAATTTCTGCATCGTGAATTACTTACCGAAGTGCCATCACATGGAGCCCAAATATTTTTTGAGATATCAGAAATATTAGCTGTACCATTCTGTATTAAAAACTTTGACGGTTCTAAGGGAGATGCTACAATTGTACCTATTGGAATATTATTATTGCTACCACTACTAGCACCAATAGTAATAGGATCCACGGTAATTCCTTCTTTGAAATCTAAACTGATTGAAACTGTCTCATTAATATCCTTTCGTTGAAAATACTGGGTTATACTCTGACCATTTTTAATTTGTTTTCCACCATTTAATATTAATCCATTAACAGGATAACACCCTACATAATTGGCATCATTTTCTAATGTTATGTGCGGCATACCTACTGCTGAAGTTTTTGAAAAGTTCAAGTATATGGTGTCATAGGATATATTTGTATGTCATAAAAATCTTTATATTTATAGTGAATTATAGTTCTATAAAAATAGGCAGGTTTGCCGTGATTTGCGTAGATTAAAGGTAAGTTCGTGGCTCAACCAAAATGAACTTTTAAAAACATAGTGATGACGAAGGTTTAGATATAAAAGTTCGAATCCCTCATCATCCCGATCTCTCCTTCTTCAGGTTAAGGCTGATTTAAAGATGGGGTGCCTGAATCAATTACTGATCTACAAAAAGTTTCTTTCTTTCATTACAGGTATTAGTTCCCGAAAACAGCTTTGACTGAAATCATTAGCCTCCCAATAATTACTATGGGCTTTCAGGGCGTAAAGTGTGAAAAACTGTGATATAAGATTCATCCGGGTATTGGCCACCTCATACCGCACATTTATAGGTTTGAGGGCATTTTCTTCAAAAGAGTATTGTGCAGGGCCTTCATTAGCCCTGGATCTGAAATTAGACGCCAGTGCATCGGCCATTGAATAGACATTGATCCATTCCAGCTGCTCGTTCAACATCAGGTTTCTCCCTTTAAAGAATTTAGGAAAGTAAACTTTAATAAAGTCTATCGGACTCCCTATAGTTATAAGCCCTTTGAGATGCTGTTTAAGACGAACTGAAGGTTTAACACCGTAAGGGAAAATATAGTCCAGACAAATCAGTGTGCCGAAACTGTAACTATGGAAATAAAGTTCAGTCTTGCTACCTTCTTCATTTATGATTTGTTCGATAAGCAGATCCAACTGTCCGTGAATTGCCTGTTTTGTAGCGCCTTTCTCCAGGTAATCAGAGGCACTTACAAATTCACAAGCCAGGGATACTATCTTTTCATTAACCCCTGGCATCAGTAAAATCAGCAGGGCTGTAAGGTTAGTAAACAGTGTGAGCCAGTATTTCAAAATTTCTAAATTCAAGCACAATTCATCTGCTAGGGATTTTAAAAAGTAGTTCTTTTCTAATAAGGTAAGTACAACTGCAATAGCTATAGGCAGGAGGATCAGTATACCAAGGGATACTATAAAAAATAATAAAAACAGATAGAGCACCTGTCCACGAAAGCGATGGCGATACCCTACGTTTTTTCCAACATAAAACAGCCGGAAGAGCATCAATGGAAATTTTGAACATACACCCAGAAAAAGTAACAGCGTTTTTTTAAGGGTATTTTTTGTCCTGAAATTGCGTGTCAGCAGACCGGCATAAGAGTATTCATAAAACTTGTATATCACTTTAGTCTTTTCTCCCTTTAACTCCGTGACCACTATTCTATTGCAGGAAAGGTGGAGCTCAGTATCAAATTCGAACCTTTCGAGATGCAGCTGATAGGAAGCAATATGCTCAGGATTGTCAAAATCATACTCACGGGCAAAACGTCGAACATATTTCTCGGCAGATTCCTTTGTAAAGGCATCACCTAAACCCGATAAATAGACACCTATTTTCATAAGCTGCTAATTTTAAGACTGTTCCATGTAAATTTAATACATTTATCATTTACTTTTTTATTTTTATCTATTTTACCCTTTTCAGTCATCCTGGAAATCAGGGGGCAAATTTCCCTATGATTGCCCAAATCTGCTGCTATCCCTACCTTCGTTTATCAAAGTAATTCTCTGATTAGTATGAACACGGGAGAAAACGAGCAGGCATTGCGCAAGATTCTGGACATGACCCGGCTGATCGGCCTTCTGCTGCTTTTTTTGCATTTCTACTACGAATGCTATGGTTTTTTCAGTCACTGCTGGCTGTACAGTGAATTCACCAACAGGATACTGGGCAATATTCAAGCAACAGGATTGTACGGGTGGTTTCATAAGCCAAAACTCATTGCCCTGGGCTTTTTATGCATATCCCTTTTGGGGGTCAAAGGCCGCAAGGACGAAAAACTGAAAGCGAAGCAGGCACTCTGGCATATCAGTATCGGATTGGTACTGTATTTCGGGGCCGTGGCAGTGATAGTTTTGAGCTTTGGCAATATGGCTAAGGCTTTGGTATACATGACGGTTTGTACTCTTGATTTTCTGCTGGTGTTATCGGGGGGCATGCGGCTCGCGCGCATCATTACCAGTAAACTGGATGGCAGGGACATTTTTAATGCCCTGAACGAGACCTTCCCGCAGGAAGAGCGGCTATTGGAAAACGAATATTCTATCAACCTTCCCTCCCGCTACCGCCTCAGGGACAAGGTACGCAGCAGTTGGATCAACATCATCAACCCCTTTCGTGCACTTATGTTGCTGGGGACACCCGGCTCAGGCAAATCGTATTTTGTCATCCGCCATGTCATTACCCAGCATATCGCCAAGGGGTTTACCATGTTCGTATATGATTTTAAATTTGATGACCTCTCGCGTATTGCTTATAATGCCCGGCTCAGGAACAGGGACAAATACCCGGTACCCTCACGGTTTTATGTGATCAATTTCGATGACCTGAGCCGCTCCCACCGCTGCAATCCGCTGGACCCCTCTTACATGACCGATATTACCGATGCGGCGGAATCGGCACGTACCATACTGATGGGGCTGAACCGGGAGTGGATCAAAAAGCAGGGCGATTTCTTTGTGGAGTCGCCGATCAATTTCCTTACCGCCGTGATCTGGTACCTGCGCAAATACAGGGACGGGCAGTTCTGTACTCTGCCCCATGTCATCGAGCTGATGCAGGTGGACTACAACAGCCTATTTACCCTGCTGCGTACAGAAAAGGAAATTGAGGTGCTGATCAACCCTTTTGTCAACGCCTACCTAAACGATGTCATGGAGCAGTTGGAGGGGCAGATTGCCTCGGCCAAGATTGCTCTGGCACGGCTGTCCTCCCCACAATTGTATTATGTGCTGTCGGGCAATGATTTTCTGCTGGACATCAACAATCCCGACGATCCCAAGAATCTATTAGTTAGTTTTTAAAATAAAAATAAAATTTGCAAAATTATTTTTGGCAATTGAAAATATGGACATATATTAGCGATTATAACATTATTGCTGGAATACAAACCATAATTTTAGCACTTGTTTGCACACCTTACATTTATCTTTAAAATAGTATTTAAACATTTCTAACCAAAATTCATAGGTTCTCCCTGTGGATTGGATGTAATTTAAGTGATCGTGCACATGTTAAATTTATCGGTTATTAGAAAATTTAAATATTATGATAAAGTTTTTTTTCCCGCTACTTTGCATTTTTAGCCCTTTGCTTTTTCTATTTATAATGAAAGGTTTACATATTTTACACGTCCTGCCGGAGGATAATGATCTTATTTTTGATACGTATAAATCGAGAAAGCACGAATACATAAAAAAATGGTGGGCAAAAAAACGAAGTTTTCTACTGATACGAAATACAATATTTATACTCCCAAAACTCATGAAGGAAGGAGTTTATTTTTGGTAAAATATAATAGTACTTGAATAATCTCTAGTCTTTAAATCTGCAGTAAACTGTCTTGGCAGGGTTCATTCCGTACTTTAAATCTGTAATCATAAATGAATTAAATTTAGTTTACCTGTTAAAATGTGAACCTCCCCTAAAATAGTCTAAAGAATATACTACTACAAATAGTGCAAATCAGCTTTACTGAGTTTAATAATAAGCACTAAGCTTTATTAACCCGAATGAATTCAACAATTAAAGTATTAATCCTCCTAAAACGAATAAGAGCTCAATGAAGTTTTATTTTTATATTCTGACATTCCTATTTTTTTCCGGTTATGTGTATGGGCAACGTATTCTCGTAAGAGGCACAATAAAGGACAGTAGCGGTGTGGCAATAGAATCAGCAAAAATAACACTATCATACGCAAAGGACTCAATGCTCATAGAATCAGCAAAAAGCAACTTAAGAGGCGAATGGAATCTTGCAATTCAACCTGTTAAATTGCCATTATCTCTAAGTATTTCACACGATCTTTATGATAATTATACTCAAAATATTGATAGTCTAACCGATAACGTAAATTTGGGTACAATTCAACTTAAGAACAGGTCATTCTTCCTTGACGAGGTTGTTATTACATCAAGCATATCACCTATCACAGTGAAAAATGACACCATTGAGTTTAACGCCTCCTCTTTCAAAGGTAATAAAAATGAAAATCTAACGGCACTATTAAAAAAGCTTCCAGGGATTGAAATTGATAATCAAAACACTATCATTTTCAACGGTAAGAAAGTGAATGAAATTCTTGTCGACGGCAAAACTTTTTTTGACAGCGATGGAACAATCGCCCTACAGAATCTACCAGCTGATATTATTGATAAAATACAGCTCAGTGATACGAAGACAGAAGCGGAAAAAATATCCGGAGAAAGAGGATCTGGAGAAAATATAAGTATTAACCTGACCATAAAAAAAAATAAAAACAACGGCTATTTCGGAAAACTCCTTGGCGGATATGGTTCGGAAAAACGATATGAGAGTAACGGCGCAATAAACTACTTTAGAGAAAAGCAAAAAATAAGCCTTTTCGGATCGTTTAACAATATTAACTCTGGGTATCACTCAGATCCCATTTTTGACACGATGGGACGCAGCATATATTCAACAGGAACAAATTCGGGAATAACTGAAAACAAATCTTTTGGAATAAGCTATATGGATTCCTTGAATAAGAATGATGATTTAACATTAAATTACCAGACCTCAGATAACTCTTCAACCAATAAAACAGAAAGTCGTAAAACTACTCTTATCCCGGGACAGAACAATACGAATAATGACCTCCAAAACAACAGCTACATAAGCGAATCCTCTGGAAACACTGATTATATAAATAAAAATCATAATTTGAGCGCTATTATTAAAATACGTCCGGGTGATAACGCTTTGCTATCACTGTCTCCTAATATTGGCATTGGATCTGATACCAACAGTTCCATTAAAAGACAAAAGACCTTCAATAAGGAGCATAACGAGCTTATAAATGAAAGTAATTCCTTTCAGGTGAATACAGGAAAAAACTTTTTTTTTAGCAATCGCAGCTACTACTACAAGAAATTAGACAATAAGGGAAGAGCAATCAGTGGCACACTGAATAATGATAATAGGTCTGATGAAAACAACACTTTGTATGAATCAACTGCCATCATATATGCCATGGACGGAAATGGAACCGGATATGAGACAAGAAATCAGAAGAGAGAAAACCAAACAACTAACAATCAGTACCATAGTAATATAAACTATTTTCAACCTATAGGTGATTCTCTAAACCTAAAAATAACTATAGATTACAGTTCAAAAATATCACGAAACAGCAAGCAAGTATATGACTATAATACCGCTCAGAACAATTACACCGTTTTAAATGACAGCCTTTCAAATAGCCTTAAATCTATAATAAATACCCTATCACCTATTATAGGTGCAGAACTTAAACAGAAAAAAACTTCGGGAAGTCTGGAGCTCGGCAGTTCATTCGTTACGCTGAATAATAAAGTTACATCTGTAGGGGAGACTCACAGCTTAATTAAAAAGTATGTACTTCCCATAATACAATTTAATTTCGTACAACGTATTTCTGACTCCAAGAGTCTTTCCCTACGCTACCGACTTAACACCGTATTCCCAAACACATTGCAACTTCTTCCTATTCCCGATTTCGGAAATACATTATATACAGTAATTGGCAACCCTAATCTAGATCCCACGCAAACCAATACTGTAAATTTGGCTTATAGAAATTATGACTTTGTCCGAAAAACAGGATACAGTCTATATACGACAGCATACTTTAATAAAAATCAGATAATTAACTATACCGAAATAGACCTAAACGGTAGACAAACCACTACTTACAAAAATGTTTCAGGCTCTTACCATACATCCATAAATTTCAACTGGAATAAATATATAAAAGCGGGCTTTCATAGTTACAAGTTTGATTTTGGTTTAAACTACAGTTTCGGAAGACAAAAGAGTTTTACCAACGGAAAACTACTGGAATCGTATAATAATAATATTTCACCAAGTATGATATTGATTTATGACATTGGAACAAAAGCTTCTTTTACAGCAGGTTACAAACCTAATTTCCAGTGGCAAAACTACAACTTACCTGAATTCAGTAGTAATGCAAATATCAATCAAAGGATTTTTTTACAAACAACTTCCTACTGGCCGCGAAACCTCATTATAGGAAATGATATAGCATATAGCTACACCACCAGGGTATCGCAAAGATTTCAAAAGGGATTTTATCTATGGAATACAAGTATCGGCTACCAACTCTTTAATGGAAAGGTTTTACTTAAAATGAAAGCTTATGATCTTCTAAATCAGAATATAGGAACACAAAGAACAATTACAGCAACTGAAATAACCGACCAAAGCAACACTATCCTAAAGCGGTTTTTCCTGTTCAGCTTAGTCATTAATATCGAGAAGTTCGGGCTTGAAAATAACAAATAGCATTATACTTCCCTGGTATTTTTCCAGCATTTGATTTTGCCTGATTAAGTTTATTTAAGGTGCATTAGCTTAATCCAGGTCATAATTAATGTATTTACAGTAATAAATCTGATCTTTATATTTACATAAGCAAGGGTGCAAGACAATTTACCTGCACCCATTTGAGTCTAGTAATACTTGGCTAGTATGTAATCAAGCGTTTCTTCCGGAGATGGAGATGGAGTTGCATCCTTCTTATCACAGTCACATGGTTGTGTTTCACTGGTAATCGTTGTTTCAAAACGCTTTACAGAAGGTATTGCTATTGCGAGCTTTACAGTGTGGTAGTACGTTTTCAAATCTCTTGAGGTAGCTGCCATCATTAGGTCAACATCCTCAAGAGTGAACTTTGAACCGTCAATAATAAGGTAATTACCGTCTGGCTGCTTTTCTAAAACACCCGAGTTAAAACTGTCTGTTTTACCTGCAAATGAAAAAAGTGTCACACTTAAAACGCAAACTGCAGGAACAATGAATTTTTTCATAAAAATTAATTTAATGGTTAATAAATATTATATAATAATTCTAGAATTCAGTAATAAAAGGAGTATATATGATTAATTATACTTCTGAAAGAGATGACTCATCACCTTTTCACTTGTTCGTGAAGGGGAAGAATCTTTTTTATCATAACAATAACTTCATTAAGGCTTTTCTTCTGTTTCCTCCTCTTTTATCTTTTATGAAGATTAGCTCCTGCCCTCCCTGAATTATTAAAAGCTCCCTTCCGGAGTTAAATTTTATTCTAATCCCGTCTGAGGCAAATCCAAATTCATTACTGGTATACTGAGCAAGCGGAAAGGCCATCTGATCGGTGGCTTGGGCAAATAGTCTCCCGTCTTCGACAAAAATATGGATGTCCATTGGAAAATCATCTGCACTGTATAGCCCCTCATAGGGCTTTAGATCCTCAGGAGCAGCATAGTAATTTACATAGTCCGGGATTTCATAACTTTTAATATAGATTGTGCTGAGTACTGCACCAAGGTATTCACTCGTTGGCAAGACGGCAACATTCAATATTATTGTAACGGTCAAACCATCAATAGGGTTGATTGCTGTTATAGTTTTTGTTCCTACTGTAGCACCGCTATGGCCATAAAAGGTCTTATCATAAAAATAAAATTTCTCCAACCATCTCCCCTGTGTACCTTCGGATGGTTTCATAAGTTCTACACCGTTGCTATTAATTAGTTTCATCTCGAAGAGCGCATTCATAATTTTATTTAAGTCTCCGCTGTCAGAGACTACATCGCCAACACCAGTCATATTAGGAAAGTACATGTCAATGATTTCTTCCCAGAAACCGTAATACTGATAGGCCTGGAAAACATCACACCTATCGTCTGCTACATCAATAGATCTTGTTTGTCTAACCCAAGTGGCTCAGTGATATAATCAGACAGAGCCTCTTTATAACTCATTTTTCTTTCCTGTTCTACTATTTTTGCAAGTAAATAATAACCGGAATTAGAATACAGGACATCTTCTCCCGATTCAAAAAGAGTTCCCTGCCGCTGAATCTCTTGCATTATTTCATTATCGGAAACAGGTTCTCTTAGCCAATAAAAAGATGTATCATTCTTTACAACAAAATCATTCAACCCGCTTGTATGGCTCAAAAGATTATCAATCGATATATTCGACGCATTTGGGATTTTCGGAAAATATTTTTCTATTTTATCCTCAAGACTAATTTGCTGCTCTTCTATTAGTTGCAATACCAAAATTGAAGTTAAAACCTTGGTCACCGAACCTATCTGATAAATGTTAGGTTCCTTTTCAATATATGCTCCGCTGGTTCCAAACTTCCTGTAATAGTAGACACTATCTTTCACTGCTATGCTGATCTCACCAAGCCCCTTATTAGTAGAAACTATAGTATCGAAATACGTATCAAGCTTATTCACGTCAAAATGTTGTGCAACAGCTGATAGTGGAATAAAAAAAACAATAGCGACAATAAGTTTGTACATAATAACATTGTTTTGTGAACAGGTTAAACATAAATCAAATTCTCCTAAATTACATAGTAATTATGAATCAATTTAACATAGTAAATAAACTTAAGCCTAACTATACTGTTAATTATTGAATAAATTAAAGAAATCAAGCCGGCGTAAGCCGGCTAATAACTTAAATATTAATAGAGAAAATAAAACCAGTCACTATACTGCTACCTTATACTACAATTATCGTCACAATGAATAGGAAGTATATTTCTTTTAAGCGCCAGTTCATTGTAAAGGTATTCGCCGGCTCCGGATATCTTCAGAAGCCAAAAAACAGGCAGTACCGTCCAAAACAAAGGCAATCGAAAAATAACTCTGTAGATAGTACTGAATCCATAGCGCCATTTCCCTTTAGTCTTCGAAGCCATTTGCTTAAACGCCCTGTCTTTATCAAGCGTAATATCCTGATAACCATTCCGTAAGGGTAAACATCGTATTAGCGAAAACCAGTCAAAAATTTTTACAATCTTGGTAAATCGCTTACAATTAGGACACCAGTTGTCATAAAGAATTATTAATTTATCATTACTTTTCATACATAAAGAATAATTAAGAAAGACTATAGCTAAGAACCTAAGCCAATGCTACTTTTTTTTCATCATTGAAATAGTAATTAGCTATATTCCAGGTTATCAATATTGCTGAAAAGAAATAGAGATTTAAAACCAAGGCTATACCCAAATGCAGTGATATGGTAAGACATAGCCAGATCATTCTGGTTCTTCTTATGTTAATAAACAGCGGATATAACATTTCCACCAATATGGTAAACCATCCGGCTAAAACAAATATCCACGGATAATTCCCCAAGGAATCAAAATTAAGGTGAAAATCATTCGGAAAACCCGGAAGGTGGATTGCTTTCCATACAGATTCACCGTTTCGCCAGTTATAACCAGTAATCTTCTCGAATCCTGATACAAAGTAAGCAATACAGATATGTATTTGGAATAATCTCCTGAATGGAGTCAGGTTAGATTTCTCTTTAATTTTCCAGAAATAATTTCTAATAGAAAAATAGTCATCAGAGGGAAAAAGAGCTATATACATAAGGGACATGCTCGTAAAAAAGTCAGCTCCATAACAGAAATAAAAACTTGACTTCATTAGCGAAACCTGTAAGAATACTAATAAAATTGCCGCTATTCTGGAAAAAAAGCCTACTATGATTAAGATGCATAGCAAAATATAGGTAACTTGAAAAATGGTAACGCTCAATCCTTCTGATTTAGTGTATAGTGTAATGAAATCAATAATTTCATTATAGAAAACTATTTTACTATACATCTGCACACTATGAATATCGGCAGGTATTAGGGAATTCATTCCGAAAAGCAGGTCAAAATCTCCAAGAACCGCTAAAAAATGGCCCAGTATTATAAACCCTATGGTGACTCTAAAAAATACAAGGAATTCGTGATTTGTAACAGAATTTCCGAAAAAAAAGTTTGATATATTAAAGCTTCTTGGTGTAGCTTTCAAGTTTAATAATTTCAGCATTGGTATTAGGATATTGTTCTAGGTATGGATAATGAAAAAGGTAAAGGTTAGTTACAACGGAATCCGCATTGGTTAATCTGGCCTCGTTGTCTGTCATTCGTCTCAGTATCATCGTCATAAATTTAGACCGGGTCTCACTAACTTTTGCACTATCCTGTGCAGCAGTTATTTTTTCCATAAACACATTATTTAGGTGCGTATATCTAAGAGATCCCTCCCGAGTCTTAAACCTTGTAGTAGGTAACACCACTTTTCGTTCGTTATTACTATAAATCTGGTGTGTTACTATACAGTCACTGGACACATTCGGGGAAAAAAAGCCATAACCTGTGTTGAGTCCGGTATATTCTAAGATTAATCTATAACCGGGTATGTTATCTATATAACTTAAGGTTTTTAAAATTGTGGGATTGGGCTCTTTATCATAAAAGCTGGTGTGACTACTATAAGAGGTACTAAATGAAGTACATACACAGGCAAACAATATTATAAAAATCATCGCTGCTTTTATAATATCTTTAATATTTTTTAAGTATGGCTTTAATCTTCTCTTCATCTTCTTTTGTAATTACTTGATTTTTAGTAGTTGTTGTTACTTGTTTAAACTTATTCTCACCTAGGGTTGTCTTTACATACTTAAATCCAGTCTCATCCTCAACTGAAACTGAACTGAGCTCCCTGAACTCATCTTCATTCATATTCATAATTTTAGACAGTCCGATGTTGCCAGAATTACAACCAAAAAGTACAGTAGGAATAAAACTTAATAACAATAGTTTTTTTTTAGTTAACATAGGTCTTAGTTATATTTTGAAATTATTTCCTGAAGGGTTTCATCCATTTCTGGTTCAGGATTACCGCTGTCCTTCTTGTCACAACCGCAATCGTGCTCAATCTTATATATTACTGATTCAAAGACATTTTTTACGAAGGAAGACTTTATGACTCTAATCGTTATCCAGGAACTCTGTCCCTTAAACTCCTGAGTCGAGGCGATTAAAAAATCCTGATCTTCAACTGCTATTTTACTGCCGTCAATAATCAGGTAATTACCATCGGGCATAAGCTTAAGAACTGTATCTTCACTTCTCTTGGATTGAAACGAAAATAATGTAAGTGATATAATAACAACCAAAGGCATTACAATTCGTTTGCCTATTCCAAGTTTACTTTTTAAATATTTCATTAGCAATATTTTTTTCTGATTATTAATCTAACCACAGTCATAATGATTGAATTTAAGTCTATGAATCTCAATTTATACTTATATAAACAAGGGTGCAGTTAAGTTACCTGCACCCTATAGACTCTAGTAGTACTTAGCTAATATGTAATCAAGAGCTTCTTCCGGAGCCGGAGATGGAGTTGTATCCTTGTCACAATCACATGGTTGTGTTTCTTTATTTAGAAGTGAATCTACAGTATCCTTTGAAATTTTTGATTTCCAAAATTTTATAAAGTTCCACCCTGATTTCTTATCTTTGGATGTAACTGACTGCATAAGATCAATATCTTCAACGGTAAATTTCGAACCGTCAATAATAAGGTAATTACCGTCAGGTTGCTTTTCTAAAATACCCGAGTTAAAACTGTCTGTTTTTTCAGTAAATGAAAAAAGCGTCACGCTTAAAACACAAACTGCAGGAATAATGAATTTTTTCATAAAAAAAATTAATTTAATGATTAATAAATAGTATATATAATTCTAGAATTCAATTGAGAAAGAAGTATCCATGATTAGTTGTACTTCTAAAGGAGGTAATTCATAACCTCTTCACTTGATGGTAAGGGGGAAGAATCTTTTTTATCACAATCACTAAGACCTACATCTTCATGAAGTTCGTGCTTAGCAGGGTCAACAATTGGTCCTAGAGTGTTAATTTTATTCTTAAAAACTATATTTATTTTCACCTTACACCAGCTGGTCTGCTCATTATAGGCAGCAGTCGTCTCCAGAATCAGCTTGGCATCTTCAAATGAAATTTTGGAATCATCCAAAATAAGATAATTGCCATTGGGCTGAAGCTCAAAAATAGTTTCTGTTTTATTTGTAAATGCTAATAAAGTAACCGCGAGGGCACACATAGAAGGAAGTAGCATCTTTTTCATAATATTTGATTTTTCTTTTTCAGGTACAATCTTAAATACACACCATTACAGTCATAACTACAGCGCACGCCGCACTATGATTTTGAAAAATCTTTAATATTAATAAAGAGCATGTAAGGTGTGATCTTCATGTACAAATCTAATTTAAAACCAAAACAACTAGATATATTTACATTTTTTTTAAGAAATTTTTAACAATATATTTAACGAATAATTTATAAAAATCTAATAAATAAATACTCAATTGTTTTTAAAAGATCTTCATACCAAAAAGCGGACTTGTAAATGAGACAATTTCAGGTTTGAGAAAAATAAAATAATACTATGATTAAAGGGTTTTGTCGCATTTGTTTTTAAAATCAAAGAAATTTGAGCTCTATAACTTTATGTTGCCAGTTTACAGAATGATTTGAACATAGTTATCCCAGGATTAATCATCTGATTTTTTCTCAACATATGTATAACCTCAATTCCACTCAATGTTCGTTTTGCTGATTCAAAACTCTTGAAGTCTAAACTATTTGCTACTCTCCATTTGATGAAACGATGATCCTGCTCCACAATATTATTTAAATACTTACATTTTCGAATCCTGATCTTCGAGAGCGATCGTTTGTTGTACACTTTGATTGCTCCAGTATTTGAGCCACTTTTATCAATGTTGATTACTCTTGGTTTACAATTATTAGTAATTGCTTTAATTAAAAAAGATTGTGCATTCATTCTTTGTCTTCTCCTAGTCAAAAGAAAATCAACTGTATTACCTGATTTGTCAACTGCTCTATACAGGTAACACCAAACACCTTTGACTTTAATATATGTTTCATCCATTCTCCAACTAGTTTCTACTCTACATTTTCTCTTATTCATTTGCAACTCGATAAATGGTGTAAACTTATACACCCAACGCTGAATTGTTGCATGGTCAACCTGAACACCACGCATCTTCATTATCTCTTAAACATCACGATAGCTCAGGGTAAACCTAAGCTTAAAATATACAGCCTGAAGAATAATCGATTTTGGATAGCAGTGACCTTTGGTATTCATGAAATAAAGATTTTAAAAACTAAGGTAAGACAAATATGTAGATGCGACAGAACCAATGGAATGTGATTAGTGATAATGGTACAGACGACTCACCTGCTACCGATATAGACCTTGATTTACTATTCACAGCGTATGCCCCACATAAACTGGAACAACTGGGACATAACTACCATATTTTAAACCGTACCAAAGAAAGGATTGAACTTATAAATGAAGATACAGAGCATCCATCCAGAATAGTTTTGTTTCGTACATAACTGGAATACAAATTATTAAATCAGTAATTTTCTAGTTTCTAATTACTTATAACAATTAGAAAAACCGCCTCTTTTATGTAAAAAAATATTTTACATTTGCAATCTAACCAGCCACCTTGTACTGATATATATCTGTTAATCTAACAAATGGTTTATTTGTGATGTTTGTCGATATTTGGATTAAAACTGTATCCCTATTGTACCTTATTACCTTGAAAATCAATGATACAAAGACTTACTAATTTCTGTATCGGAAAATGATGTGTTTTCTGAATAGCATCAGTTAATTAGCACTTAAATATTTTACTATACTACATCTTTAATATGATAAACTCAGACCTCCTGTTCATTTCATGCTGAACAGCAGTACAAGGCACTCCATTGGAACAGCCATTGATTAGCTGAGTTTCTCCATAACCAATGGCGCTCTCAATACGCTCGGGAGTTATACCTTGTGAGATTATATAATCTCTGGTTGCTTTAGCCCTTCGGTCTGAGAGTTGAAGGTTATATTCATCCCTACCTCGGGAATCTGTATGTGATTCAATTTTAATCACCATATCCGGATATTCATTCATCAACAGCACAACCTTATTTAGCTCTATGGTTGCATCATTCCTTATATACGAATTGTCAAGATCAAAATATATAATACCGATCTTGATTTTAAGCAATCCGTTTTCCTTTACTATTAATTCATGGCTAATACCTAACGGAACTACGGTTTCACCTGTGGTACTGCCCGTAATTACAGATTTATTAGTTGTTTTATATCCTTGCTTAGCGGCTTCAACAAAATAACCTGTACTACAGCCTATTACAGTAGAAAATATATATTCACCGTTCATTTTGGTAACTGCACGGTCTTTTTCAACACCATTATCATCGTAAAGAACTACGGTTGCGCCTGCTATCCTTTCATCTGTAAGTTCTTCGGAAACTGTTCCTTTAATAACCTGTTTGCAAACTATTGGAGTTCTTTCAAACGAATAAATATCATCATCCCCTTTACCTGATTTCCTGTTACTGCAAACAAAACCTTTATTAGTTTCTTCATTCACTATATAGGCAAAATCGTCCATACTACTGTTAAGCGGAGCTCCTAAATTAATTGGTTTTTGAAAAACACCATCTGTAATAATGGTTTCAAACACATCAAGCCCTCCCAGGCCTAAGTAACCGTCTGTAGCAAAATATAATGCCCTGTCTGTAACATAAGGAAACATTTCCCTACCTGTAGTATTAATGGTTTCTCCAAGATTTTTAGGCTGACCATAATTTCCATCCTCTAAAATATCTACAACAAAAATATCGGTTTCTCCTATTGTTCCCGGCATATCTGAAACAAAGTATAGCTTAGTACCATCTTTACTCACTGCCGGCTGCCCTACTGAATAATTATCACTATTAAACGGTAGTTCTTTTATATCGCCCCATTTTATTTTTCCGTCTTTTTCTTCAGCTGTAGCCGAGTATAATTTTAAATGATTTACACCATTTCCGTCTTTTTTCAGTTTACCTTCATAATTATTACGGGTAAAATAAATTGTTTTCTCATCAGGTGAAAAAGCCACACAGGCTTCATGATATTTGGTATTGATATCTTTTGAAAATTTTTCCAGAAAAGTCACATCGGTCTGAACCGGATTAATTCTGCCTATATGCAGGTTAAGAAAAGGCTGATTGTTCCAGCCATACTTCCTTGTGTGAAAATAAGAAGAATCTGTAGCAGTGGCATAAATAAGCCTGTCCATATAATACATAGGGGCAAAATCAGAATATACAGAATTTATAGAAAGATTTTGAAGGGTAAACTGAGGCTCAAGGGCTAATAGGTCATCAATTGTAACATCACTTTGTAAAAAATGCTTTGCTCTTGTGTCATTTGTACCCTGTTCGGCAAACTTTTTCATCCATTTTTTTGCCAAAGGATAATTTTGTATTCCTTCTAATGTTTGTGCATATCGAAACAGGTATTTAGGAGAAACCTCATTAGGATATTCAGCCACTAATTGCGCATACCATTTATTAGCTTCCTGCATTTGGGTGTTAAAGTAATAGGAATCTCCTGCCCTTTCAAGTGTCATACGTGAGGTATCTCCTTTTTTAATAGCATTTTCATAACCTTTACCTGCTTCTACATACCACATTTTATCAAACAATGCATCAGCATTTTTATTACCTGTTTGTGCCATGCTTGTAAAGGCTCCTAAAATAATGATTAGTGTAACTATTTTTTTCATGATAAAATCCTATTAAAAAAATCTTGGTGATTTCAATCCTTCCTCTCGCGACTTAAGTTCAAATCGTATCATAATTTCGTGACTCCCCGAGGTAAAATCCCTAAGCTCGGTAGTAGTATAATCATAGGCATAGCCAATTAATAGAGATCTTGTTAACTGAAAACCTACAAGGCCGCTTACCGAATCGCCCGTTCTATAAGATGCTCCTATTCTGAACCTGTCATAAAACATAAAGTTTGCCGATAAGTCGGCCACAACTGGAGCTCCTGATACATATTTGAGTAAAAACGCCGGCTTAAACCTTGTATTTGGTGAAAGATCAAAAACAAGCCCTCCTATAAGATAAAAATGTATACGCTCGTCTGCCAGTCCTTCTTTTACCCCATCATACCTTTCATCTACCAAAAAGTTTGGCACCGATAATCCTAAGTAACTTTTGTCTCCATGAAAATATACACCCGCTCCTATTGAAGGTAAAAAACGGTTAACCACATTAGCCTGATACTGCACATCATTATCACTTTGCCTTGTTCCTTTTGTCCAGTCAATATTCAATATGCGTCCCCCGCCATTTACACCAAATGATAATCTCATTGTTTCGGAAGTCTGTATGGTATAGGAGAAATTTGCATTTAACCATTGCTCTTCCGAAGGCCCTATACTTTCATTAAGGAAAGACAACCCTAATCCTACATTCTTACCAACAGGAGAGTCCATACTTAATGTTTGGGTTACCGGAGCTCCGTCAATACCAACCCATTGTGATCTATATATCCCCGTAACGTTAAAATGCCCTAAAGAACCTGCATAAGCAGGATTGACGCTTAATGTATTATACATGTATTGGGTATACTGAGGATCCTGCTGGCCAAAAGCCTGTGCAGCAATAAACAGTATAAATAGTATGAGTATTTGTCTTATTTTGTAAATCATAATCTACTATTATTTAGTTATATATACTGTTAATACATTATCGTTTTAAATATAACCAGCCCTCTACCTTTTCAGAACCGTCTCCCAAATCAAGTACATAGAAATAGGTCCCCACAGGAAGTGTTTTCTCAGGACCGTCTGAAGTTCCTGTCCAGCTATTATCATAACCTTTGGCGCTAAATACCTCATCACCCCATCTGTTATAAATCCTGAGTACATTATTTGGATAATTGATAATACAGTCAATATAGAATGTATCATTATCCCCATCCCCGTTAGGAGAAAATTCACTATAAATATTAAGACATTTCGGACTTACAGAAGCACTATCTTCATTATTATCAGGATTATTATCTTCCTGATCTAATGATTCCAACCTTGCTATATTGAGATAATTACTATTATCTATAACTTTTACAGATAAAACAAGGGTTTCCATACCGTTTGCACTAATTTGCGGTATTGACCATATACTTGTAAGCGGATTATAATTACCTAAACTTGCCGTGTATGAATCAAATTCATATCCATTTGGTAATTCATCACTAACAATAACAGCAGTAGCATCAAGAGAGCTTAGATTCTCTGCTGTTATAGTAAAGTTTACCAAGGTATTCATTGCCGGCTCAGTCTCATCAACCGTTTTTGTTATGGCGATATCTACTCTAGGAACTTCAATAGACGCGGCATCTTCATCATCTTCACTCTGATCTCCGTCATCATTGTTTGGTGTACTATCAGGATCAAACTGATCACTATCCGTTATCTGGGCAATATTTTTATAATCCTCATCAGTCAGTCCTGTAGGGTCATATACTATAGCTTCATAGGTTAGCGTAATTCCCGATAGAGGTACATTAAGGCCAGACCATGTTATCGTATAGCCATTAAACATTCCGCCATCGCTTATGTTAGTCACATTATCATAACCAACAGGAATTATATCCTCAACCGCAACACCGGTTGCTGTAACCGGACCATCATTATTTATCTGTAATGTGAATACTAGTACTTCTCCCACATTAGCATTACTATTACTTACCGATTTATTCAGACTTAAATCGGCTACCTGTACAATTATTTCAAGGCTGGCATAATCATCTTCACTCACTATTCCATTACCCGGAGTACTATCAAGATCAGGAAGATTACTTTCCATAATTTCGGCAATGTTTAAGTATTCACCAGTATTGCCAACAGGGGCATTAACGGTGGCATAAACCAGTAAAGTTTGTGTACCAAGTGGTTGCACAGCGGCTGTTGTCCATAAACCGGTTGTATTGTTATAGGTCCCGCTTGTGGCAGTATAGGATATATAATTAAAACCTGATGGTAACGCATCCTGTACAATCACTCCAGTTGCGATTCCCGGTCCGTCATTAGTTACAGTCACTTCAAATGCTACTATATCACCTACATTATACGATGAGTTTCCGCTAATTGTATTTTTGGTAATAGAAAGATCCGCAAATACAACCTGAGGAATTACCGATATACTATCTTCATCATCTTCACTCTGATCTCCGTCATCATTATTTGGTGTACTATCAGGATCGGGTAAATCACTGGCAGTTACCTCGGTTATGTTTTCATAATTACCTGATGCATTTACTGTCGCAATTATCTGTAAGCTTGACGATTGCCCGTTAATAAGTGTTCCAACTGTCCATAAACCTGTAGTGCTGTTATAGGTTCCTGTTGTAGCAGTAAAACTATTATAAGTATATCCATCAGGTAATAAATCAGTTACCTCAACACCTGTAGCATCCTGCGGACCGCTATTAGTAACCACAACTTCAAAAATAACCTGTGAGCCCACAAGAGGAGTGGTATTGTTTACCGTTTTAGTTAAAGATAAATCAGCGGCTGTGGCGATTGGTGTAGTTATAACTGATGCGTAATCATCCTCGGTATCAACAGCGTTATTCGGAGTACTGTCAGGATCGGGCAAGTCACTGGCTGTTACCTCGGCTATGTTTTCATAATTACCTGAAGCATTAACCGTTGCTATTACCTGCAGGCTTACCGATTGCCCGTTAGTTAATAATCCGATATTCCATAAACCTGTAGTACCGTTATAGGTTCCTGTAGTAGCTGTAAAACTGTTATAAGTATATCCATCAGGTAATAAATCAGTTACCTGTACTCCTGTGGCATCCTGTGGACCATCATTAGCAACAACCACTTCAAAAATTATCTGTGACCCAACAAGCGGAGTGGCATTATTAACCGTTTTAGTTAAAGATAAATCAGCGGCTGTGGTGATTGGTACAGTAATTACACTGGCGTAATCATCCTCGGTATCAACAGCGTTATTTGGTGTACTATCAGGATCGGGTAAATCACTGGCAGTTACCTCGGCTATGTTTTCATAATTACCTGATGCATTAACCATAGCGGTTACCTGCAGACTTACCGATTGTCCGTTAGTTAATAATCCGATATTCCATAAACCTGTAGTACCGTTATAGGTTCCTGTAGTAGCTGTAAAACTGTTATAAGTATATCCGTCAGGTAATAAGTCAGTTACCTGTACTCCTGTAGCATCCTGAGGACCATCATTAGCAACAACCACCTCAAAAATAACCTGTGACCCCACAAGAGGAGTGGTATTGTTAACCGTTTTGGTTAACGATAAATCGGCTACTAAAGGAATAGGAATAGTTGTAACTGATGCGTAGTCATCCTCAGTATCAATTGCGTTATTCGGAGTACTATCAGGATCCAATACATCACTGGAGAAAACTTCTGCTGTATTTGTATAATCACCCATACTATTAACAACTGCTGTTATTTGAAGAGATATAGAAGTTCCTGATAATAACGGATTACCGATTGTCCATAATCCTGTCGAATCATTATATATACCCCCAGTCGCATTATAGGATACAAATGTATAACCGGAGGGAAGAATATCTTCTATTACAACTCCTGTTGCTGCTGCCGGGCCTTCATTACTAACCTCTATATTAAATATTACCTGACTTCCAACCAGTGGCGTATCATTACCTCCAACAATCGTTTTGGTTAACGACAAATCAGCAGTAGGTATAATAGGGTTGGTTATAGCAGTTGCATAATCGTCCTCGGTATCAACAGCGTTACCTGGTGTACTGTCAGGATCGGGTTCATTACTGGAAGTTACCTCTGCCACATTCAGATAATCTCCAGTTGCCTGTACTATACCATTTATCAAAAGAGTTTGAGAGGTCCCGGAAGGTAATGCGCTAATTAACCATTGCCCCGTATTACTGTTATAAATACCATCTGTTGAACTGGCAATTACATAAGAATATCCGGATGGTAGCAGATCTGTCACTACAACCCCCGTTGCTGTTTGAGGTCCATCGTTTGTAACTATTATTTCAAAAGTAACTCCATTACCAATTATCGGAGTAGTATTATTAACTGTTTTAGTTAGTGATAAATCGGCAAAAACTTCAATTGGCATTGTTATAGCACTCGCATAATCGTCCTCGGTATCTACTCCATTATCCGGTGTACTGTCAGGATCAGGTTCATTGCTTGAAGTAACTTCTGCAATATTGAGGTAGTCTCCTGACGGCTGTACTATAGCATTAATCAGAAGGCTTTCCGATGTACCTGCCGGTAATGTACCTACTGACCATTCACCAATAGTGCTGTTATAAATACCTCCCGTTGTAGTAGCTACCACATAAGAGTATCCTGAAGGAAGCAAATCGGTAACCACAACTCCTGTTGCTGTTTGAGGACCATCGTTTGTAACTATTATTTCAAATATAACCCCACTGCCTACAAGAGGTAAAGGATTGTTTACCGTTTTAGTTAAAGATAAATCTGCAGAAACCGCAATTGGGATTGTAGTAACACTAGCATAATCATCCTCAGTATCTAATCCATTGTCAGGTGTACTGTCAGGATCAGGTTCATTGCTTGAGGTAATTTCTGCCACATTAAGATAATCTCCCATAGGTTGTACTATACCATTGATTAAAAGAGTTTCAGGCATTCCTGACGGCAACGTACCTATTACCCATTCCCCAGTGGTATTATTATAAATACCAGCTGTTGTAGTAGCAACCACATACGAATAACCTGAAGGAAGCAAATCGGTAACCGCAACTCCTGTAGCAGTTTGCGGTCCGTCATTTGTTATGGTAATTGTAAATATAACTCCATTCCCCACAAGAGGGGTTGGATTGTTTACCGTTTTGGTTAAAGATAAATCTGCAGAAACCGCAATTGGGATTGTAGTAACGCTGGCATAATCATCCTCAGTATCTAATCCGTTTCCGGGTATACTATCGGGATCGGGAGTATCGCTTCCTGTTACTTCAGCTATATTCAAATAATTTCCGGTTGGTAATACACTTGCGTTTATTAATAAAGTCTCCGATATTCCTGAAGCAACAGTACCAACTTCCCAAATACCTGTTTGATTATTATAAATTCCGGAAGTTGTTGTTGCAACGATAAATGAATACCCATCAGGTAATAAATCAGTTACCTGTACTCCTGTGGCATCCTGCGGACCAGCATTTGTTACGGTAATTGTAAATACTACTCCAGAGCCTACCAATGGCGTAGGATGGTTAACTGTTTTAGTGATTGATAAATCTGCAGATATAGGTATAGGCACAGTTATTACACTAGCGTAATCATCTTCAGTATCAATAGCATTATTTGGTGTACTGTCAGGATCAGGCAAGTCACTGGCCGTTACTTCGGCTATGTTTTCATAATTACCTAAACCATTTACTGTCGCAATTATCTGTAGGCTTACCGATTGTCCGGTAGTAAGTGTCCCAACTGTCCATAAACCTGTAGTACTGTTATAGGTTCCTGTTGTAGCTGTAAAATTATTATAGGTATACCCATCAGGCAATAAATCGGTCACCTGTACTCCTGTAGCATCCTGAGGACCGCTATTAGTAACCATAACTTCAAAAATTACCTGAGAACCTACAAGCGGAGTGGCATTATTTACTGTTTTGGTTAACGATAAATCTGCGGCTGTGGCGATTGGTACAGTAGTCGCACTGGCGTAATCATCCTCGGTATCTACTGCGTTATTCGGGGTGGAATCAGGATCAGGCAAGTCACTGGCTGTCACCTCGGCTATGTTTTCATAATTACCTGATGTAGTTACTGTTGCTATTACCTGCAGGCTTACCGATTGTCCGGTAGTTAATAATCCGATATTCCACAAACCTGTAGTGCTATTATAGGTTCCTGTTGTAGCTGTAAAACTGTTATAAGTATATCCGTCAGGTAATAAATCAGTTACCTCTACCCCTGTAGCATCCTGCGGACCGCTATTAGTAACCACAACTTCAAAAATCACCTGTGATCCCACAAGCGGAGTGGCATTGTTTACTGTTTTGGTTAATGATAAATCTGCGGCTGTGGCGATTGGTACAGTAGTCGCACTGGCGTAATCATCCTCGGTATCTACTGCGTTATTCGGGGTGGAATCAGGATCAGGCAAGTCACTGGCTGTCACCTCGGCTATGTTTTCATAATTACCTGATGTAGTTACTGTTGCTATTACCTGCAGGCTTACCGATTGTCCGGTAGTTAATAATCCGATATTCCACAAACCTGTAGTGCTGTTATAGGTTCCTGTTGTAGCTGTAAAATTATTATAGGTATACCCATCAGGCAATAAATCGGTCACCTGTACTCCTGTAGCATCCTGAGGACCGCTATTAGTAACCATAACTTCAAAAATTACCTGAGAACCTACAAGCGGAGTGGCATTATTTACTGTTTTGGTTAACGATAAATCTGCGGCTGTGGCGATTGGTACAGTAGTCGCACTGGCGTAATCATCCTCGGTATCTACTGCGTTATTCGGGGTGGAATCAGGATCAGGCAAGTCACTGGCTGTCACCTCGGCTATGTTTTCATAATTACCTGATGTAGTTACTGTTGCTATTACCTGCAGGCTTACCGATTGTCCGGTAGTTAATAATCCGATATTCCATAAACCTGTAGTACTGTTATAGGTTCCTGTAGTAGCTGTAAAACTGTTATAAGTATATCCGTCAGGTAATAAATCAGTTACCTGTACTCCTGTGGCATCCTGCGGACCATCATTAGCAACAACCACTTCAAAAATTACCTGAGAACCCACAAGCGGAGTGGTATTGTTAACCGTTTTGGTTAAGGATAAATCGGCAGCTGTGGCGATTGGTATAATTGTTACACTGGCATAATCATCCTCGGTATCAATTGCGTTATTCGGAGTACTGTCTGGATCGGGTAAATCACTGGCTGTCACCTCAGCTATGTTTTCATAATTACCGGAATCATTTACTGTCGCAGCTATTATTAATGTTTCAGAATCACCACTTGCTAAGGTACCTATATTCCAAATTCCGGTTGTACCGCTATAAGTGCCGGAAGAAGCTGTGAATACATTATAGGTATACCCATCAGGGAGTAAGTCTGTCACCTCAACACCTGTAGCATCCTGTGGACCGCTATTAGTAACCACAATCTCAAAAGTAATCTGTGACCCCACAAGAGGAGTGGCATTGTTAACCGTTTTGGTTAATGATAAGTCGGCTGTTGGGGTTACAGGCGTTACAATTGCATTATCCTCATCATCCTCACTTTGATCCCCATCATCGTTATTAGGTGTACTGTCGGGATCAGGTAAATCACTGGCTGTCACCTCGGCTATGTTTTCATAATTACCTGTAGATAAAACTATAACATCAATTATCAAAGACTCTGAAGTACCACTATCCACAGTTCCTACATTCCATAAACCTGTATTCTCGTCATATAAACCGGCCGACGAACTGAAATTGACAAAATCGTATCCTGAAGGTAATAAGTCTGTTACCTGCACACCAGTGGCATTATCAGGACCGTCATTAGTTATAATAAGTTCAAAAGATATTTGTGTACCAACTAATGGAGTTGTATTCCCCGCAATTACACTTTTTGTTAAAGACAAATCGGCCGATGGGGTTGTTACAATTATACTAACATCAATTCCTGATTCGTCATCTTCACTTTGGTCACCATCATCATTATTTGGTGTACTATCAGGGTCCGGCAAATCGCTCGCAGTTACCTGAGCCGTATTAAAATGACTACCTCCGGCAACAGCAATGGCATCAAAAGTAAGGTTTAATGTAGCTCCGCTGGCTAATGATAATCCTGACCAGTTAATTGTACTATTGGCTATTTGGTACAATCCTCCGCTTGAAACTGACCCCGGTACCAAAGTATAGCCATTTGGCAGATAATCTTGCACTTCAACACCTGTAGCATCTCCCGGCCCGTTATTAGAAAGGGTAAGGGTAAAAGTAACTGTATCACCTTCGTTAACCAATACGTCTGACACATTTTTAACCAGTTCCAAATCGGCTTGTTGTAAATTTACAGTTGCCGAATCAAGATCATCTTCAATAAGACCATTACCCGGTGTACTGTCAACATCATTTTGATCAGCTGTAGCCACTTCAGCTATGTTTTCATAATTACCTGAAACTGTTACCGAAGCTGTTATTTCAAGAGTGGCAGAACTTCCGGTAGTAATACTGCCTATTGTCCATATTCCGGTAGTCGGGTTGTATGCCCCTCCTCCGTTATCACTTATATAGACATAGCCGTCAGGAAGCTGGTCTGAAACTGTGACCCCGGTGGCATTATCAGGACCCGCATTATCTACCTGAATTGTAAACACTACACTTTCACCAATACTAATAATACCCGGAGTTACTGATTTTTGCAATGAAAGATCTATTTGATCTACTGTTATTGTGGTATCATCCTGATCATCTTCACTCGCAATATTATTATTCGGGGTACTATCGGGGTCTATTTGATCAGATGCCGTTATCTGGGCAGTATTAACATAAGGCCCTATGCCGTTTATTGTAGCATTGAAAGTTAAAGTTACAATATTTCCGTTTGCTATTGCTAACCCCGACCATGTAACAGAATTGTCTCCCAAATTATATACTCCACTATTACTTACGGTACCCGGTACAAGTGTATAACCTGCCGGGATGATGTCTTTAACCGCAACACCCGTAGCATCTACACTTCCGCCTAAAGCATCATTATTAAACACTTCTATTGTAAAAGTTACTATATCTCCTTCGTTACCTGTGGTTGGTGAAACCGACTTACTTAATTCCAAATCGGCTAAGGCCACTATTTCAACCGTAACCTGATCTGTAGATGCATCACATGTACCATTATCCACATTCCACTGTAAGACATAAGTGCCAGCAATGGTGCCTGTAACCGTTGTTGTAGGCGATGTATTAAGTGTAAAACCAACTGTTGTAGGTCCTGAAATTTGCGTCCATCTTCCGGAACCTACAGTAGGTGCTGTAGCAGCCATAATTACAGGGGAGAACTGTGCTATCTGCTGATCCGGACCTGCATTTGCAGAAGATGGAGCCTCATATATAATAACCTGCATTGTATCCTGTGAAGAACATCCGTCATTATTAACAGTAGTCGCTGTCCAGGTAAATTCATAAGTCCCGGCTACCATATCAAAAATAAGTGTAGCCGGATCATTTAGTGATGCTATATTTGCCGTATTTGGACCAGAGGTCTGTGTCCATGTACCTAAACCTGATGTTAAAGGTACTGCAGCCATATTGGTTTGTGTTACGGCACATAATTTCTGATCTGCACCTGCATCAGCCTGAGTAGGCGGGTCATCATTAAATGTTATCGAAACCGTATCTACAGAAGGCTCACATAACGATGGATTTGTAAAAGGACCGTTAGTAACTGTCCATGTAAGTGTATAGGTACCTAATGTAGTAACATTAGATAAAGTTGTAACAGGATTATTAGGATTATCTATAACCACATCTCCTCCCGACGGATCATCAGCAGGGTTAGCGAACGACCATGTACCTATACCCACCGTTGGAGCAACTGCATTTGTCTGATAGGTTTGCTGGCAGGCTACAGTGTCATCGGGACCGGCATTGGCAATACTTGGAGCAGCATACATGTTGACACGAACAACATCTGAAAGGCTACGGCATGAAGCACTCTCAAAAACCCATTCCAAAACATACAATCCTTCAACCGTTAAGTTGGAAATCGTAGTATTCTCATCTGTAGGGTTATCAATAGTGGCAACACTTCCTGCTGGCTGATATAACCATCGCCATTCGGCTAAAGTAACATCTCCCGGTGGAGAATTTCCTGCCATAGTTACTGTTCCGCCAACATCGTCTATACATAATTTTTGATCAGATCCTGCATCGGGATCTACACTTGCTCCCGAAAATATTTCAACCTGTACAGTATCTGTAGATCCCGGACATGTACCTCCCGAAGTGAAATTAAAAGTATCGGTTTCATACTGAAACACGTATGTATTGCCCGGTATAACTGTTGCATTGGCCACATAACTGTTAGCAGGACTTTGTGTTATTGTTGAGGCTGGTCCCGAAACCTGTGTCCAGGTACCTGTGGAATTATCGTTACCTATAAGCTGTATACTAGTTACATCACAATAGGTGGCATCATCTCCTGCATTAGCAGGAGGAGATACTTCTATAACCATAGTATCTGATACGGGCGGACATAAAAAATAATCTTTACTCGATATGGTCCATGTAAAAATATAGGTCCCTGCGACCAAGCCAGATACCGTGGTGTTTGGATCACTGGCATCTGCCAGTATTGGTACATTAGGTGCCCCTGCTGAAAGTGACCACTCTCCTGTTTCAAAAAAAGAATCATACGAACTACCAGCTAATATTGTAGAGTCTCCTGCACAAATATCCTGATCCGGGCCTGCATCTACAGTGCCTACAGGCACATTAATGGTTAAATTTACATCATCAAAATTTGTTGAGCATATACCTGCGTCAACTGTCCATCTAAATGTATAAAACCCACTAAAAGTAAACGTAAATGTTGCATTAGGGTCGTGTTCATCACTTATCGTATAGCTTCCCGGTCCTGAAATTCTTGTCCAAGTACCCTGTGCTCCGTTAGATAAAGTAGCAGCCATTATAATAGTTTCATCACATACTTGCTGATCAGGACCTGCATCGGCAAGAGGAGTATCTGCCACTGTTACTACCATATCATCGGTAGAAGCATCACATATAGGGATTATCCTTTGTATACTCCATGTAAATGTATAGGTGCCATCAGACGGTATATTATGAGCTGTGGTATTAGGGTCATTTACATCATCAAATGTTATTCCTGCCACAGGACTTACTGACCATGTCCCTTCTTCGACCGCTATTCCGAATATTGTTGGATCATTAGCACTTAAAGTAACATCTGTAGTCCCTGATGGATAACAGGCATCCGGTCCTGCAATAGCTGTTGTGGGAGCCAGATTGGTATTTGTTGTAATCTCTACATCATCAAACACAGGCGCACTACAACCTGAAGACCCCGGATTTGAATATCCTATTGTCCATCGCAATACATAAGCAGAAGAGTCAGAAAGAAAACCTGAGGCAACTGCATTAGGATCATTAACATCAGAAAATGTTATTATATCAGGTCCTGAAACCTGACTCCATTCGCCATATTCTCCTGCCTGTGGCGCATTGGCAGACAGGGTTACTGTTCCCTCAACACAAATCGTATCGTCAGCACCCGCATCAGGAGGTGTTAAGGTTGAAGAAGACACATATACCTCTACATTAGCCGTAGAAAATCCACACCGTGCACCTTCTCCTTTAGTTATGTATTGAAAAACATAGGTTCCCGATACGAGACCTGTTACCGTAGTTTCAGGATCAAAATTATTGGTAATAGTTGCCTGATTAGGACCGCTAACCTGTGTCCATGCTGAAATACCAACAGCAGGAGGAACACCGGCAAGCTGAGTAGTTGTAATACCACAATCAAGACTAATGTTAGAACCTGCATTAGAAGGGGTTGGGTTACCAGATACAACTATAGTCATTGAATCAAACCCAAAATCACACCCAATAGGCAAATCACCATTAGGAACACGTGCAAATTGTATTATATAGGTACCCGCAACAGTTAAATTTATATTTAAAGTACTCCCCACATTTGAAGGAGAGGTAGGAAACGGACCGAGCGGAGATGCTGCCGGGCCACTTACTATACGATATCTGTTTACTCCATTACCCGTTGTTACAAGCGGAATTGAAAATTGGTTTTCATTACACCCCCCATGTATATTATTTCCTCCATTTGCTTCTATTGTACGTGTTGGTCCGCTAAAATGTACAATATAATCCTTTGTAAAAACACAACCTGTTACCGAGTTGGTTAGTGTATACCGAAAAGTATAGGGATCACCGGAATTTGAAATATTAGTTACTAAAGTAGTTGGATTATTAGGTGATTCAATCACAGCACCGGGGTCTCCTTCAATTTGTGTCCATTCTACCGTTTCACCGGAATATAAAGGGGTTTGCGCCTCTAAGGTTACCTGTGTTATTGTATTGTCACAAAAATAAATATTTTCATTCCCTCCTGATAGTGTTGTTACATCCTGAGTAGCAGCAGGCACAGTAATACTTACATCATCACTGCCTGAAACACAAGGACCAGTAACAGTCCATCGAAAAATGTATGTCCCTTCAATCAGATTATTTACAGAAGTTAAATTGCCATTAGGGCTGGTAATTACAGGAGTATTAGGTCCGCTAACAAATTCCCATGTCCCGCTTTGTCCGTTAAGGTTACACCCTCCAAAAGACCCGCTTAAATCGGCCGACTGACTTACTGTATAGCAGTTACCCAACGTTTGGTCAGGTCCCGCATATACGGGAGTTTGTCCTCCATAATTGGTAACTGTTATATCTGATGAGGATTGACAAAACTGACCCGGTGCATATTCTGGGCCTGTAATAGTCCAGCGTAATGTGCTTGTACCACAACTATTTTGCGGAAGTGTAATGGTAGATGTGGGCGAATTAGGAAAATTAATTACAACCCCTGCACCATTGTTGCCTACAATTTGCCATTGCCCGGTTTCCCCGCTATTTTCAGGAACGTTACCTGTTATCACCAAACTTCCCGACGAATTGGGGCAACTGGCAATATCGGTCCCGGCATTTGCAGTAGTTATGGGTTGTACAACAACAGTTTTATCCTGATAGGTATAAACACCGTCGCCACAAGTTGCCGAATACCTAAACACATAGGTATTACCTCCTGTGTATCCCGTTACCTCAGTATTAGGAGAATTAGGCGATACTATTATTACTGACGGTCCCGACACCTGAGACCATTCAGCAGGCCCAATTATAGGAGATGGTATATTACCACTCAAAAACAATACATCATTCTCACAGATAGTTTCATTCAAAACACCTGCGTTGACAGTACAGTTTTGGGCTTTTAAGGTTAATGTTCCAAATAAAAAGACAAATGCTAGACAAAACAACTTAGCAGCAAAGTCCCTTTTGGAAGAAAAACTTTCTTCAGGGTAGTATTGCTTCATGTATTGGTTGGTTAAATGATTGTTGTTATATGTTTTTTTTAAGAATTATAACCGATATTTAACTAAAGTTAAGAATTACAGAATTCTATCTTCTTAAAAAAATCATAAAACAACCTGAATACCAATACATTAATAACAAAAACCACTTTAACTTTTAAACTAAAGACACAACTTATATTTTAACTCTTTAAAACTAATTATCACTAGGTTATCTAAAATGACTATTTATAAAGATTTTATATTTGGACTCTAACAAGTCATCTTTGTTCCTATACATCTCTGATATAGACAAATAGTTTTTTGTAATATTTATCGATCTTTAGATAGAAATTACACCTCTATTGCACCTTGAATCTTGTAAAAGCCTGTAAAAAATATTTTGCTGATTTCTGAACAGGTGCAAAACAACACAAACAAAGCCCGTTAAATTCCTTTTTTACAGTAACTTAACGAGCTTTGTTTCATTTTTAGCCACTTTATATTTGGCGACGTTTGATTCAAACCTGTACATTCATTAATGTTTTAACAGTTCCGCTTCAGGGTAGTATATTGAGCTCAATACTACCCTTTACAGAACCTGCGTCAACCAAACGACTCTAACTAAATTTTTATATTATACTTTCTTACTGATTATTTTTTGGTTAGCCATTTACATGTTTGTATTTATTTCAGGGTAAATCTAACATCTCCCTGTATATCCCGAGAAGAAGCGCCTATTATTGCCCTGAAGCTACCTGGCTCGGCAACCCATTGATGTTTCTTATCATCAAAATAACTAAGATCCTCTTTAGCAATGCTAAATGTTATGGTCTTCTCTTCACCAGCCTTTAGATACACTTTTTCAAACCCTTTCAGCTCCTTAATTGGTCTTGGAAGTGACGATTCGGTATCAGAAATATAAAGCTGTACTACCTCTGCTCCGTCACGCTTACCTGTATTTTTTACTTTTACAGATACAGTAAGTGGTTCATCATCATTTACGGTTGTTTTATCAGCCTTTATATCACTATATTTAAATGTGGTATAGCTTAATCCGTATCCAAACGGAAACAATGGTTTTATGTTTTGTTTTTCATGCCATCTGTACCCTACAAAAATACTTTCCTTATAAGTTACCTCATCATCACCCGGAAATGCATTTAAAGCATGTGCTGCATTATCCTGTAACTTGACAGGGAAAGTAAAAGTTAGTTTTCCTGAAGGGTTTACATCACCAAACAGTACCGAAGCAATGGCATTTCCTGCTTCTGTACCTAAAAACCACCCCTGTACAATTGCCGGTACTTCTTTTTCCCATGGCATCGCTACTGCGTTACCGGAAATATTTACATATACAAAATTACTATTAGCTTTTGCCAAGTCACTTATTAGTTCATTTTGCCCATAAGGTAACTCAAGCTCTTTACGGTCATTGCCTTCACTATCCTGAAAATCACTTTTATTCAGTCCGCCCACAAATACAACGATGTCAGCCTCTTTAGCAACACGTAAAGCTTCTTCTCTAAGCTCTGCAGCACTACGGTCATCTTTAAGATTTTGACCGGAAACTACTCCGTTATAGTCTCCGCTGGCATCACCTACATAACCTCGGGCATAAACGACCTCAAAATCATTTCCAGCCCTACTCTTTATTCCGTCAAGCGGAGAGACTTCATAGCGCACCTTTAGTGAAGAGCTACCCCCTCCTACGGTCATCATCTTAATAGCATTTTCCCCTATAACAGCAATTTTTTTATGCTTTTTTACATCCAGTGGTAATAGTGAGTTTTTATTTTTTAGAAGTACAATACCTTCTTCTGCTATAGTACGGCTCGCTTTTGCATGTGCATCTGTACCGAAAGAGCCAAATGGCCTGTTCCTATTCATTGTAGTCCTGAAAGAAAGGCGTAATATGTTCCTTACCTTATCATCCAGTTCTTTTGTTCCTACCTCACCCGATTCTATCAACTCAAGATATGGTGCTGCCATGTAGTAATTATCATAAGCATTACTCTTGCCCCACGTAAGTCCGTCGGTCCAGGTACCAAACTCAATATCAAGTCCGTTATAAATCGCTTCTTTGGTATCATGAACACCACCCCAATCGGCCACAACAACACCGTCAAAACCCCATTCACCACGTAAAATATCCTGAAGTAGGTATTCATTATGGCAGGCCTGCTGACCTTTATACTTATTATAAGCTCCCATAATAGCCCATGTACCTCCCTTTTGTACCGCAGCTTTAAAAGCCGGAAGGTAAATTTCATAAAGGGCACGGTCGTCTACAATCACATTTACACCATGCCTGTTGGTTTCCTGATTATTAAGAGCAAAATGCTTTACACAGGTTGCCACACCGTTAGACTGAACCCCTTTTATATAAGGCACAACCATTTCTCCGGCAAGGAAGGGATCTTCTCCCATATACTCAAAATTCCTACCATTTAGCGGGCTACGGTAAATATTTACTCCGGGGCCCAGTAGTACATTCTTATTACGATAACGGGCTTCCTCTCCAAGGCTTTTACCGTAAAGAAGTGCCATTTCCCTATTCCATGTTGCAGAAAGTGCTGTAAGAGCCGGAAACGCAATACACGAATCATTGGTCCAACTAGCCTGTTCCCACTCATCCCACAGTACTTCCGGACGAATACCGTGAGGCCCGTCGGTCATCCAGTTTTCAGGGATACCGAGTCTTGGTACACCCGGTGAACTGAATTTTGACTGTGCATGTATCATGGCTATTTTTTCCCTTGTAGTCATTTTGGAAAGTGCATCTTCAACACGCTCTTCCATAGGTATTGTATCATCAAGATAGACTGGTAGTGCCTGTTGTGCTTTGGCATTGAAAGCCAAAAGGAATAAACAGGCTAAGGTGATTTTACGTATCATATACTGTTTCTTTATTATTTAAGATTGAATGAGGCTGTTTTAACGGCATCGCTGCTACTTCCTATCATAACACGGAAAGCACCCGGTTCACTGGCATACTGTAGCTGGCTATTATAAAATTTCAGAAGATCTTCTGTAATAGTGAAAGTGATTGTTTTTGATTCGCCTGCTTTAAGGCTTATTTTCTCAAACCCTTTTAACTCTTTAACAGGTCTTGAAATACTGGCTTCCATATCCCTTATGTATAACTGTACCGTTTCCTTACCTGTTCTGTTACCTGTGTTTGTAACTGTAACACTAGCCTGAATACTACCTTTGGCAGTCATCTCTGTACTACTAAGTGTAATATCTGTGTACTCAAATGTAGTATAACTTAACCCGTAACCAAAAGGATATAAAGGTGCATTTTTCTCATCCATATAGTTGCTCCTGAACTTCTCAAAACCTTTATCTGAAGCCGGTCTTCCTGTCATTAAATGATTGTAATACAACGGAATTTGTGCAACACTCCTTGGGAAAGTAGAAACCAGTTTACCACTAGGGTTAACATCACCAAATACCACATCACCTATAGCCTGTGCAGCTTCACTTCCGCCAAACCACACATTAAGAATTGCTGGTACATTTTCCTGCTCCCAAACCAATGTCATAGGGCGTCCTGCAAACAATACCAATACCACAGGCTTACCTGTTGCCACCAGTTTTTCTAACAATCTCTTTTGAACTGCCGGAATACCTATATCGGTACGGCTGCTTGACTCTCCACTCATTTCAGATGCTTCACCCATAGCTGCAATAATTACATCTGCCTTTGCTGCTATAGCCAATGCTTCTGCAGTTAGTTCTTCTTCGCTTCTGTTTTCACGGGGTATATCTCTGCCAAACATAGTGGCTGCCTGCTGCATTTTAGGATCACTTAAAAGATTTGAACCTACAGCATAAAGTATATTTGATTTTTTTCCTGCCACATCTTTTAAACCTTCTAAAAGTGTTAGTGGTTTATCCAGTTTTGCTGCTACACTCCATGTTCCTACCATATTAGATGCAGTATTTGCCAAAGGACCTATAACTGCAATGGTTTTAGTTTTATCTAACGGTAAAACATTATCTTCATTTTTTAAGAGTACAAAACTCTCTGATGCTGTTTTTCTTGCTATTGCCCTATGCTCTTTGGTATAAATATCCTTTTTGGCTCTCTTGCTGTCGCAAAACTTATAGGGGTCTTTAAAAAGCCCCAGTTTATATTTAGCTTCCAGTATACGGCGACATGCCTTATCAACTTGTTCTAAATCTACTTTTCCTTCTTTAATCAGTCCTGAAAGGTTATTTAAATATCCTTCAGATACCATATCCATATCCAGTCCGGCATTAAGGGCCAGTTTACTGGCATTTTTCATATCGCCTAGGCCATGACTAGGAATTTCTCCTACACCATTATAATCGGCAACGATAAAACCTGTAAAATTCCACTGATTGCGTAATACTTCTGTAAGCAGCCATTTATTAGCGTGAGCAGGTACCATATCGACAACATTAAATGATGCCATAACACTACCTACACCCTGCTCTACAGCAGCTTTGTAAGGATAGAAATAGTCATTATACATACGAATGTGGCTCATATCTGCCGTGTTATAATCACGTCCTGCCTCTCCTGCACCATAAAGTGCAAAGTGTTTTACACATGCCAGTATATTTGAGTTTTCAGAAAATGAATTATCCTTTCCCTGGTAACCTTTTACCATCGCCTTAGCAATAGCACCGCCTAAAAAGGGATCTTCACCACTTCCTTCGGAAACACGTCCCCATCTTGGATCTCTGGCAATATCTACCATAGGGCTAAAAGTCCAGTTAATTCCGTTTGCACTGGCTTCAATTGCACCAATTCTTGCCGACTGCTCTATGGCATCCATATCCCAGGTACAGGCAAGCCCCAGTGGTATAGGGAAAACCGTTTCATAACCATGTATAACATCCATCCCGAAAAGCATAGGGATTTTCATCCTGCTTTCTTCAACCACTATTTTTTGTATTTCGCGTATCTTATCTGCTCCTTTAATATTGAACATTCCCCCTACCTGTCCTTTACGAATTTTCTCTGCTATATTACTGTTACTGCCAAGTCCGGTAATAATATCGCCTTCGCTTGGAAGGTTTAACTGACCTATCTTTTCATCTAAGGTCATTTTGTCCATAAGGTTATCTATGAAATTATCCATTTCAGTATTCCTCTGCTGGGCTACTGATGGCAGACCTGCAAGTAGAGCAAGTACTACTGTAATAATTTTTTTCATTGTATTTCGTATTAAGCGCCGTTAATTACCGACAGATTTTATTGAGGGTAAAACTAAAACGTTATAGTAGCAATACGAAATACTATAGGTCATAATGTAGAACACATAAAACCATTAAACACTAATAATCAACTAACTACATAAAATAATTAATTATAAATTGTAGTTGTTTTGCAGTGTTTATGTAGAAGGAAATGGGGTAATTATAGCCTCATCATTACCACAGCATATAATAAAAACGAGAAATTTAACAATTGACTTAACCTATAATTTTAAGTCTTTCTTCAAATTCTTCACGTGATATTGCTACTTTATTTCGCACCTTAGTACGGTAATTATAAATGGTACTCAAAGAATATCGTAAAAAGGAAGCTATCTTAACTGCATCACTAATCCCGAGTCTCTCCAGTGCAAAAATTCGTAATTCGGCATTCAGTAATTCACCGGGCTTGAGTTCAATTTTTTCCTGCGGCAATAACATGTCATTAAACTCACTTACGAAATTAGGATACAGATTTATGAAAATTGTATCAAATCGTTCATATAACTCATGAAGTTCCTCATTGGTCACACTACTTGATTTTAATATTTTAGACAGCTCATCAAACTGTTTGTTCATAGCCTTTTTGTTCAGCTTCTTTCTATAATCATCAAGCTTGGCTATGTAGGAAGAACAGATATCAAAAAATTGCGCTATATACTCCTCTTTCACCCTATTGGACTCATGAAGCTGCGAATTAAACACCTTAAGTTGTTCATTGGCAGTTTTAAGCTCCATGTTAAGATTCTTTTGCCTTTCACCTGATATAAGAAGCTCTTCCTTGACTTTTGAAATTCGTCTCATCTGGCTATAAACATAGACTACAGCTAAAATCAAAAAGAAGCTGAGAATGCTTATTAAAGTAAGGTAGGTTCGTAAAGTACTTTTGGCTGCATTTTCTTTTTCCCGATACGAAGCGTTTATAATTGAATAAAATTCAGACATCATAAGGGTTCTGAATTTTACATTACAAGCCACAGCATCTTCAAGTGCCGACTGTGCATATTTATAGGCTAAATCAATTTTACCCTGATAGTAATAATATATCGCAAGGTTTTGTATAGCACCATGATCCCTAATACCATTTTCAATATCAGTAACTGCTGCAAGGCAATAATACCTTATACCTTCCTCCTGCTCATCTTCCCGCATATAAATATCCCCTAAAAGGTAAACGTACATGGCATAATCGGGATCTCTTACCGTGCTGTTACGTTCCATTTTCTCAAGCAGTTCATGAGCCTTTGAATAATCCTTTTTGTACATTAATTGCTGGGCCAAATTTATTTTGTACTTATTAGAGTCTCTATTAAGTACCTGCAACAGGGAATCTCTATATACCTCTATTTGTTTTGCATAATGCTCACTTGGATTATTGGTTGTATAATGCTCGTAAAACTGACTGTAAAACTCATAATATAAAGCTTTAAGATCATTTGATTGTTTGGTAATATTAACACCGTCCAGTAACGACTGCGATTCCAGAAAATTTCCTTTTGAAGAATATAGGTTTGCCAGTTGTATTGATGAACGGTCTCTGTGGTATTTACTATTAAGTTTTTTCCCTATAGAGATGTTCCTGTTTATGTAGTAAATAGCACTATCAAGATTAAATTTCCTGTACTGCTTATAGAGCTTTTCATTAATCCCATACTCCTCTTTTAAATCCAAACCGGGAGTAATTTCTTTTTTGTAACCTGCGATTTTTTTTCTTTTAATTTCTGCAAAATGCTCTTTTTGCATTAAGGCATTATCCAGTTCCTGCCTTGCAGAAGATAAGTCCTGCCCGCTTAATCCAAGAAATGATAATATGGCAACAAAAAAGATAATAAGTGATTTCAAAAAGAAAGGTATTTAATGAATTAAGGCAAATATATGGAAATAGGTAAAATTTTGTTACTTGAATTTCCCAATTAAAAAACCTGCTCTCTTCTTTTTACAATGTTAATAATATTTTTTTGATACTATTTTAAAAGATAAGTTTCTATTATGGTTCACCCTGTCTAAAATAATAGGTTAGTTGGTATTTAGTATGACCTTACCATATCTGTATATACATATCGTAGAATATTTAATAAAACTTCCTGTTGTTTTGTTCTGCCTTAAGGGCAATAACATTAATCTAAAACTAGTCTCTTCGGGAGTGAGATTGATTTTTTAGGTTATTAGGTGCATTTATTGCTAAACCACACAATAACTTATTTAAAACAAGAAAATTTTCGCCGGAGTTTTTATTGCTTATTTGTATTAAAACACATTTCCATCATTTTATATAACTCAGGATGTTTACGTTTTAATAAATCAGGTCGTTCAAAAAAATACTCTGACGCTACAGCAAAAAATTCAGCCTGATTTGTACCTCCATATTCGCGTATGTCTGACTTATCATCATTAATAGCTTCCATCTTTTTATGTATCAAATCCAACCACGGTATTGCATATTGGTGCCCCAGCAATTTCTCGGGAACCCCGTCTACAAGTCCGTCCATTTTATCAATTAAGTGTACAAACTCATGTATACCTGTATTCCCTTTATCTGTAGTATTAAAAAAACCGTGATATAAAGCTTTTCGGGACAAAATCATCTGGTTTTCAAACCTACCTGTACCTACCAGTCCGCCTATGTTACGTGACTTGGCCGTATCGGCAAAATCAAGATCTTCGTTAAAATAATCAGGATACAACAATACACCACTAAGGTTATAATAATGCCATTCGGTAAAACCAAATACAGGAATAACAGCACTACAGGCTACTAATATTTTGTCTAAATCAGTTACTTCAAACTGAACCCCTTCTATATACACCTCACTAAGAAACTGCATAATACGTTTTTGAAATTCGGTTTGCCTCTCAGGTGTAAGGTTTCGGTAAAACAATACATTATCCAACAATAATTGGTGCCAATGTGACGGAAAAGGTTTTGCAACGGCCTTTTTAGGCTTTTTCAGAATAAAGAAAAGTGCGACGATTATAATTACCGCAACAGATATGATGTAGTTCATGAATTTCTATTTGTCCATAAAGATAATATTAAGATTTTATATAGAATTAAATTTATCAATATGCCATTAAGTAAAAAAATACGTTTCTATCTACATTAAACTCACTTTACACTTCTTAACAATTGTTATCGTCTAAAAAAGAATAGATGCCGAATTTTGCTTTATAACTAAAAAAGATAAAAATGAAAGCAGAAGAACTTTTACCGGATAATCAAAACCAGGTAACCATTAACGGACAGGAAATAAGAAAAGGAAGTATAGGAGCTTTTCTCCTAAACTGTAAGACTGTAATCAACCTGGATAAAAACTCAAATGAGTACAAAACAGCTATGAGTAACATTAAAGAACAGGCACTCCTTTTAGAAAAAATAGGCTTGTTTGAAGTTTTTGAAGTAAAAATACCTGAAATAAGAGAAGCTTTAATAAACTCATAATAAACGTGTTACAAACAACTTATTTAAAGGCAGGTATTCTTTTTTTATATCAAAAAAATATTAAAGTCTTTTGATATGTAATTTATTTGTTTTAATGTTGCATTAAATATGACAACAAATATCCTAAATAATAACTGGTGGTGGTTTACAATAAATATTGTGAACAGCTAAGTTATTATATATACTCAAAGGATACCAATATACACGGGCCCGCTGTTCACTAACAGCGGGCTTTTTGTTTTTAATTCACTTTTAAATCCTAAAATATGAACACAAAAAAGATGTATTCATCCTATAAAAAAATCTCGTCAGATACGCTGACACCCATACAGGTATACCTAAAGGTACGGGATAGTTTTGAAAAACCGTTACTACTTGAAAATTCAGAGATACTCAACAGGAAACACGGTTACTCCTACATTTGCCTTAATCCGCTTTCCAGTATCCATATTGAAGATAAAGGCTTTTATATAGATAATGAAAAGGTTGACTGTAATCAAAGTATTACCGATTTCATTTCCGGTTACATCAAATCCTTCTCTGTAAAAAAATTCAATTTCCCTTTCACCTCAAACGGACTCTTTGGATACACCGGATATGATACTATACAATATGCAGAAGACACTAAACTGAGTAAATCAGGCGAAAGTATACCTACCCTTTTCTATGCTGTTTATCAGTATGTTTTGGTTTTTGATCATCAATATGACGAACTCTACATCTTCTCCCATCACACAGAACAGGAAACAGCTGAAAGCAATCTTGATAATATAAGCTCACAAGTAGTAAACAAGCCCGCTAACGTTTACGACTTTTATACCATAGATAGTGAAGAAACCGAAATTGATGACAATAGTTTCAAAAACATGGTAAGTACTGCAAAAAAGCATTGTCTGCGCGGAGATGTTTTCCAAATGGCACTTTCCAGAAAATTTACCCAGCACTTTAACGGAGACGAATTTAACGTATACCGGGCTTTGCGCAGTATTAATCCTTCACCTTATCTCTTTTACCTGGATTACGGCAGTTTTAAACTGTTTGGGTCATCTCCCGAATCTCAGATTATTTTAAAAGATAAGAGGCTTACAGTGCACCCTATAGCCGGAACTGTAAAACGAAGTGGTAACGAAACCGAAGACATCCTAGCTGCTGAAAGACTGAAAAACGACCCTAAAGAAAATGCCGAACATGTTATGCTCGTAGATCTTGCCCGTAACGACCTTGGTAAAAATGCTACCGGTGTTACCGTAAACTACTATAAAGAACTTCACTCCTATTCCCATGTTATCCATATGGTATCTGAAGTTTCGGGAGAACTGAGAGAAAACCATCAGGCTTATAACGCTTTACTGAATGCTTTCCCAGCCGGTACACTAAGCGGAGCCCCTAAACACAAGGCCATGCAGCTCATTCATGAGTATGAAATATCAGGACGTAGTTTTTATGGTGGCAGTGTGGGATACATTGACTTTAATAATCAAACCCAGCACGCTATTATCATCCGTTCGTTTTTAAGTAAAAACAACATACTGCACTATCAGGCAGGTGCAGGTATAGTACATTCATCCAATGAAGAAAACGAACTGCAGGAAGTAAACAATAAGATAAATGCATTAAGGAAAGCTATCCGAAATGCCAATTCAGATACTAATTTAAAAATGATTAATAAAACAGAAGATGAAACGGTTGCTAATTTTAGATAATTATGACAGCTTCACTTACAATCTGGTTCAGCTTGTAGAACAGGTAAGTGATATAGAGTTTGAAGTACATCGAAACGATAAGATTGCCCTCGCGGAAATAAATCGTTTTGACAAAATACTTCTGTCTCCCGGCCCCGGTATTCCCCGCGAAGCAGGTTTACTGCCCGATATTATCAAAACCTACGGTGAAACCAAAAGTATTTTTGGTGTTTGCCTTGGGCTACAAGCTATTGGTGAAGCTTACGGAGGCAAACTTAAAAATCAGGAACAGGTATTTCATGGCATTGCTACAACCATTACCATCACTAATCCTGATATTATTTTTGACGACTGCCCTAATAACTTTTTAGCCGGACGTTACCACTCATGGACCGTAGACAATAACTTTTTACCCGATACTCTTGAAGTCACAGCTACAGATGATAACGGAAACATTATGGCCATAAAACACAAAACACTGGATGTTCGCGGTGTTCAGTTCCATCCTGAATCTGTACTTTCTCAATACGGTAAACAGATACTTCACAGCTGGCTTAGCGCCTAACTCTTCCTTTCTATATAACTAATCGGCTCTAGCCAAAAAAATAAAGGTGATTTACTCACCCCGGATAACTATTGTCTAAACTTAAATTCACTAACATGAAAACATATTTGGAAAAACTATATCAGTATCAAACACTTAGCAGTAACGAAGCTTACAATGCACTGGAGCAGATTGCCACCGGAAAGGTAAATTCCAGCCAGATTGCATCGTTCATCACAGTATACCTAATGAGAAGTATGACAACCGAAGAGCTTAACGGGTTTAGCAATGCCCTTTTACAATTATGCATCCCTGTTTCCTTTAATCAGGAAGTTATGGATGTTTGCGGTACAGGTGGCGATGGTAAAAACACTTTTAATATCTCTACCATTACAGCATTTATAGTAGCTACCTATGGAGTACCTGTCGCAAAACACGGTAACTACGGAGTTTCATCCGTAAGCGGTTCGTCAAATGTATTGGAGCATTTAGGGTACACGTTCACCAATGATATTGATGTCCTTAAAAAACAAATGGACAACTATAACATCTGTTTTTTACATGCCCCATTGTTTCACCCAACACTAAAACACGCAGCTCCGGTAAGGAAAGAACTGGGTATAAAAACCTTTTTCAATATGCTGGGTCCTTTAATTAACCCTGCATTTCCCAAGAACAGGATGATTGGTGTATACCATGCCGAAATAGGCCGTAACTACCACTATCTGTTACAACAACAGGAATGCAAATATGCCATAGTACACTCTATTGACGGTTATGATGAAATCTCTACCACGGGCGATTTTAAACTGTTTAGCCGTAAAGGTGAAGAGCAAATCAGTATGCGCGACCTTACCATTCCTACCGCTTCGCCAGAAGCATTATTTGGAGGACATAGTGTAAAGGACGCTGCCGATATTTTCATCAATATCATTAAGGGTGAAGGCACATCTGCACAAAACAATGCCATTGCGGTAAATGCGGGTATAGCGATTGAATCGGCTACAGGGAAAGACAGGCTTACAAGTATTGCCCAAGCCAGAGAAATTATAGAAAGCGGTAAGGCATACCACACATTTAAACAACTTATAAACAGCAATTAACATGGATATTTTGAATAAGATAATTGAAAATAAAAAGAAAGAAGTAGCCGAGAGAAAAGAACTCTATCCAATAAAACTACTGGAAAGCAGTATTTACTTTGACAGCCCCACAGTATCGTTAAAACACTATTTACAGTGTAAGGACAGAGTTGGTATTATAGCCGAGATTAAACGTAAATCCCCTTCTAAAGGCAATATAAACCCTTATGTAGATGTGGAGAGGACATCCATTGGCTATATGCAGGCAGGCGCCAGTGCTCTATCCATACTTACAGATAATACTTTTTTCGGCGGAACAAACAATGATTTGACAACTGCACGTGAGTATAACTACTGTCCTATTTTAAGGAAAGACTTTATAGTTGATGAATACCAGATTATTGAAGCTAAGTCCATTGGAGCAGATGCCATACTCCTACTGGCAAATGTGCTTACTATAGAAGAGTGTAAAGCGTTTACAAACCTTGCCCATCAGCTTGGTTTAGAGGTACTATTGGAAACCCACACCCTTAACGAACTGGAATATTACTTACCAGAAACAGATGTTTTGGGAATAAACAACCGGGATTTGAAAACCTTTACGGTTGATATTGAGCGTTCCTTAAAACTTGCGTCTCATCTACCTGATAGTGTTGTAAAAGTATCTGAAAGCGGAATTAAAACAGTCGATGACATACTGCTGCTCAAAGAAAACGGATTTCATGGTTTCCTTATGGGAGAACAGTTTATGAAACATTCCAAACCCGAAAAAGCCTGCTACGAACTTATCTCTAATGTACAACATGCTTTAAATCTTAAAACTGTTAGTTATGAAAATTAAAGTATGTGGGTTAAAAGACCCGGCTAACATAATACAGGTTGCAGGTTTGGAACCAGACTATATGGGGTTTATCTTTTACAAAGAATCAAAAAGATATGCTGTCCCAACCATTAATGAAGAAGTAATAGCCAAAATCCCAAAAACCATAAATAAAGTGGGAGTCTTTGTAGATGAAACGGAAGAAAATATTATTAACCTAGTTAATAAGTATGATTTGAATAGCGTTCAGTTACATGGTGATGAATCAGTAGAGCTGTGTGACAAAATCCAAAAGCATGTTCCTGTAATAAAGGTCTTTGGAGTAAACAGCTCATTTGATTTTAATAGATGCAAGGACTATGAGGGAGTAACTGACTTATTTCTGTTCGATACTTCTACAGAAAGTTATGGCGGCAGCGGAAAACTATTTGACCATACCCTGCTCAAGGGGTATGATTTAGAAACACCTTTTTTAATAAGTGGCGGACTCGACCTCAAAACAGCTACTGCACTTATTGAAAACCTTATTCATACCAAATGTACAGGCATAGATGTAAACAGTAGGTTTGAACAGCCTAATGGCTTAAAGGATATAACACTTTTAAAACAATTATTCAGCAGAGTATGAAAACACAATATCATATAAACGACAAAGGATTTTACGGTGATTTTGGCGGTGCCTACATCCCCGAATTACTTCATAGTAATATTGAAGAGCTTCTTCAAAATTACAAAGCGGTACTAAATGATGATAAATTTAAAGAGGAGCTTAAAACACTATTAAGAGATTATGTAGGCAGACCAAGTCCGCTTTATTATTCCAATAGGCTCTCACAAAAATACGGTGTACAAATTTATCTGAAACGAGAGGATCTTAACCATACCGGGGCCCATAAAATAAACAATACCATAGGGCAGATATTACTGGCAAAACACCTTAACAAAAAACGCATTATTGCCGAAACCGGTGCGGGTCAGCATGGTGTTGCCACTGCTACGGTATGTGCTTTACTGGGACTTCCGTGTATCGTGTATATGGGAGAAACAGACATTAGAAGACAAGCTCCTAACGTTGAAAAAATGCGTTTACTGGGCGCAGAAGTCCGTCCTGCCCTTAGCGGGAGTAAAACTCTTAAGGATGCCACAAACGAAGCTATTAGGGACTGGATAAATAACCCCGAAGATACTTATTACATCATAGGATCGGTAGTGGGGCCACACCCCTATCCTGATATGGTAACCCAATTCCAGTCGGTAATAAGCGAGGAAATCAAACAGCAACTAAAGGAAAAAACAGGAAATGAAAATCCTGATTATATAATAGCCTGTATTGGCGGTGGTAGTAATGCCGCGGGGGCTTTCTATCACTTTATTGATGAACCTGATGTAAAACTAATTGCTGCCGAAGCCGCAGGAAAAGGCATAGATACTAACCATACGGCCGCTTCTATCTCTATTGGTACTCCCGGAATCATCCACGGGAGTAAAACCCTTATGATACAAACCTGCGACGGACAAATAATCGAACCATACAGTATATCAGCAGGGCTGGATTACCCCGGTGTGGGCCCTATGCATGCTCATTTAGCACAAACAGGCAGAGCTAAAGTTATTGCTATAACCGACAGCGATGCGCTCTCAGCAGGATATGAACTGTGTAAACTGGAAGGAATTATCCCTGCGCTTGAAAGTGCTCATGCCCTTGCCTGCCTTAACCACATCTCTTTTAAAAAAGATGATGTTGTAGTCATAAACCTATCAGGTCGAGGCGATAAAGATTTAGAAACCTATACAAAACACTTACCTCATGGAAAACAGAATTGATTCATTATTTAAAAATAAGTCGGGAACCGTGCTGTCGGTATACTTTACGGCAGGTTACCCCAACCTGAACGACACCCTTACAATAGCAAAAGAACTGGAAGCTAATGGTGTAGATATGCTTGAAATTGGCATCCCGTTTAGTGATCCGTTGGCAGATGGTCCCGTTATACAAAACAGCAGTAAAACAGCTATAGAAAACGGAATGTGTATTGAACTGTTGTTGGAACAACTAATTACATTAAGGGAATATATCTCTATCCCTTTACTGCTTATGGGATATTACAACCCCATACTACAATACGGTGTTACTTCTTTCTTAGAAAAAATAGCTGCTATTGGTATTGACGGACTCATAATACCCGATATGCCCATAGAGGAATATCAGGAAAATTATGAAACTGATTTTAAACAGTTAAATCTAAAAAACATTCTGCTTATTACTCCACAAACTTCTGATGACCGAATCAGGTACATAGACTCTGTTTCGGGAGGTTTTATCTATGTGGTGTCATCATCTTCAACAACGGGAGAGCATACAGGTTTTTCAGAAAAACGTGAAGCTTATCTCAGTAAAATCAGCTCCATGAAATTGGATAACCCCTGTATTGTGGGCTTTGGTATTCAAAACAGGAAAGATGTAAAACAGGTAGGTAAATATGCTGAGGGAGCAATTATAGGAACCGCATTTATTAGAGCTATAGCACAGGGAGAGCTCAAACAACAAATTAAAAATTTCATTAAAACAGTAAGTCATGATACTACAGTTAGAACATAATACAGAAACAAAAGATATACTCTCCTTAACCGAAACCATAGCAGGACTAGGGTATAAATCAACCCATGTTAAAACACAACGGAAAAATTACCTTATATGCATTGGTAACAAAGAAATAGACATAAGGCAACTGGGGCATCTACCGCTTGTGAAAGATATACATCGTGTTTCCGACCAATACAAACTGGTTTCCCGTAAATGGAAAACCAACTATACATCAATAAACTTAGGAAATGACGTATATATTGGTGGCAAAGAAAAAACGATAATAGCAGGTCCCTGCTCTATTGAAAGTGAAAAACAGGCTGAAAGCATTGCAGAACACCTCTCTCAACAGGGTATTAAAATAATGCGTGGTGGTGTATTTAAGCCCCGAAGTTCCCCTTATGCTTTTAGAGGCTTAGGTATTGAAGGGATGAAACTATTTCACAACGCCTGTAAAAAAAGAGGTATCAAAATCATTACCGAAGTGATGCAGGCCTCACAAATAGAAGAACTCTATCCATATATAGACATCTTTCAGGTTGGTGCACGAAATTCCCAAAACTATAACCTGTTGGATGCATTGGGAAAAAGTGACAAGCCTGTTATGATAAAAAGGGGAATCAGCGGCAGTATTGATGAGCTGTTATATTCTGCCGAATATGTATTTAGTGCCGGTAATGAAGATATTATTTTATGCGAAAGAGGCATAAGGACTTTTGAAACCAGCTACAGGAATACTTTTGATATTAACGCCATACAGGTTTTAAAAGACAAAACCCATTTACCTGTACTTGCCGACCCTTCTCATGGTGTAGGGATAAGGGACTATGTCCCGGGGATTGCACTGGCTGCAATTGTTTCCGGAGCAGACGGTGTGATATATGAAGTACATCCTACTCCGGAAAAAGCACTGTCTGACGGACAGCAAACCCTCAATTTTCAGGAATCGGAAGCTTTAATTCAAAAAATTAAAGTATTAGAAAGGCTGTAATAGGCTAAAAGTTATATTAAATAAAAAAACATCTAAAACCCATAGTGCTTTAGATGTTTTTTATGTTTAATCCTTAGAAATTAAAAACAGATAATTATTTCTTTTTAAAAAGGGAAACTACTTTTTTAATACCGGTAATAATTGCTACAGTTACCAAACCGCCTATCAACCCTGCCGCTGTTTCTTTCACAACCGACGGTAAGTCGGGGAAAATATGGTGTAAGTATTCTATATTATGAACAAATATACCTCCGGCAACTAAAACAAGCGCTATAGTACCTATTACAGCAAGAAACCTTATGGTTAACGGTAAAAGCTTAATTAGGGTTTGACCAATAGCTGTAAAAAAACTACTCCCTTTAGAGTATTTTATCAGCTTATAACCTGTATCGTCCATCCTTACAATAACTGCCACAAGTCCATATACACCAACTGTTGCCAAAAACGCTACAATAGTTACTGTTACAATTTGTATGGTAAGACTCTTATCTAAAACAGTACCCAATGCAATTATCACAATTTCTATAGAGAGTATAAAATCGGTAGTAATAGCCGACTTGATTTTATTTTTTTCCACATCATCAGCAATACCTTCTTTTAGGTCAGCAGTTTCTATATGTTCAGGATGATGGAAAAAATATTCAATTATTTTTTCTACCCCTTCATAAGCAAGATAAAATCCGCCCATTATCAAAATTGCTTTAATAGCTATCGGGAAAAAAGCATTTAAAAGTAAAGCGATAGGAATTATTATCAGCTTATTTATAAACGATCCTTTAGTGATAGCCCAAAGTACAGGCAACTCTCTTGACGATACAAAACCTGTTGCCTTCTCGGCATTAACTGCAAGGTCATCACCTAATATACCCGCCGTTTTTTCTGTCGCTACTTTACTTGCAACAGCAACATCATCCATAAGGGCAGCTATATCATCTAAAACTGCAAAAATACCTGAAGCCATAATTTATATTTTAAGAGGTGCAAAAATATAAATTTAGTAGTGCATTACTTAATTATTTTAATGGAACAATAAAGAAATTTAAATCAAAATGAGTAACTTAAATCATGTTATTAAAAACAAATTCAATAATTTAACTACTGCAAAACCAAACTAAACAAACGTTAAAATTAGATTTAAAATTTATTTTTAAAAGTATTACTATTATTTTTGCATGTAAATATTTCAAAAATGAGAATAGTACTATCCAATGTAAAGCTTATGATAAACGAAAATGTTTATCTGAAAGACCCTGAAAGCTCGGCACTGGGAAAGAAAATATTGAATGAAAGTATACAACTTATTAAAGAGATAGGCTTTGAGGCATTTACCTTTAAAAAGCTGGGACAGCGTATTGAAAGTAACGAAAGTTCCATATACAGGTATTTTGAGAACAAACATAAACTGTTGGTTTACCTTACCTCATGGTACTGGAGCTGGATGGAATATAGGTTGGTTTTTGAAACAGCTAACCTAACCAACCCTAAAGACCGCCTTAATAAAACCGTTTCATTATTTACAGAAGAAACTAAAGATGATGAATCTACCGAACATATTAATGAAGCCCTGTTACAGCAGATAATAATATCTGACTTTACTAAAACCTTGCTTACCAAAGAGGTTGATGAAGAAAACAGAAATGGCTTTTTTGTAATTTATAAAAGAGTAATACATCGTATTTCAGGAATAATTAAAGAAGTGAATAGTAGCTACCCCTACCCTGATTCGCTTGCAAGTACTATAGTTGAAGGGGCTTTGCATCAGCATTTTTTAAAACAGCACCTAACATCACTAACCAATTGTAGTGATGAGATTTCACCAAGCGATTTTTACCTCGATTTGATTAATAAAGTTTTAAACTAAAAAATATATGACCCCATTAAAACGCTTCTATAACCTTTTAAAGCTGGATAAGAAAGATATATACCAGATTGTTTTTTATGCAGCTTTCTCAGGACTAATAAGTATGTCATTACCTCTTGGTATACAAGCCATAGTTAATTTTATACAGGGAGGACAAATAAGTGTTTCCTGGATTGTACTTATAATTATTGTAACTCTGGGTGTGGCACTGGTAGGTATACTTACCTTAATGCAGTTAAGGATAACAGAGAACCTTCAGCAAAAAATATTCATCAGGTCTTCTTTTGAGTTTGCCCATCGTTTACCAAAACTTACTTTTGATTCCCTGTATGATAAATACCCGCCCGAAGTAGCCAATCGCTTTTTTGATACGCTAACCATACAAAAGGGTACATCAAAACTATTGCTTGATTTTACAACGGCTATATTACAGGTTGGACTTGGTTTGGTACTACTGTCACTTTACCATTCCTTTTTTATAATATTTGGTGTACTGCTACTTATACTGCTTTACATCATATTCAAATTTTCATTTCAGGATGGTTTAAACACCAGCATAAAAGAGTCTACCTTTAAATATAAGGTGGCTTACTGGTTACAGGAGATAGCACGAAACAAAAACAGCTTTTCACGTAAAAACAACTTTGAGTACGCACTGAACAAAAACGATAAGCTAGTAAATAATTACATTTCATTCAGGGAAAAGCACTTTAATGTGATTAAAAGGCAGTTTTCACAACTTATCGCCTATAAGGTATTTATAACCGCCGGGCTCCTTTCGGTAGGAGGTTTTCTTGTGCTTAACCAACAAATGAATATCGGTCAGTTTGTTGCTGCAGAGATTATAATTTTACTTATTATCAACTCGGTAGAAAAACTTATTTTAGGATTTGAAACCCTTTATGATGTACTTACAGCAGTTGAGAAAATAGGTTTAGTAACTGATCTTGAAATTGAAAAAAGTATAAAAAATACAAACATCGATTGCATAGAAACCGACTATACCTTAGAAACTGAGGACATGACTTACAGGTACCCTGACAATGATAAGGACATCATTAAAAAGGTAAACCTGAAAATAATTCAGGGAGAAAAGGTATTTATTACAGGAGCCAATAATTCAGGGAAAACCACTTTGGTAAGGTTGTTATCAGGATTCCTTTCTCCAAGCTCGGGAGTATTATACATTAATGATAATATCGTAAAGAGGTCTGAAAGCGAGTGTTACAAAAGCCATATAGGTGTTGTAATGCAGGAGGATACTCCATTTGAAGGGACTCTGCTGGAAAATATTACCTTCAATAATCCTGATATAAGCGGTGAAGATGTAAAATGGGCTCTCAGTGCAGTAGGTTTAACAACTGCTACAAAAAGGCTGCCTATGGGACTGGATACCCCTGTTAACCCAGACGGAAGACAATTAACCCAATCAATCATTCAAAAAATAATGATTGCAAGAGCCATTGTAAAACGCCCTAAAATTCTTTTCCTTGAAGAACCTACTATCAGTATGGATCCAAAATCGGCTAAAAAAATAATCGACTTTTTAGTAAGCCCCGACCATAACTGGACAATAGTAATTTCTTCGGTTGATGAATACTGGAAAAAAGCCTGTAAGAGACAAATTGAAATGGAAAACGGACAAGTGATTAACGACATAAACATAAACGGCAATGCTTAATATATCTAACAATAATCCGGTACGTGTTGAAAACCCAACCGGATATGAAACCATTAAGGTGCTTAACAGCAGGCCTCACTATAAAATCCTGAACAGGATAATAGTACTTGTATGCCTTTTATGTTTTATTGGCCTGTTTTTACCCTGGACACAAAATATTAGGGGTACAGGATCAGTTACCACATTAAAGCCCGATCAGCGTCCGCAAACCATTCATTCAGCCATCGCCGGAAGGGTTGAAAAATGGTATGTACAGGAAGGTGATTTTGTAAAGAAGGGTGACACAATTGTATTTATATCTGAGGTTAAGGAGAACTACTTTGATCCTAATCTTGTAGAGAATACAAAGCAACAGGTAGATGCAAAAAAAATGGCACGTAAGTCATATGACGGAAAAGTATTGGCACTGGAAAACCAAATAGTTTCCCTAAACAACGAACTTAACCTTAAACTGGAGCAGGGACGTAATAAAATAAAACAGGCTCAGCTAAAAGTAAAAAGTGACAGTATGGATCTTGCAGCGGTAAACACTCAGTTAACCATTGCACAAACCCAGTTTGACAGGGCTGTTACCCTAAATAAAGACGGACTGAAACCGCTAACCGATGTAGAGGAAAAACGCCTTAAGCTACAGGAAGCACAGGCAAAAATCATTACACAGGAAAACAAACTTTTAGGTTCACGAAATGAGCTCATCAATTCACGAGTTGAAATAAACCGTATTAAAGCCGAGTATACTGAAAAAATTGCAAAAGCGAACAGCGACAAATATACTGCAATGAGTAGCCTTTATGATACCGATGCCCAGGTTACAAAACTGGAAAACCAGTATGTTAATTACAGCATCCGTAACGGATTATATTATATAAAAGCTCCTCAGGACGGTTATATAAACAAGGCTTTACTTAGCGGTATTGGAGAAACCATTAAGGAAGGTACTTCTGTTGTGAGCATCATGCCGGCAGGTTATGACATTGCGGTAGAAACCTATGTAGACCCTATTGATCTTCCGTTAATTAAAAGAGGTTCTAAAATAAGGGTGTGGTTTGACGGTTGGCCTACAATTGTATTTTCGGGTTGGCCGGGTATATCATACGGTACTTTTGGCGGACGCGTTGTTGCCATAGAGAACTTTATTAGCCCTAACGGAAAATACAGGATACTTGTATCGCCGGATGCCGATGAACAGGCATGGCCTGAACAGTTAAGTATAGGCGCGGGAGCACAAACCATAGCATTGCTTGATAATGTACCAGTATGGTATGAAATATGGCGAAACCTTAACGGGTTCCCCCCTAACTATTACAGTACAAAAAATACAGATAAAGCCATGACAGCAAAGGACAACGAAAAGAAATAGTAATGAGGCATTTATTCTATATACTACTAATTTTAATTCCGGTTTGTGTTTTTTCGCAGGAATTTAACGAAGAAACACTAAGCTACAGGGAGTATTTGGGATATGTAAAAAAATTCCACCCTTTGGTTAGCCGGGCCAATCTTGAAATAGACAGAGCCGAAGCACAGTTAATGCAGGCTCGCGGCGGTTTTGACCCTAAAATAGAAGTTGATTTTGATAAAAAACAATTCAAGGATACCGAATATTACTCTTTACTGAACAGCAGTTTCAAAATACCTACATGGTATGGTATTGAAATAAAAGCTGCTTTTGACAATAGTGAGGGTTATTATCTTAACCCGCAAAACACTACTCCTAATCAGGGATTAACATCGCTTGGTATTACCGTACCTGTTGGTCAGGGGCTTTTTATCAATCAGCGTATGGCCGATTTAAGAAAAGCCAAACTACAAATAAACCTTAGTAAATCACAGCAAAGACTTGCTGCCTTAGATGTTTTGTATGATGCATCGGCAGCTTATTTCTCATGGCTTAAGCACTACAACGAAATGGTAATGTATAAGGAGTATCTAACCGCTGCGGAAAAACGTTATACTGGAGTGTTAAGGCTTATTGAACAGGGAGATAAACCGGCTATTGACAGTGTAGAAACAGGTATTTCGGTTAAGAACCGTAAGCTGAGTCTGGAAAATTCAATACTTAAACTAAATAAGGCGAGGTTGGAACTGGCTAATTATTTATGGATAAATGAAACTCCTGTAGAGCCATCTGAAGATTTAAAACCTGAAGTAGGTCTTCTTACAGAGATTGAGGATATATTAAATACAGGAGGAATTAATGATACTGAAGCTATAATTGCTGGACACCCTAAGCTTAAAATGCTCGAAACTAAAGTTGAAATGCTCGATATTGAAAGAAAGTTAAAGGCTAACTACCTGCTTCCTAAAATAGACTTGGGTTATTATTATCTTTCAGAGCCTTCTTATATTGATAATTTCCGTACGGAAGATTATAAAATCGGGATTAACTTCTCTTTCCCTATATTTTTAAGGAAAGAAAGAGGTGCACTTAATATGGCTAAAATTAAATTACAGGATACTAAATTTGAGCTACAGCAGGAACAGCTTCAAATTAAAAACAAAATTGATGCACAACTGACCGAAATACAGTCGCTTAAAAAACAGTCTGATTTACTAAACGGTCTCGTACAGGATTATCAAACCATGCTTGATGCAGAAGACCGACTTTTCTCCTTTGGGGAAAGCTCCATCTTCATTATAAATTCGCGTGAAACTAACCTTATATCGGCAAAAATACAGCAAATAAACATGGAAAATAGTTTATTGATGAGTAATGTAGCACTCTTTAGGGTAATGGCTAATTCTGATAATTAAAAAACACGTCTGGCTTTCCAGTACGGTTTATTAAAATACCTCACCTCTGTTGAATAGAAATACTTTCTGGATTTTTGGTTTTCCATAAATACTCGGTCTATAAGCTGCTGATAATGATTAAGGATATTATCTTTTTGTAAAGGGGTATCCAAACAACCAATAACAGACTCGGCAGCTTTTATACCGCTATACAGGGCAAAAAATATTCCCTGCGAAGAAAGCGGATCAAATGACAAAGCTGCATCACCTACACATAAAACTCCGTTGTAAATAACTGATTCAGGTTTAGAAACACCTGCCTCCACCGCATTACTGTGAAGTAATGATTTTATAGTCAGTTTATAAGGTAATATAACTTCTTTATTGAATTTTTCCAGTAACAGTTCGGGATTCTTGTACAACGTTCCTATTTCATCTGAAAGTCCCTGAAAGCTTACAACTCTTTTTCCTCCCGGTAAAAGTGAGGTATACCACCAGCCTTCCTGTACTGATTTTATTCGGGTAGTATTGTCATTATCATTTTTTGGAGTAGACACCCAGTTAACTACCGCCATCTGATTATCTACTTTTGTACGCTTATAGCCTAGTTTTTTCCCTATAACCGCTTTACGGCCTGTAGCATCTATAAGCCAGTTGGCAGAAACTTCATTTATCCCCCCTTCTCTCAGGCTTACTTTAAACCTTACATCACTGTTGCTATTTAAAACAACATCATCAATTGTGGCGGAATATACCGGTATACCTAAGGCCTTAACTTTCATTAATAATGCTTTATCAAACCTTACCCTGTCTACATGGAAACCTCCCCCTTCGGGGTTTAACATACCACTACTGTGTACCCAATCGTCACTACCCCAAGATGAAACATTGGCACTGCAACGTTTATATTCAGTATCGTCAAGAAGATCGGTAATAGTATCTATACCTAATCGTTTAAAAAGGCGCATTGTAGCCCCGGGAATGGATTCCCCTGCCTTATAAAGCATATCATATTCTTTATTTATCAGGCATACATTAAGCCCTGCCTGTTTTAATACAATTGCAGCAGCGCAGCCCGAAGGGCCGCCACCTGCTACAATTATTTCAAAACGATTGGTATTCATTAGTTACCTCTGCGTTTTATGTTTACAAATTCATTACGCTGTTCTTCACTTATCCAGCCTGCTTCAGCCAACTGGCGGTTGTATAGTCCAAGCTCATCAAAGGCTTTTTCATACATACTGTGATCTGATTTAAGATTAGCCTGCTGTGCTTTGGTAAGATTCTCAACATATATGTTTTCCGGTAGCCAGTCCATATCCTCGGGTCTTGGTTTTGCCTCCAGTATACCCATACTACCAAAGTGTGCAATCATGTACATCATTTGTTCGGGAGCAGGATTTTGTAACGGTAACTGCCTTAACCATTGCGGCCTGTTTTGGAAAGCAGCAATACGTATTTCCATTGGCTGTTTCGTATCACAAAGGGTATTGTAATCCACCTCAGTTAAAACCTGATTTGGTACCCTTGCCGGCCAGAATGTTGGCAAATAAGGATCATACTCAAAATCATAACCCGAACGGCAGAAAGCAGTATCTCCCTGCCACGGAAGTGCCATCCAGCGGGTAAGGTCCCCAGCCGCCTGACCGTATAAAGGCCCGTTGACTTTCATTACCGAATTATTATCCAGCGTAGCCCCATAATTAGGTTCTGCCAGGCCTTCCTCTCGTTCCCTTATTCTGTATGGTGCCCTGTACATTGAAGCATTTCTCATAGGCCATGTAAGTTCTGCTCCCGGGTGGAAAGCATCGGCAAGGCAATAGTGCATTGCTGTCCTGTCCAGCATTTCCGGTTGTTTTTGCAAATCTACATCTTCAATTTTATGAGGCTCTTTATGGTCAGGGTTATAATCGTTAATAAACAGTCCGTTTACCCAGTTAGTAAGTACATAGGTATAAAATGGCGGAAGTTGAAGGTATGTAGACGGAGCCGGCGGCAGGTTAGGATCAGGATTAGTATATCCAAAGGCATCGCCATAAATAGGCGGCCATGCAGCTACCTCGGCTATTTTGGTATTCGTTGGCCTGAAACTGTTGTAAATACCTCTGCGCAGCTCAGCGTATGGATCAGGATACATGGAGTTATCCAAAGGAGCGTAAGACAGTTTTTTCATAAACTCAGGATCCTTGAAGTTTAGAGGGCCTCCCGCACCAAACATGGAAAGGAATCCTTTATTTACCCATTGTAGTTCGCTAAGTCGTTCCAGTATAGGTCGCACATGATCATTAAATGATATTTGCTGAGGAACTTTTAGCATACCTACTTCCATATATAGGTTTTGCAGCAGGTCGTCCATAGTTCTCCATCCTACCAAGTCAGGAGCAAAGTTAGGCGGTGCAGAAGCTACCCATGCCGGGTCGGCTTCATAATCAACGCCTCCTATGGTTACTTTCGCATAAACAGGTCCGTCAGCGATATCATCATACCATCCGTTAGCATTATTAAAACTATCTGGGTCGGCAGGCCTGTATACGGGTTGGTTAGAAGGACTTGCAGAAACCCCAAAGCCCGGTAAAACCAAAAGGCGTCCTACAGCATCTGTCCTTAATTCCCCTAAAGTAACCGGTGTTCCTTCAAAATCACCCGACATTACATAGCTGGAATCTTTCATCTCGATACCCATTATCGATTTTTTACCTGTATCAATACATAGGGCACTCCTGTCGTCCCCTTTAACATCTGCATTTCTTAAAGGCACGCTAAGGCTCACAGTTGCAGGTATATCCAGCGCCGCATTAAACTGGTACCAGGCAGCTTTTTTATTAGCAAGGTGTACTGACCATTGAACACTTGATTTTTTGGTTTGCTGTACTTCGCCCACCACATTGCCATACTTATCGTAGGCATATATACGGAAACGGGCTGCCTGTCGCTTAATAGCACCTCCGGCATCTCTGGTACTTCCAAACTTTGTTGGTTCCGGTTTAAATACTTCCGGACCAATATAATATCCGTCAGGGCTATCACCTACACGGGCAATGCCAATACCAGGGTGAATCCTTACATGGGTTATTCTTTTTATCTGGTCGTCAGTCAGTTCTTTTAGATTTTCCTTTTCTGACGGACTATGTCCCGAAAAAGGACATTTAGGGTTTTTAATAACAGGCTTCCCCGGTTTTTTAGGCTCGGTTACCGGCTGTTTGTTCATTTCCCTGCGGTAATTGGCACTGGTTTGATATACGCTCATCCTAGCTTCGGCAACACTGCCTACAGGCTGATTCTCTAACGGCACACGCCCTATGTTAAATGACAGCCAGTCGCCATAAATTTCCTGCTCATCAATAGTAATATCCTGTTGCGGCAGGTGTATGGTAGCCACTTTTAGGGGAACAGCAACTGTTTCGTCCCAAACTACAGTAGCCCTGTCCAGCGGGAAATGCTGTTCAATATAAGCTTCGCCATATTGGGATGCATCCGGTCTTTTTTGGATAAGAATATCCAGTGTAACAGGCCCTGCTGCCAATCGGGCTGCAAGATCTTTACCCATAAAATCAGGGTCGTTTATATCTACCTCTCCCGCAAAAGTTGATGTTCCCGGGCGAAGTATGTATTTACAGTAATTATCCGGCCCCAACATAAACGGAACCACACTCCAAAGTTGTGTTTCCAGTACCGAATGTATCGGTTTTGCCATTTTATCCAGTAGTTCATTTGTTTTTGGTGCATGTTGCTGTACCCAGTCGTCACCCCAACCTTCAAGGCTGGCTTTAGTGAAATTGCACATATCGGAAGCGTTATCCACAAAAAAGAAAGGTACATTTTGTAGTAACAAATCCGCAGTATCTGCTCCATCGTCACTTACCTTTTTCTCTCCGGGAATTCCAAAAACCTTAATTCCTATTCCAATGGTACTCATCCAGTCAGGTCTGCCATCTGCAAGATCTGACGAATAGCGTACATATACAGGGAAATCACCTCCTTTTTTAAACATACCGTGCTTATAATCCTCCGGAAGATCTTCCTGTATGGTTATATTTCCTTTTATGATACCGTGTGTACGCAAAAATACAGGCCTGCGCACAGGGCATTGTCCCTGTTCTACCCTTTTCTTTTGTACAAGGTCACAGAACATATGCCTAAGCCCCTCTATAGGGTTTTCGCAACCGCAGGATGTATTATCCTCACTCCTGTTCTCAATAATACTTTTCATAATAAGTAATTTATAAATTGGTTTGTTCTCAAATATATTCCAAAAAATAAACCTGACTATACGTAAAACTACCTGTTTAGGCAGCCCGTAAAAACTACAATTAAAAGAAAGCTACTCTTACTTTAACTATGCAAAAACACCGTTAATCGAAATACCTGCCAAAAAACAAATAGTAAAATGAAATTTGTATATACAAAACCACGGAATGTTTTGCGAGTATCATTCTAATTAAACCAATGCATTATGAAAGCTATAACTACTCATTCAGCAATTGTAAGAAGGCTTAGCCAGGAGCAGGTATTTATGTTATCTGTACTTTTGGTAAATGCCGGAAACTACTTTTATAATCTTATACTGGGACGCGTTTTGGGGCCTGCAGCATTTTCTGATGCCGCAATTCTTATTACGCTACTTTTAGTGCTCTCATTTGCCGGAATGACATTTCAAATTGTTACCGCAAAATATGCTGTAGTACTCAAGTACAATAAATTATTTTCCTTTAAACGGTTTATAGTCAGGCTGGCTTTTGCTACAGGATTGCTTTTAGGCATTACAGTTATTATGATGGCCGATACGTTACAGCAAATTTTTAATACGCAAACATCTGTAATGTTTACCATTTTTGGAATGGGACTTCCGTTATATTTCATAATGAGTATAAACAGAGGGTTGTATCAGGGGCAGAATGATCTAAAAAGATTATCGGTTACCTATCAAACAGAAATGTTGAGCAGGCTGGTTATTACGTTAGCTCTTGTATTACTTATTCCTTTTGGAGCATCTTCGGTTTTTATTGCTATGGGTATTGCCATTTCACTTTTATTCGGACTAATACCTTTTAAAAATAACCTGGTTCATGATGCTTTTACATTTACATCTGAAGAAGATAAGGCCGATGCCAAACCTATAATGACATTTTTTATGTTAACGGGCTTTTATGAGCTTTCACAAATTATAATTAATAACAGCGATATATTATTAGTTAAACATTATTTTAATGATGTAGAAGCAGGACTGTATGCATCACTGGCACTTATAGGCCGTATGGTTTACTTTGTAGCCTGGATGTTTGTAATTATGCTTTTACCTAAGGTAATCAAAATGCATAAAGAAGGAGGAGATACTACGCGTATACTTTTTAAATATGTAAGCTATGTAACATCTCTTTCGGCTCTAATCGTTTTTGCTACCTTCCTATTCCCTGTAACAGCAGTTAAGCTACTTTTTGGCAATGAGTACATTAGTGTGGCTCCGTTATTATGGAAATATGCTATTGCTACCTCCATATTTGCCATAGCAAATATTTTTGCTTACTATTTTCTTTCGATAGGTAAGTATCTTCCGGTTGCCATATCTGCCTTATTAGGCTGTACACAAATATTACTAATTGTATTATACCATAATTCTTTAGAGCAGGTTGTTAATGTACAGATAATTGCCATGTTATGTCTGTTTAGTTTCCAGCTAGTTTACTTTTCTTATCATAAGCTAAAAAACAGATCACTAAAAGCTTAATTCTAACACACTAAACAAAATAGCAGTAAATTTTTTCATAATGTTGATTTGGTTTTTATGATAACACCCATAATGTAGAATTATGGGTGTTTTTCGTTTATTTAATGGGATTTTCACACTGGTAGGAAACACCTGTTTTTACTTTTCAGGTAATTATACCTGCAAAAAAAACTTACGTTCCGGGTATATTTACAACCAGATAATCTCCCATTAATACACGCTTACTAATGAATACACCTGTTTATGTTTTAGGCACCGGACTTTCGCACAACGGATCGGCAGTTTTATTAAAAGACGGACATATATGTGTCGCTATAGAAAAGGAAAGGTTAACCCGTATAAAACATGATGGTGGCAATGATACTGAGGCTATTCAGTACTGTCTTGATGCCGAAGGCATAACTCTTAAAGATATTACGCTTGTAGTACAATGTGCTAACTTCGAGATTCCTGAAAGAGATACTTATAAAGGAAAAAGAGTATTTGCCGAAACCGATAAACCCAAAATAGTAAATATATCCCATCATTTGGCACATGCTTACAGCGCTGTTGGCACTTCGCCTTTTGATGAATGTGCCGTTATGGTCATTGATGGCTGTGGCAGTCCGCTGAATCAATTCCTGGAACTGCACCCTGAACAGCGAAAACATATTCCTGAAGAAATATTTAATTCAATGGAAATGTTTTGTGAAAAGGACAGCTTTTATCACTACAATGGTACCAAACTCATCCCTTTGGTAAAGGACTTTAGCCCTATGTCGCAACAACAGGAAACTGCTTTTACATTACCAACAACACAACACTCTATAGGCGGATTTTATTCGGCAATAAGTGAATATGTTTTTGGCGATATGGACGATGTAGGCAAATTAATGGGGTTAGCGCCTTTTGGAGAAAGTGGAGTTTTTGATTTTAAAGCTTTTGAATTTAAGTCGGGAAGATTATATGTAAGAGACGATTGGAAAAACAGGTTTACCAATCCGTCACAGGGATACAACTATTTTAAACAGAATTTTGACTATTATGCCAATGTGGCACTATGGGCACAACAACAGGTTGAAAAAGCAGTAGTACAATGTATTACAAACAGGCTAGAGAAGTTTCCTCACAAAAACCTGTGCTATAGTGGCGGAGTAGCTCTTAATGCTGTAGCTAATGCAAAACTGGAGGATAGTGCTATTACCGAAAACATCTATTTTGAACCGGCTGCTGCTGATAACGGACTAGCATTGGGTTGTGCTTTTTACGGCTGGCTTGAGTACCTCAAAATGCCAAAACAAAAACACAACGGTAGTACCTGTTTTGGAAAACGGTATACTGATACTGAAATAGAATCAACTTTAGAAGGTTATACTCGGTATCCTTATAAAAAGTTTAGTAACCATAATAAGATGATTAGCTATGTAGCAGGTAAACTTAACGAAGGTAAAACCGTAGGCTGGTTTCAGTCGGGTTCAGAGTTTGGGCCACGTTCACTGGGAAGACGAAGCATACTTGCACATCCGGGTATAAACGGTATGAAAAATCATATTAACAGAAATATAAAATTCAGGGAAGATTTTCGCCCCTTTGCCCCTGCCGTACTCAAAGACAAGGTAAATGAGTATTTCACTAAAGGAAGATACAGTCCCTATATGATTTTGGTAGACCAGACCAAACCGAAATATATGGAGTTGCTGAAAAACGTTACTCATAAAAACGGCTCGGCAAGGGTACAAACTGTAGAAGAAAGCTGGAACCCGGTATTTGGTGCATTACTGGAAGAATTCTACAAACAAAGCGGAATTGCAGTACTGCTTAATACCAGCCTTAATAAGAGAGGTATGCCAATAGTAGAAACTCCACAGGAAGCCCTTAACCTATTTGACATTACCGCCCTTGATATTATGGTAATGGAAAATTATGTGATAGAAAAATAGCTTTATTATTGCTCCAATTCCTTAAGTAGCTGCTCTGCAGCAGGAGAGTTCATTCTTTTCAGTTCGGCTATCATAAGTTGTTTCTGTTCGTCACTCATAATCGGTTTTGGCTTATCAAAGCTTTCTTTAGGAGCCTCTTTGTAAAACATATTATCGGTCCATTCATTTTTAAGTCCGTCAATAACCAAATGTACACGGCTTACAGCCCCTCTGTTCGCTACAGAATGAGTAAAATTAGCATTGATATACCAACATTCACCTTCTTTCATTTCAAGCCTTTCTCCGTCTAAAATAAACTCAACCTCACTATTGGTAACAATAGGTATATGCAGTCTGAAACTACCGTCCTCATAGCCAAGATCATTATCGGTATGTGGTTTTATTGCTGCTCCGGCTTCAAGTTGTAAAAGGCGTACAGCAGTTTTCTCAAAAGTAAAACCATCTAAGACTTCTTTAAAATAATCACATATTTCAAGAGCATCAGTAGCTATGAGCTTACCGTCATCTGACGGAACTGCATAAATGGAATCTGACTTTCCGTTTTGTGACATCAATGCAACCGATGTCCAGTTTCCCGAATAATTACCCGTATTATAATGAGCTATCCATTTCTTAGACAAAACCTTTTCAAGGTCTTCCTTCAGTCGTTTTGAATCAAAAGTAAGTGGGAATTTTATATGGCGTACCAGTTTATCCATGGTATACGTAAGGTTAGGTTGGTTATCACTGCTAAGATAATCAAATTATACCTGTTATATACTTACACTATAGTCTTAATAAACAAAAAAAGAGCCGGATAAACCGACTCTTTAAAATGTATTATTGTTTTTTTACGTATTTGGTAAGTATCACAATCATTTGTCCTTCTACCTTACCTTCAATCTGTTCATGATTATCGTGTACAAGCCTAATATTTCTAACAGCAGTACCAATTTTAGCGTTTAAGGATGATCCCTTAACATCAAGATCCTTAATAAGAGTTACCGTATCACCATTTTGTAGAATGTTTCCGTTACTGTCCTTATGAAGTTGCGCATTAACATCACTTAAATGATCTCCGGTTTCTTTAGCCCATTCAAGATTATCGTCCTCAAGATAAATCATATCAAGAGCATCGGCAGCCCAGCTTTCATTTCTAAAACGATTAAGCATTCTCCACGACATAACCTGTACAGCTGGTACTTCGCTCCACATTGAGGTAGGAAGTATATTTTCCCAGAAAGATCCATCCGGTTCTTCCCTTCTTTCAATCTGGTCAAGGCATTTTTGAGTAATTAAAATCGTATTCTCAATTCCTTTTTTATGTATAGACTGAACCTCATACGTTACAAGGTCGTTTGTAGCACCACTTAATTCACATTGATTGCCGCTTCGTTGCTGAAGCTGTTCTTCTATTTTCATTATTCTTATTGTTTAGGACTGCAAAAATAGAAATTCTAAACGATTTTGAAGTTTTTGAAAGATTAATTATTAAAAGTTTAAAAATTTGTTATGAATACCTAAACTACTTTTTAGAAAAACGAATTTGGTTGCCAAAGGTGTAAGTCGCTGTTAATGAAGGTCCATTGTAACCCCATTTAAAAAAGCCGTTGAGCCTTTCCCTTTCTACATCCACACGTATGTTTAATCCGGTATATCCGGCTGTAAGGCTCAAATTGCGATATACATTGTAAAGTACCGAAAGGTTATAACTTATAATACGCCCCCTGATATTATCTATTTTCAGTGCCAGATAATTTATGTTGGTATATAATCCGAATTTAGGAGAAAGTACAAATTCCCCCCATGCACCAATATCAGGCAGCGGAGCTGTGAAACTGAAATCATCTTCAACTCCTACCGATCCTATGTTGGTATCCAACTGAAGCCCCATATCTCCAAGTACAACGTGAGCACCAATAAGTAACCCTGCTTCATATTTAGGCTTGCTTAAAATAGCATAACTATATGCCAAACGGGCAATATTAGTATCAAAATAAGCCGTAACAGCAGCATCAACAGGATAGGTGTTATCGCCAAACTCTATTTCCCTGTCCAGAACATAAGTCGACTCCCTTCTCAAATAAAAATATTCCAGTACCAGTCTTGATCTTCGGGAAATACGCCATTGAAAGTCTCCCATAAATGAAGTACTCGTTTTAGTAAAGCCCAAATCGTCCTCCAAATCTATAGTAGTACCCAAATTTCCTTTATTATTACCAACCCTCACCTGAGTATTATTTAAAGGAAAAAAAACTCCCAGATTAAGCCTGAAACGGCGTGCATACCATATGGGTAAGCCATCCTGATAGAACTGAGGCAGTTCTTTCTCTGTTTGTACTGCTATAGTGTCAAGGGAAATTTCACTGTCAATCTGCGCTGATAAAGAAAACCAAACACAGCACATAAAAAATAATAAAGTTCTTTTCATTTTTACAATCGTGTTGGTTAGTACTATTAAAGTTACATAAAAAACAGTAAACCAACAGGTTAAAAAACAAAAATATATTCTTAAAAAGTAAGCTTAGTGAAATTCCAGTGCAGGGTATTAAAAAGTACAAGTTCATTATTAAGAGTAGGTAATCCGGCAATTACCTTAATGGTTTCATGCCCCATCATAGTACCGATTATCCCCGGTAACGTACCAATAACCCCATTCAAACTACAATTTGGCACGTCTTCAGGGTTAGGAGGTTCAGGGAAAATATCTCTTAGATTTTTACTGCCCTTATGGTTAAACAAAGCCAGTTGACCTTCATTTTTAAAAATACTGCCATATACCAGCGGCTTATCCATTTTAACACAGGTATCATTCACTATATAGCGGGTAGTAAAATTATCACATCCGTCAACAATCACATCAAAATCAGCTAATAAGCTTTCACAGTTTTCACCAGTAAGTTTTTCATTATGAACAATCAGGTTTGTTGCAGGATTCAACTGCTGCAAAACAGCTTTAGCAGTTTCCGACTTAAAACCACCCACATGGCTTTCGTTATATAAAATCTGCCTGTGCAGATTGTGTAACTCTACTCTGTCAAAATCAACAATCCCAAGAGTTCCTACTCCTGCCGCACACAAATATTGTAATACAGGACAACCCAGTCCGCCGGCACCAATAACCAGTACTTTGGCGTTAAGTAGTTTTTCCTGACCTGCCTCCCCTATTTCCGGCAACTGCATTTGCCTGCCGTAACGTAAAATATTTTGTATTGATATCATCCCTATTTTTTAAACAGATGTGTAAACCCTGTCCCAGTCTTTCCAAACAGGTTCATAACCTACCGACTTTATTATGGCTGCAATTTGTGCAGGTGTTCGCTCATCACTGGTTTCAAACTGCTCTAACGACTGCTGGTCTACAACATACCCACCCGGATTGGTTTTAGAACCCGCGCTCATGCTCGTAGCGCCCAAAGCGATTATATTATCCCTAAACTTTTCATTCTCCCTTGTAGACACTGATATTTCAAGATCTTCATTCCAAAGCCTATAGGCACAAATAAGCTGAACCATATCCCTGTCATCCATAATGAAATTAGGTTCTATAATACCCTCAGCCGGACGTAATCTCGGGAAAGAAACCGAATACTTGCTTTGCCAGTATTTTTTTTGAAGATAATCCAAATGCAGTGCCGTGAAAAAACTGTCAATGCGCCAGTCTTCCAGCCCCAGTAACACACCAAGTCCTATTTTATGGATACCTGCTGTACCAACCCTGTCGGGCGTTTCCAGCCTGAAATCAAAATTGGATTTCTTACCTTTTGGATGGTATTGTTTATATACCTCCTTATGATAGGTTTCCTGATATACCAATACCGTATGCACTCCGCTTTCATGCAGAGCTTTATACTCTTCAGTACTCAGTGGCTGTACCTCAACCGAGATATTGGCAAACTCATTTTTGAGCAGATTTACAGCATTTAAAAAATAGTTTATGTTTACGGTATAGTTGGCCTCCCCGGTTACCAGTAAAACATGCTCAAATCCCTGTTTTTTAAGAGCTTCTGCTTCAATTAATATCTCCTTATCGGTAAGTGTTTTTCTTTTTAGCCTGTTATCAAAACTAAACCCGCAATAGGTACATATATTCTGGCACTCGTTACTCAGGTACATTGGGGCATACATCTGTATGGTTTTTCCGAAACGTTTTTGGGTTAGCTGCCTGCTTAATTGTGCCATTTGCTCCAGATATGGAGTGGCAGCCGGAGAAATCATAACCAAAAAATCATTAATATCCTTTTTGGATTTTGCCAATACCCGCTCAACATCTCTTGCCATGACCTGATTTAGCCTACTGCTTATGATATTCCAGTCGTAGTTTTCAAAAACTTCCTTAAATGTTGTCATCAGCAATGTTATTCGTATAAAAATGAAGTTAGCGGGCTCGAAGCCTGTGCATTTTGTAAAGTGCCTGCCAGTTGGGCTTCATAAGCCTTTCTTCCTGCACTTACAGCCTCCTTAAAAGCCTCTGCCATCTGTTTAGGATTTCCCGCTACTGCTATGGCTGTATTTACCAAAACGGCATCGGCTCCCATTTCCATAGCCTGTGCGGCATGTGAAGGCGTACCTATACCGGCATCTACAATAACCGGGACATTACTTTGTTCCAGTATTATTTCCAGAAAATCGAGTGTTTTTAGTCCTTTATTGGTACCAATAGGCGCTCCTAACGGCATTAAAGCCGATGTCCCTGCATCTTCCAGGCGCTTACATAAAACGGGGTCGGCATGAATGTAAGGAAGTATCACAAACCCCAATTTAGCCAGTTCTTCAGTAGCTTTTAGGGTTTCAATAGGATCGGGTAATAAATATTTGGGATCCGGATGTATTTCCAGTTTCAGCCAGTTGGTTTCGAGGGCTTCCCTTGCCAGCTGAGCTGCAAATACCGCTTCCTTGGCATTTCTGGCACCCGATGTGTTAGGCAGTAAATTAATGCTGTCATGGTTTAGGCAGGATAATAAAGCATCGGTATCGGTTTCCCTGTCAATACGTTTTAGTGCAACAGTTACCAGTTCACTTTGAGATGCCAGTACAGCTTCCTCCATCTGAATATTGGAACCGAATTTCCCCGTTCCTAAAAACAGTCTTGACGTAAAGGTTTTATCTGCTATGGTTAGTGGCTGCATAGTGTGTATAGTTGATTTAATAGTTGTTTTTTATTTTCATGTTGGGTAATATACCCTGATAGGGCTACCCCATAAATTCCGGTATCGAGTATGGATTGAACATCTTCCCGCTGTATTCCGCCAATGGCAAAAACCGGAATATTTATATCCCTCTCCTGTAGTTGGGTCATTATACTTTTATACCCCGACAGCCCCAGTACCGGACTTAGTTTCTCCTTGGTTTGGGTAAAACGAAATGGCCCCAGTCCTACATAGTCACATTGTTCCCTATGCCTTTGCAAAACATCTTCCAGAGTATTGGCTGTACCACCTATTATCTTATCGTCTCCAACAATTGTTCTTGCCTTTTCAATTGGCATATCGGCTAAGCCTAAATGCACTCCGTCGGCTCCTGTTGCTACTACAAGTTCAGGATAATCGTTTATTATAAAAGTACAGTTGTAGCTTTCGATAAGGCTTTTGGTGGCAATTGCCAATTCACTCGTTTCTGCCTGTGTACCGTTTTTATAGCGTAACTGTAACCAGGTACAGCCCGCATCAAGAACCTGCTTTATATTGGTAAGCTGTTCTGTTATCGAATTTCCCTGAGATATATACTGAATTTTATCGTACATGATCATTACTTATTTTTAAACATTTTCTAAACTCCTCCATTGGATTTTCTGCCTGCCAAAAACCTCCCAGCAAAGCAAAATCATCAAACCCTTTAGTAAGCAGGGAAGCACAGTTGTTAGCTGTAATTCCGCCCAATGCTATCAGTTTTGTATCAAAAAAAATACGTTGATTTAACTCTTCTACTAAATCATTTTTAGACTTATGTCCCGGCTTGGATATACTGTTATACACCGGACTGAAAAAGGCATAATCAAATCGTGATGATAATTGATTAAAATCAGGCATAGTATGTACCGATGCCGAAATAATATATTCGACACCGGTTTTTAATTCTTTCAAAATACTATCAAAACCTTCCCTATTCCTTTCTGTGAAATGCAGCCTGTTTATATTGTAATCTGCTGCAATTTCATAGTTATGGTGTAATACCAGTTTGGAATGAAATTTACTGTCTACACTTTCAATAAGCCTTCTTAGTCTTGAAGTATATATTTCCGGCTTTCTGATGTGTAAAAGCGGTAATCCTTCTTCAAACAGGTTATTAATGGTTTCGCCCTCATTGGCTATACTATGTGGAGGTGTGATTATAATCATGGTTTTACAGATAAATTTCCTTGCCTGTTTCCACAAACTCGTCTGACTTCTCTTTCATCCCTTTTTCTGCTACTTCCCTTATCTCCTGAGATATTTTCATGGAGCAGAATTTAGGTCCGCACATAGAGCAAAAGTGTGCCACCTTAGCACCATCTGCAGGCAGGGTCTCATCGTGGAACTCACGAGCAGTATCAGGGTCAAGAGCTAGGTTAAACTGATCTTCCCATCTAAATTCAAAACGTGCCTTACTCAAAGCATTATCCCTGTATTGTGCCCCGGGGTGCCCTTTGGCTAAATCGGCAGCATGGGCAGCAATTTTATAAGTAATCACTCCGTCCTTAACATCTTTTTTGTTAGGTAATCCTAAGTGTTCTTTTGGTGTAACATAGCATAACATAGCCGTACCGTACCACCCTATCATAGCTGCACCAATGGCAGATGTAATATGGTCATACCCCGGAGCAATATCTGTAGTTAATGGTCCAAGCGTGTAAAACGGAGCCTCACCACAATGAGCCAACTGCTTGTCCATATTCTCTTTAATCATGTGCATTGGTACGTGCCCTGGTCCTTCTATAAATACCTGCACATCGTGTTTCCATGCTATTTTGGTAAGTTCTCCCAGTGTTTCCAGTTCGGCAAACTGGGCAGCATCGTTAGCATCGGCAAGAGATCCCGGGCGTAATCCGTCACCAAGAGAGAAAGCCACATCATACGCTTTCATAATCTCACAAATTTCCTCAAAGTGGGTATATAAAAAGTTTTCCTTATGATGGAATAAACACCACTTAGCCATTATGGAACCTCCCCTTGATACTATACCCGTAACACGACTTGCTGTTAGGTGTATATAGCGTAAAAGTACTCCCGCATGGATAGTAAAGTAAGATACTCCCTGTTCTGCCTGTTCGATAAGGGTATCCCTGAAAATTTCCCAGGTAAGGTCTTCAGCCTTTCCTTTTACTTTCTCTAACGCCTGATAAATAGGCACCGTACCGATAGGCACAGGGGAGTTACGTATAATCCATTCTCTAGTTTCATGAATGTTTTTCCCTGTAGAAAGATCCATTATAGTATCGGCACCCCAGCGGCAGGCCCATACGGCTTTTTCTACCTCTTCTTCAATGCTCGATGTAACAGCACTGTTACCTATATTGGCATTGATTTTTACAAGAAAGTTACGTCCTATAATCATAGGCTCACTTTCAGGGTGGTTAATATTATTTGGAATTACGGCTCGTCCGGCAGCTACTTCACTACGAATAAATTCGGGGGTTATTTTATTTTTTGGGGTATTGGCACCAAAACTATTACCGGGATGCTGCTGGCACAGGTTCTTATTTTCCTGTTCAAAAGCTTCCAGTTTTTGGTTTTCCCTTATTGCTATATATTCCATTTCTGGTGTTATTATACCTTTTTTGGCATAATATAACTGAGAAACATTTGCTCCCTGTTTTGCTTTTAATGGTTTGTGCAGGTACTCAAAACGCAGGTGATCTAAACCGGAGTCATTAAGGCGTTCTTTACCATAGTCTGAAGAAATATCGGTAAGTTCCTCCACGTCTCCCCTTTCCATTATCCACTGTTCTCTTATTCGTGGCAGTCCTTTCCTTACATCAATTGCTACATTTTCATCTGTATAAGGCCCTGATGTATCGTATACCGTAACCGGAGGATTTTTTTCCAAACCACCATTTGCCATTCTGGTATCGTTAAGGGTAATTTCCCTCATGGCTACTTTTATAGGGTGAATTTGCCCGTCTACATATATTTTTTTTGAATTGGGAAACGGGGTTCTTGATATTTGATGCTCTTTGTTTTCCATAATGATAGTTTTAAGAATTGGGTATAAAAGATTAGCCGCCCTGAGTGGCAGAAATAATTAGGATTTGATGTGAGGGGTTTAACAGAAAGGAATCCCAGTTGGTTTTAGGGATTACGGTATTGTTTATGGCAACAGCAATACCTTTTTGCTTTTGTGGCGACTCAATATCAAGCAATGCCTGAATAGTAAGCGTTTCCTGTGCAAACTGTTTTTTTTGATTGTTAATGAGTAATTCCATTCGCTAACAGTATATTAGGTTAAATAATATACTTTAGGAATGGCTGCAAAAAGTGCATAACAGCACTATAAGAAGTCATCTTACTTTTCCCTACGCCAGTATGAACTGTATCAGGTTCAGAGGGTAAAATCTCAGCCTGCATATGTGCAGACACCCCTAAAGTAGATTACAAATCTATAGTTTTTTTATTAAAACCTACAGTTAGCCCTGTTAAAAAAATAAAGCCTCCCTAAACAGGAGGCCTTATTTTAACTACATAGTATTTTATTTTAATGGTGATGACCACCGCCGCCATCACTCTTAATAAGATGACTCTGAATATAATAAGCACCTTTAAGCACTATTTTGGCATGGTCGTCTATTTTTTGAAGTACGGTAACCTGTGTATACCCCAACTGAGATGTACCTGTTTTTACCTCTATACGCTGAAAATGGTACATTTCTCCCTCTTCATCATGCTCATGACCATCATCGTGAGAATGCCCTTCGGCAGCGTCATGATTATGTATATCCTTATCATCGTGATTATGCCCGTCGTCATGTGAATGACCTCCCTGCTCATCATGATGGTGTTCTTCTTCCAAAACAAAAATGTACTCCCTTCCGTCTGCTTTTATAATAGCATCATTAGGTAAGGCCTGTACTTCTATTTCTCCAACATCTATTAGTGCATTTACATACATACCCGCAATCAGTTTCTCTTCCTTATTTACAATATCGGCATGAACTGCAACTGACTTAGTATCGTTTTCAAATGATTTTCCTATATTGAATATTTTACCCGTAATCTCGGTATTGCTCTGGTTAGTAAGTACAAAACGAACATTTTGTCCCGGTTTAATTTTATACAAATCTTTTTCATAAACCAAAAGATCGACATGCAGTTTTGAATTATCTACTATGGTAAGTAATGGCTTACCTACTTCGGCATTAGCACCAAGTGTAATGTTGATTTCGGTAACGTGCCCCGAAATAGGTGCCGTGATTGCCATGATGGAATTTACAGAGCTTTTACTCAGGTTAAGCATACTAAGCTGCTTATCAAGCGAATTGAATTTTGCCTTTTCGATTTCGTAATCCGATTTGGTACGCTGAAATACCTTTTTGGAATTTACATTCTCTTCGCTTAATATTTTTTGTCTTTCGTATTCCAGTTCCAGGAACTGCAGATTATTTTTTGACGTAAGGTAGGCCTCCTGCAAACGGGCAAACTCCGGACTTTCCAGCACTGCCAGTACCTGACCCTTTTTAACCTCCTCGCCTTCTATCACTTTGATTGCCGTAACAATTCCCGTCATGTGTACCGATACATCGGCCTGATTTTGTGGTGGTAATTTTGTATATCCGTTAGCGTTTATTACTTCACTTAGGTTTTTCATCGAGTAAGTCCCTAACTCTATGTCGGCAGCCTTAAACTGCGCCTCATTAAGTTCTACTTCCTTAACACCTGCTGCTTCCTCGTCATGATTGTGTGCCTCTTCTGTCTGAGCTTCGTTAGTATGCTCATCATTTGTTTTCTTACCACAGCCTGTAAACAAAAAAGCGGCCGTAAGAGTATAAAGGGCTATATTAAGTTGTATCTTTTTCATCTTATGTTACTGATTTAATAGGTATTGCAGGTTAATTACTGCGTTGTTGTGGTTATTAATGGCATTAATGTAGTTTATCCTGATGTTAAGGGCCGTTTCCAGTCCCTGTACATATTCTACATAAGAAATATCTCCGTTAAGGTATGCCTTAGATGAATTGTTAGAAATCACCTCTGCATTAGGCAATGCCGTAGTAATATAATAATTTACAAGTGATTGGAATGTTTCCAACTGATCCATTTGCTGGGCATACTGGCTACTTATTTGTTCCTGCAGGTAATCGGCCTGCAGTTGCTGCATTTCGGCATTTGTTTTTGCCGCTTTTATCTTAGAGATATTATTACCCGCAAAAATAGGGATACCCACACCTACAGAGAATCCCTGAAACCTAAGGGCTCCGTCATAATTAACCTCAGTACCGTTTACATCCTGCACTCCTCTCATGGATTGGATAAAATAACCTGCTGTAAAATCAGGCCATAATACCGAACTCTCCACACGCTTATTGGCTTTAGCAATCTCTACCTGTTGCAGTGCCAGTTTGATATTGGCATTATCTTTTATACGTGCCGAGTCGGTCACCTTAAAGGCAGGTAAAGCAGTGAATGTAGTATCAGCTATCATAAAATCTTCTTTAAGGTTAAGCAATACCTTTAGCTTGGACTTCTCTACTTTAAACATCGCCTCATATTGCAGTATCTGTTGTTCAAGCTCCTGCTGTTTGGCTAATGCAGTAGTACTTTCAAGCGAACCGGTTTCACCCACCCTGAACTTTAAATCAGATGCCTTTACAAAACGCTGCATGTACTTGTTATGCTCCTGTAATACCTTATTCAGCTCGTTATAACACAACAGGGCATTCCAGGACTGACGGATATTATATATCACTTCCTGTTTAGTTATACCAAGCCTCATCTCTCCTGCTGTAGCATTTTCATTTAACAGCTTACGCTTAGCACCATACTGAAACGGACTAAACGTTTGAGAGATGCTAAAATACTTGTCTTTTTCATTGGTATTTACCTGCCCGAATGTACCTGTAACCTGTGTTTTAGGCAGGTCGTAAGCCGTACCTCTTAACTGTACCTGCATTTCACTATCCAAAGCCGAAGCCTGTATTCCCTTATTGTTTTCCAATCCTATTGCTATAGCCTTGTTCAGGTCCATTGGCTGGGTTTGTGCATTAGCACCCGTAACCGAAAGTAATACTACTAAAACCGTTATAGCAGTACCTTTATACTTTGATGTAAAACCTTTCTCAAAGTAGTAATATAATATTGGCAGCACTATAAGCGTAAGTAAAGTAGCGGTTATAAGTCCGCCAATAACAACGGTTGCCAGTGGTTTTTGTACTTCGGCACCGGCTCCCGTACTTAAAGCCATAGGAAGGAATCCCATTGAAGCTACCGAAGCCGTAAGTATTACCGGGCGTAATCTTACTTTAGTACCTTCTTTAATTCGTTCGTAAATATCATCCATACCCTGTTCTTTTAACTGGTTAAAGTAAGCGATCAATACAATTCCGTTTAATACCGCTACACCAAATAAGGCTATAAATCCAACACCTGCCGATATACTGAAAGGCATATCACGAAGCCAAAGTGCAAACACTCCACCTATTGCCGAAAGCGGTATGGCAGTAAATATTAATACCGACTGTTTAACGGACCTAAAAGTGAAATACAGTAAAATAAATATTAGTCCCAATGCTATTGGCACAGCTACCATAAGACGTTTATTAGCCTCAACAAGGTTTTCAAACTGTCCGCCATAAGTAACATAATACCCTGCCGGAAGTTGTAGGTTAGCATCCAGTTTCTCCTGAATTCGGTTAACAACAGATTCCACATCGGCACCGCGAACATTAAATCCAACCACAATACGTCTCCTGCCGTCTTCACGGCTTATCTGCATTGGTCCTTCCTCATATTTAATTTCTGCCACCTGTCCTAAAGGTATCTGGTTACCTGACGGTAGCGGAATATACAGTGATTTGATATTGTCTATATCCTGTCTGCTCTCTTCAGAAAGACGAACTACAAGATCAAAACGTTTCTCTCCTTCATACACTCTGCCTGCGGCTTCTCCGGCAAATCCCATTCTAATAGCCCTGTTTAGGTCTCCTATGTTTAGTCCGTATAGTGCAAGTCTGTCTTTGTTGTACCTAACGGTTATTTGAGGCAGTCCTGCAACTCTTTCAGCCCTGGCATCGGTAACACCTTCAACTCCCTGTATAAGCTGCATTACATCTTCTCCCTTGCTGACAAGCATATCGATATCCTCACCAAATATTTTGATGGCAACATCGCTTCTAACCCCTGTCATAAGTTCGTTCATACGCATTTGAACCGGTTGGGAAAACTCGGTAATGGCTCCCGGTAAATTTTCAAGAACTTTTTCCATTTTTTCCATCAGTTCCTCTTTGGTATCTGCCGAAGTCCATTCGTCCCTATCTTTAAGTATTATCATCATATCACCCGCTTCAATAGGCATTGGGTCGGTAGGGATTTCGGCACTACCAATTTTGGTGACAATCATTTTAATCTCGGGGAAATTTGCTTTAAGCAGTTTCTCTGCTTTAGTAGTTGCTTCCACTTCCTGTGATAGTGAACTACCTGAAGCTATTATAAGGTGGGTGGCTATATCTCCTTCGTCCAGCGTAGGGATAAACTCCCCTCCAAGAGAATTGAAAATAAACAGTGTAACTGCAAACAGGGCAACTGCTGCACCTATTATAATTCCTTTTATTTTCAATGCCTTATTTAAAACAGGACAGTAAAAACTGTATATGGCATTTACAATTTTATCACTAAAGTTAGGAGTATGCCCCGTTACTTTTTTAAGCACCAGCGAACTCATCATTGGCACATAGGTTAGCGACAGTAAAAATGCTCCTAATATGGCAAATGATACGGTTTGTGCCATTGGCCCGAACATTTTCCCTTCTGTCCCCACAAGAGCAAGTATAGGCAGGTATACAATAAGGATAATAATCTCACCGAAAGCGGCACTGCTTCTTATTTTTGAGGAAGCCTCATACACCTCTGCATTCATCTCATCTGCAGTAAGTACTGCTTTTTTCCTGGCTTCCAGCCTGTGGATAATAGCTTCTACTATAATTACGGCTCCGTCTACTATGATACCAAAGTCTATAGCCCCTAAACTCATCAGGTTACCACTTACCCCGAAAATACGCATCATGGTTATGGCAAAAAGTAATGACAACGGTATAACCGATGCTACTACAAGTCCTGCACGCCAGTTACCTAAAAGTAAAACCAGTACAAAAATTACAATCAATGCCCCTTCTATAAGGTTGGTACGCACAGTACCTATGGCATTGTCTACCAGTTTCGCCCTGTCTAAAAAAGCTTCGACAGCTACACCTTCAGGAAGCGATTTTTTAATCTGCTCCATCTTCTCCTTCACGCGGGTAACTACTTCTCCGCTGTTCTCACCTTTAAGCATCATTACCATACCGCTTACCTCTTCCCCGTTACCGTCTTTGGTAACAGCACCATAGCGAATACTGCTTCCAATTTTCACTTCGGCAACATCACGTACCAGTATAGGAATACCGTTCTTGTTTTTTATAACTATTTTTTTGATGTCCTCTATACCGCTAACCATACCTATACCCCTAATAAAATAGGCATAAGGCTTTTTATCGATATAGGCTCCTCCCGTATTTTCATTATTGGACTCCAATGCAGCAAAAATTTCCGAAAGGGTAACATCCATACTTTTTAATCTGTCGGGCTCTACAGCAATTTCATACTGCTTTAAAAAGCCTCCAAGTGTATTAACCTCTGCTACACCAGCCGTTCCGGTTAATTGTGGTTTGATGATCCAGTCCTGTATGGTACGGAGTTCGGTAGCATCATATTTATCTTCATATCCTTTTTCAGGAAACACCACATATTGATATATCTCACCAAGTCCCGTACTTATGGGAGCCATGCTTGGGGTACCAAGGCTTTTAGGGATAACATCCTCTGCCTCGCGTATCCTTTCGGAGATTTGTGCACGTGCCCAGTATAAATCCACATCTTCCTCAAATACAACAGTTACAACACTTAAACCGAAACGGCTTATTGAACGTAACTCCACTATGTTAGGAATGGTTTTTACCGAAAGTTCTATAGGATAGGTTATAAACTGCTCTACATCCTGCGTGGCAAGTGATGGCGAAGTGGTTATTATTTGTACCTGATTATTGGTAATATCAGGCAGGGCATCAATAGAAAGGTTTTTAAGCGAAAAAACACCTACCACTATCAATACCAATGTAAAGAGACCAACAATAAACTTATTGTTGATGCTAAAATGAATAATCTTATCTAACATCGATTTACTTTATTACTATAATGATCATAAAACAGCCTTAAAGGTTGGGATAAGGCCATGCTGTTATAGCCGGTTCATCACCGGCACATCATTATACTAATTGGGGCGGCTGCCATATGGAGCCATAAAAATCGTGTTTAAGTGACTGGTAGAAATTAGAAATAGGTTTATTTCCCTGCTTAGGGATAAAAAAGGAAAATTCTGTAACCTGATGTATGATTACAGCAGCAACACAACTCCCGCAGATACAAAAAGGAGTACAAACTTCTATACCCACATGGTAATCATCTGTAGCCTGAGTAATCTCTGTACTCTGTTTATTGTATAGGCTGGCATGCTCATCACTACACGGTATGAACATCAGTATAAGAAGATATACCGACAAAACTTTTGTTGCTATGTGCCTTGTATGTTGCATTGGCGTAAAAGTAATAAATATTTTTTTTCGACTGAATTAATTATTCTTAAGAGTCGATTAATAAAAATTCTTACTGCGCAGGAGCCAATTAAAAGTAATGATTTAGCTGGTTCTATAGTTTGTTTATAAAAAACATTGATTTTTCCAGCACCTCATCAGGAGCTTCTTTATGAGGTGTATGCCCTATATTAGGGATAATAAGTTTTTCTGCCTTGCCCGACACCTGATTTACAATCCCTTCAAGCTGCGCCATACTTCCAAACTCATCGTTCTCTCCCTGTATAACCATTACAGGGCAAGTTATTTTTGACAAAAAATGCTCAATATTCCACTCATGGAAGGCATCACTTAACCAAACGTTATTCCAGACCATAAAAACAGCATCGGTTTTATTACCATGGTATTTTTGTAAGCGTTCTTTCAAATCAGCTTTTTTATAAGCTATTGCTGCTTCCCTAATACCTTTAAGGGTGATATCTTCCACAAAAATATGGGCACCTTCTACTATTACTCCTTTAATAAATTCAGGATGTTTAGCTGCAGAAATCAATGAAATGGAGGCTCCGTCACTATTCCCGAAAAATATAACCTCTTTTAATTGCAGTGTTGTAATCAATCCGTTTAGAATATCGGCTTCCTTTTCCAAATAGTTATTATCCCTTTCTATCATTATAAAAGGGGCTGACTCACCATATCCCAGCCTGTCATAAACCAGTATATTGCAATTGGTAAGTTCACCCAACTTTTCAGGAAAATCCCTCCAAAGCTTAATACACCCCAATGAATCATGAAGGAAAATAATAGTAGGCCTGCCTTCCCGGTGCTGAGTATGATAAATTTTTAATTCCTGACTGTTAACAGTTATATCTCTATACATATAATAAAAAAGCCTGTAATAGTACTACAGGCCTAAAAATAGTTATATTTCTTTATTTATTTCCTGTCTTTTACACAACGGAACCCTACATGCTCCTGCCCGCTGTCTTCAGAGTTTGCCATACGGGCATCGGGCCTATAGCTGGAGCAATATTGTTCACTACACAAAAACGATCCTCCTTTAATAACCCTTTTCGGAGTATAAGGCTCATTAGGATCGTAACTGTCTTTTGGGCCCGTAGGGTTTCGGCAACAGCTGTCATCTCCTTTTTTGTATGCCGAATAAGTATCAGGCCTATACCAGTCACTGGTCAATTCCCATACGTTACCAATCATATCATACAATCCGTAAGCATTAGCAGGGAAACTCTTTACCGGAGCCAGACTATTAAAACCATCGGCATTAGTGTTATTATAAGGAAAATCTCCCTGAAAGAAATTAGCCATATATACACCTCCTGGGTTAAGTTCACTACCCCACGCATAATCAGCATCGTTATTACCTGCCTGTGCTGCATATTCCCACTCAGCTTCGGTAGGTAGTCTTTTACCCGCCCATTCAGCATAAGCCACAGCATCGCTGTAAGCTATCTGCACAACCGGATAATTACCTTTTCCCTCAATATTGGTGTCAGGCCCTTCAGGATGCCTCCAGCTTGCTCCCGGTACCCACGACCACCATGCAGAATAATCATGTAATGATACCGGCTTAGATGGCGGTGTAAAAACCAGTGAACCGGGTACGAGTAACGAATCGTGCGGTTTTGGTGTTCCCGGTGGTAATTGCTTTTTAAAGTCTTCCCAGTCAATTTCCCTCTCGGCAATTGTTTTATATCCGGTAGCTTTTACAAAAGCTTCAAACTGGGCATTGGTAACTTCGGTTTCATCAATCCAAAAGCCTTTAACCTCAGTAAGTACTGCGGGCCCTTCAGTCTGTCGGGAATCTGTATTGTTGTTTCCTAACATAAAACGGCCTCCTTTTATCCACACCATACCTGTAGGATTTTCTGTAGGTACGGTTTCAGTTAAATTATCACTACTATTTGCTGTAGTACTGACTTCAGATAAATCTTCGCTCTGTTTTACGGTTTCCTTACAGGAAAACAGTACTAAACTTAAAGCCACTATTAAATACTTTGTTTTCATTTATTTGGTGATTTGGTTGGTTTACAAGAAGTAAAGCAAATATTATTTAATTGTATTTGAATAATATTAATTACCTATTTCAACTAAAGTTAAGATTATTTTTTTACTTTCATGAGAGCTTAACAGCATTTTATTTCACAACTTACTTTTTTTAAGAAAGAGATTGTTAAAAATATTTTTAATTACTTTAGTACTGGACTTGGTTCCTATACAACAAAAAAGTAATTTTGGTCCATTGTATAACCACAACCAAAACCACATTATGGCAACAATTAGCTCATTAGGTGATGTACAAAGATGCATCAAAAACTGGCAATCAATTTTAACAGATGAAACACAGGTAATGAACTGTTTCAGTCAGGGAAATGCTATTATTTACGAAAACCAGTACAACTTAGCACAACTTGGAAATACTAATATACACGTATATCCTGGTGTAGATACTGACGGAACATTTTACATGTTTTTACTACCGGCTGCGCTTGATGTGCCAAACACAAGCAGTGTCGCATTTAGCTCTTTCACAGTATGCCACGTACAACCTAACCTTGGTGACTCTAACCAAATACCTGCACAAGAGGCTATTTTAAGAATTGATACTTGGAAAAAAGATTATAGTACCTGGACAAAAAATCAAATTGAGAAAAAATCTCTTACAGGAGGTATGTTCCAGGCTTTCCGTATGCCGGCTTCATACATGATTCAGGGAGACAGATACATAACTTACTTAGGTTTACAAACAGATGCAAGCGCAGCTACTGGCTTAACTGCTGATCTTATTACTACAGATACAAAGTATGCTAATGTATATTATGATACTTCAATGCCTGTTCCACCACTTACTCCTGGCGGTTTCTATTTTTTACAGTAAACTCATACATATTTTATGAACATTTCCACCTTATTAGCTAATATAACCTTTAGTGTACCAATTATTTTAATATTTGGATTAGGGATAGGGATATATTATTACAAGTTCATAAAAAGAGAATATCAATTACTCCTACTATATTTAGGCATTTGTCTTATTACAGATATTATAAGCCGTATACTAGGAGTAATTTATGGTAACAATCTAATATTTATTGTTATTTTTAGTTTTCTTGAATTGTTGTTTTTCTCAATATACTATCAGCTTGCTTTTTTTAAACGGAGAATTTGGGTATACACTATAATAAGCTCTATAGCCCTTATGTTTATTGCCTGGGAAATAGTAAATCTTTGGAATGTACCACCAAGCGAGTTTCAATCCTATTCCAGGGTAATTAGTGGATTTTTTATAATAGCAATAGCAATTAATTACCTTTTTGAAAAAATTGAGGAAAAACAAAAACAAAGCACTTTAATTAAATTAAATTATGCTTTTATTATTTTTTACTCACTACACCTTATATTTTTTCTGCCAATCAACTTTTTAATTAATGTTCCTTCATCAATAAAATATTATTTCTGGTTAGCTAACTTATTGTTAACACTAACATTTTATGTATATTTAGGCAGAGAGATATGGAGAAATGGCTTGACCCAAAAACGATTGCACTCTGGATTATAATTGTTCTTGCAGTTATATCCCTTTTGGCAGTTTCATTTATCAGACTTGTAAGAATTAATTTTAGGCGTATGGTAGAACAACGCCTGAAAGAATCACGCATGCAGTTAGAACATCAAAAACAGTTACTTGAAACCAGTGTGGTAGCACAGGAACAGGAAAGAACCCGCATTGCTGCCGATTTGCATGATTCACTTATAGGTAAGTTAACCGTACTACGCTTAAAGAACCAAACCCAATGTGATATTCAGGATATAGACCACTTACTGGGAGAAAGTATAGCTGAAGCAAGAAGAATATCGCACGATTTGAGTCCGCCAATGCTGGATCATGCCACATTATACGAACTTTTAAAAAACACCATTGCACCATGGAAAGAACAGTTTAAGGTTCATTTCCATAAAAGCATTAATCAGGAAACAGAAGTTCACGTTGATTTAAAGATACAGATAATACGTATTGTACAGGAAATAATAATCAACACCCATAAGCATGCCGAAGCCACAGATATATTTATTAATTTAAGGGTTTCAAAAAAACATCTTGCAGTATTAGTAAGAGACAATGGTAAAGGGTTTGATATTAATGAAGGTAAAAAAGGTATTGGCCTTAAAAATATCGAATTGCGCATGCTTTACCTTAAAGGAAAATATAAAATCAAATCGGGAAATAAAGGAACAACAACCATTATTGCTCTAAACCTTACAAACTTTATATCCAATGAGTAAAAAACTGATTGCCATTACCGACGACGATAACCTTATCACTACTCTTCTTAAAGACTATTTAGACAGCATAGAAAACTATAAAGTACTCCTTACAGCTTCTAACGGTCTTGATCTTATTGAAAAACTTAATGCATCAGACATACTTCCCGACATTTTGCTTCTTGATCTTAAAATGAAAGAAATGGATGGTGTGGAAACTACAGAATATCTTAAAAATCATTTCCCAACCATAAAAATCATTATAATATCCTCACACTATCAAAGCTCATTTTTAGGATTTATGTTTAAAACAGGTGCTTCGGCATTTGTACCTAAAGGTATTTCTCCTGTAGTATTAAAACAGGTAATAGATAAGGTATATGATTCTGGTGTATACTTTATGGAAGACCAGATTGAAAGTGTTAGGGAACAAATCTCTTCAAAAGCACCTAAACCGGAACTTGGTGACGATACCGATCTTTCTGAACGTGAAATGGAAGTACTTAAACTTATTTGCATGCAAAAAACAGCAAAAGAAATAGGTGAAACACTTTTTATCACCACCAGAACAGTTGAAGGACACCGAAATAACCTGTTTACCAAAACCGGTGCAAAAAATATTGCGGGACTGGTAATTTTTGCCATAAAACATAATGTTATCGACGTAAACAACCTGGTTTTATAAATATAGGTAAAAATACCTGTTTTGTTAAAACAGGTAAAATCATCCTAACTTAACAAGTATATGTAAAGTACTTTGGTAGCTGAAAATAAGCAGCTTAACCAACTAAATATTTTACATATGCATCCTTTTCTTAAAGTCTTGAGAACTACCGATGAGCAAAGCCAAAACGGCATTGTAAACGGTAAAATTAAGGAGCTCATTCCAACTGCAATGGTAGACACACCAGCGATGGACTACCAAAAATGGCTTGAGGCTTCTAACAACAGGCTTGCCGATTTATCCAATGCGCCAAAAAATGCTAAAATAGCAATTATTGGTGCCGGTATGAGTGGGCTTATTACAGGTTTCGAACTGCTAAGAGCAGGTTTCACCAATTTTAAAATTTATGAAGCTACAGATAGAGTGGGCGGACGCTTTTACTCTTATGAGTTTCCAAATGATGAGACCAACTTTGCAGAACTGGGAGCCATGAGGTTCCCTCCTTCAGAAAACTGCTTGTATTGGTATATAAAATACATGCAGGACAATCCTGAAAGAAACAAACACAACATTGAACTTAATGGTGATTTCCCGGATCCGGGACTGGTACCTACACTTGTTTGCTACAAAGGGGAACAGTACAACATAATGCCAAACCAGCCTGTACCTGAAATTTTTAGGGATATAAATGAAAGCTGGGCAGGATTTGTTACCACTATGGAGCCTATTTTACTACCTAATGGTGTACAACTTGATGCTCCTGCACAAATTATGGAATGGTTAGACATTTCTAATCCTCAAACCTACAATCCGGCAAAGGCACAAAACGCATGGCAGGGTTATATAAACTACTTTAAAGATAAGTCGTTTATAGAGGGAATCATAGAAATTTTCTGTCAGCCTAATGCTCCAAAAAAATACAATGCCATTACTAAACAATGGGGTGACCGCTACCAGTGGCAATATCCTGACGACATAGAGAAATTCGGAACAGTAGGTACAGGTATAGGCGGGCAGTCTCCCCTATTCCCAATCAGTTTTGTATGCATGATGCGTTTTACCCTTAACAAACTGGAAGAAAACCATGCACTAATCGTTACCGGAACCGACTCTGTAGCAAATGCATTGGCTGATTTTGATATTGACGATAAAAAAGTAAGAGATTTTATTGTTACCAATACTCCGGTAAAAGTTATAAACCCAGAAAATAACGGTGGTAATATAAGCCTTACCGATAATAAAGGTAGTATAATTGAAAGCGACATAAACCACCTGGTGGTTTGTACTACTACACGTGCTGCCGAAATAGAACTAGGTATTGATTCACTGTGGCAGGCTAATCAAAAAGCTGTGGCTAATGATCTTATTGATATGAACAAGCGCGAAGCGGTAACAAATGTTCATGTGGCACAGTCAAGTAAGTTTTTCCTAAAGGTAAAACCATGGTGGATAGGCGATGCAAATAAAGATAAGGTAAGATGTATCACTACTGATACGGCTATGGCAAACTTTTACACTCTTGATTACAACCCTAACGATACAGAGGCTGTTTGCCTTATGAATTACGTTTGGGAAGATCTTTCGGAAAAAGCAGAAGCACTGGGCGAACTGGATGAAAGATACCAGCGCTTTTTGAGAGACTTAGGTAAAATTGAAGGTATAGATTATATACTGGAAGCCATGCCTAAAAATGTAGACGAAACAAATGCCGTAATGATAGACTGGCAACTGCAAAAATACTACAATGGTGCTTTTGCCTTAACTCAGCCTACTCAGGAAGACTATTTGAGTCAGCTATACTACAACTTCACCAATCTTAATAATAATGTAGCAAAAATTTACTTTGCCGGCGACAGTTACTCATGGGTTGGCGGATGGGTAGAAGGTGCTCTTCAAACAGGTCTTAATGCATTTTCATCTATCGTGAAAAACCTGAACGGAACCTTTACAAGCCCTTCATTAAATCCTCTTGAACATCATAATACAAAATCTATTGTTTACAATAACCCAAGTTCAATAGGTACTGTTATGTCTTTTGGACCTTATGGCGGAGCTTCAGTAAAAACCATTTACTATCAGGAGCAAATCCAGTCGGGTTCTTCATTTGCCATATATACAAGAGGTGGCGACTGCATAAGTGCTATTACTGTAAACGGTAAAACATATGGTTCTCCTGATTCTACCCCAAAAGTAGTTAATCTTAACGAACCAATAGACCAGTTTGAAATTTATGCCGGCTATTCTGATTATTACAGGGCTACTGTAGTAAGATGCTTTAAAATTAATGGAACAACTTATGGCGCTGTACCTCATACCGATGATATGAAATACAGTTTGCCTTTAGATAACCCTTCTAAAATCACACAAATTATGGGATTACACGGCGACGCAATCGACAGGATAGGCTTCTCTTTTGAAGAGATAGTACATCCGCAATTATCTGCAAAGCGCTCTTTGCAAAATGTAGCTTCGGCTCTTAAAAAATCGGCACTATCAGTATTGATAGCAGGCGGAATGGTACTTTCAATGTCTTCTTGTAAAGAAAAACATGAAGAGGAAAACAAACCTGAAGCAGAAAATATTGAAAAAGGTATTATTATACCTCAGGAATTCCCTAATGACTTAGGAATAGCAAACTTTAGCTTCCCTGAAGATTCAACTAAAATCTACACATGGTTAAACAATCAGGATACTAACAGTATTACAGAACACGCATGGGGTATTTGGGCAGGACTTACTAAAAAATCAAACCAAATTTACAAAGGTGACTCTCTGTGTGTATTTGAAACATGGATGGGAGTTAAAGAACTGGCTGCTATTTGCAGAACTCCTTTAACAAAAGGTAAAGAAGCACAACAGGTTAAAAAAGGCCGTACTGCACTTAGTGTACCTAGACAGTTTGTACACGCACAGATATTTGCTAAACAGGCTGTAATAGATACCAGTTTCCAAATTTTTGAAACTGTTTCTTATAATCCGGGTGCGGCTAAATATGCTTTAGATCACAAAATTTTCAATCAATCGGTTTTAAATAAGTACGAAGTAAAGGATGGTATTGGAAGAATACCTCAATTCCCAAATAATGGTATCACCCTAAAACCAACTTATTATGCCGGTATCCCTGATGAAAACGGACTTATACGTGTACCTGCATGGCCTGGCACGCCAAACCCTGCAAAAACCTTTGGTCCTGACGCATGGAATACATATGTATATGCTGATTTAAGCAATAGCCAGCCAGCTAATAAAAAACTGGTTCCTGTAACATCAGAAAATCCTACTGCTGACGAAATTAAAGCCGCTACCTGTAATGTTAGCGATTTTATAAACTACAAACTTGATGAAGAGGCTGCAGCTTATCTTAACAAAACTGAAGATATAGATGGTAACTCAAACTTTAAAGCCGGTGATCTTATTTTACTTGTGGCTATGCACGTAGGAACAAAAGAAATCAGTAACTGGACATGGCAAACATTTTACTGGAGCTACCAGCCGGACAGCCCTGCGTTACCAAGCTCAACTGCAGAAGCAAACGCACGCCCTTCACAAATAAAAGGTGCGGCTGCGCACTATGCTGTTGCAACAGCTTATGCAATGGTATGGCCTAACCAGCCTATAAACGGTGGTACAAATAAAAATGTTACTCCTATTATAGCCTTTAACCCATATCTGGAAGCTGGTTTTGCACCTAATACTTTTCAAAATAATAACTCAACATATCCTAATAAACTTGGTTTAGAGTATGGAGTTCAAACAAACTGTATGAGCTGCCATGCCTTGGCAACAGTTAAAGGAGATGTAGGATATACTGCAGATCAGTACATTAGCATGGATGATATGAGTCTTTATAAAAATGAGGTTCAGGTAGATTTTGCATGGTCAATACAAGGCAATATCAATACTAAGAATTAAAAATAGCTGCATTTCGCAGATAAATATGTACAACACGTAGAATTACCTGTTTTCTTAAAACGGGTAATTCCTACCTGTTGTAATTTAGTATATATACAGACCTTTATATAATGAAATCCAGTTTATTAGATTTCGTTACAAACCATGATATATAAACCTATCATGCTTATACACAAAGTAATATAAAACACTATTGGGAATGAGCATTTCGTCAACATTTATACATATTAAAGAATTACTAAACAATGATCAGTTAAGTAATATAAAAAATCTATTAGCTTCTGCTCCTTATGATGACGGAAAAAATACAGCTACTGATTCTGCCCGTGAAGTAAAAAGCAATCTCCAAATAAATATGCAAAGTCAGCAATACGGAATGATACAGCAAATTTTACTTGGTGCTTTAAACCAAAGCGAAACCTTTAGAAACGCTCTTTACCCCAAAAACATATACCCATTTCTTATCAGTAAATATACCGCCGGAAACGAATACGGCTGGCATGTTGACAATCCTTTAATGGGTAACATGATGCGTACAGATGTTGCAATGACAATATTTTTAAACGACCCAGAGGAGTATGAGGGTGGTGAACTGGAACTGGAAACCCCAACCGGCACACTGCTTTATAAGCTTAAAAAGGGAGATGCTATATGTTATCCGTGTATGTATTTACACAGGGTAAAACAATTAACATCGGGCGAAAGACATGTTGCAGTTACCTGGATACAAAGCCTGGTAAAAGAAAATGAAGAGAGAGGCATATTGTATGATATGCAACAGGTTTTAAACACTCTAAAAAAATCGGCTTCAAACAGCAGGGAACATCTTGTTTTACAACAAAGTCACAGTAACCTGCTGCGAAAATGGAGTGAATAACCAAATCTTAAAATCAAATATATGTTTCACTTAAAAACTTTAAAATTATGGAAGGTTACATTGGAGAAATAAGACTCTTTGCTGCCAATTTTTCACCAAGAAATTGGGCTTATTGCAACGGAGGCCTTATAGCGATAAGTAGCAATACTGCTTTATTTGCAATATTAGGCACTACTTATGGTGGTAACGGAATACAGACTTTTGCACTACCAAACCTTATAGGAAGAACTGCAATAGGTGCCGGTCATGGAGCAGGACTTAGCTATTACGACGCAGGAGAAATGGCAGGTACAAATACCAGAACATTATTAAGTAATAATTTACCGGTACACTCACATGATGCTACTGCTACAGTAGCTGCTCCTGCTTATTCGGATGAAGGAGATACCGATTCTCCTACAAATCATGTTCTTGCCGCAAAATCAGGTATGTATAGTACTGAAGCCCCTGATACAAGTCTAAGTTCATACCAAAATACATTTATGACTAATGTTACAGGATCAAATTATCCCATAAACATTACCCAACCATTACAGGCTACAAATTATATTATTTGTATGTATGGAATTTTTCCGTCTCGTAACTAAAGGATTAAAAACTTAATAAAGTAAAACTTTTAAAATTTAAAATTATGGAAGGATATATAGGAGAGGTTCGCTTATTTGGAGGAAATTTTGCCCCAAGAGGCTGGGCTTTTTGCCAAGGACAAACTTTATCAATTTCAACATATGATGCTCTTTTTAGCCTTATAGGTACTATTTATGGAGGTGATGGGAGAACTACATTTCAACTACCTGATTTACAGGGAAGGGTCGCTATAAATCCGGGACAGGCAGATGGCAATACCATAAATACTGTACTAGGACAAAAAGGAGGTGCAGAAACACATACTATGATTGTTGGCGAAATGCCTTCACATACACATACTGCTACAGGAACAGCTATAATACCTGCAAATACAGCCCCGGGTAATACAGCTACACCTACAGGACATGTTCTTGCTTCACTAGCAGGTACCTATTCGTCCGAACCTCAGGATACGACAATTACAGCAACTAGTGCTGCTGCTCAGGTTGGTAATTCAGGATTATCAGTTCCTTTTCAAATTATTCAGCCTTATACCTGTTTAAACTATATTATTTGCCTGGAAGGAATTTATCCAAGCAGAAACTAACTTTTAATTAATTTATAAAATTAGAATTATGGAAGGAACCATGGCAGAAATACGTTTGTTTGCCCCAAACTTTGCTCCAAAATTTTGGTCGTTTTGTGAAGGTCAAACATTAGCAATATCAAGTAATACCGCTCTTTTTAGTCTTATTGGCACCATTTATGGCGGTGATGGAAGAACCACATTTAAACTACCTGATTTTAGAAGTAGGGTACCTGTAGGAGCAGGCCCCTCAAATACAGGGATTACTGCATACACTATGGGCGAAGTTAGTGGTACAGCTACGGTAACAGCAACTGTTGCAAACTTACCGGCACATATTCACTCTGGCATGCTAAATTATGCCCTGCCGGCATATTCAGATGAGGGAGATACCGCAATACCTACAGGAGCCGGCTTAGCGTCTGCAAGTGGGCTTTTCTCTACAAATCCACCTAATACTTCTTTACACCCGGCTGATGCACACATAACAATTGGAAATAAAGGTGGAGGCGCACCTTTTAGTATTATGCAACCTTATCTAAGTATAAACTACATTATTTGTGTTCAGGGGATATTCCCTAGCAGAAACTAAATTTTAATAATAACTCCCCCGGTTATAAATCCGGGGGTTATAAAAACCCTACTATGAAATTAGGTTTACTACTCACAAAATCAGTAATATACCCTTCAATTGGCTTTGATATTGTTGACGGACTTAAAGCTTCCCTAAAAAATCAGGGCTGTGAAAGTGAATATCAAATACTATCAAAAAATATTGGTGTAGGAGGTAATAACGATGAAATATATTCGTGTGCAGAGCAATTGCTACTGGAAGGGGCTGATATTGTTATTGGCTATATAAACCCGCACGCGGCAGAGGCTATCTCTCCCCTATTTGAGAATTCCGGTAAAACATTACTGGTATTAGACAGTGGTTACCATTTGCCAGTTTATGAATCTGTATTACCAAATACTTACTTCATTTCACTTCAGGGTAATTTATGTTCAAGAGCAATTGTTAATAAAGCTTTTAGTGATGGTAATAAAAATTTTGCGGTAGCATGCTCTTTCTTTGATGCCGGATATCGTTCACCATACATATATTCTGCTGCCAGTGAAGAAAAAGGCGGAGCCGTAACATTTAATTATGTAACCCCTTTACGAAAAGCAGACTTTACACTTGATCCCCTTATTAACTACTTGAACGAAAATAAAGACACAGCCATTTTTGTCTCTTTTTGTGGTGACATGACCGAAGATTACTTAAATGAAAGTGCGAAACTTGAAAGTCTTTCAAAAAATAATACTTACGCAAGTAGCTTTACTGCAGAAGAAAACTGGCTTGATAAAATTACCTATCCGGGGTATGACTGGTATAGTGCTGTGCCGTGGTCAAAGAATATAGATACTCCTGCAAATAACGAATTCAAAAATATAATGGGGAGCATCCGTCCCGAAAAAATAAACGTTTTTTCACTACTGGGTTGGGAAGCTGCATTGTATATAAGTAAATCAAACAACTTTAATTTTGACGGACTTATTATAGATTCACCGAGAGGAAGTGTATTCATGAACCCATCAACAAAACACTCTGAAGCACCTGTGTATTATGCCACAGTTACTAAAAAAAGTGATACTAATACCTGTGTTCTAACCAATATTACTGAAGTAAGCGACCTTACCGAAGATCGTAATGGCTTATTAAAAGATATTGAGTATATAAAAAATAACATCTCCAATTCATGGCTTAACTCTTATGCCTGCTTAGATTCATGATAGCAACAGCTCCAAAAATAATAGTATTATGTAACAACCGTATGGCTATACCGGCACTGCAAAGCTTGGGTAGCCTTAATATGTTATGTGCTATTGGTGTTCCAAAAAATAATCAGGAGGTTATTGAAATATGCTCTGCTATTGCAACAGCATTAAAAATACCTCTTCTGCTTTTAAGTAAAGATATTTTAGATAAAAGCTTAAGTGAACTTATTGGCAATACAAAAGCCAATTATGTTTTTACGATGACATTCCCCTGGAAAATATCCCAAAAAATGATTGCTGATTTCCCTAATACATTTTACAACTTTCATTACGGACTACTTCCTGAAATGAGGGGAGCCGATCCTGTGTTTGAGTGTTTAAGACAGGGCGTAAAGGAAACCGGAATCACCATTCATAAAATTGAAAAAGATATAGATACAGGGTCTATACTACTCAAAAAACAAATTCCTGTAGAGGCGACTACAACTCATGGCTTTTTATGTACCAGTCTTTCTTATCTGGGAGCACATATACTGCCGGAAGTAATTTCTCTACTACAATCAGGTGTTAACGGTATTCCACAGGATAGCAATAAGGTAAACTATTACAAAAGGCCGGGTATAAAAGATGTATGCCTTAACTGGCATAATCAGGATGCAAAATCGGCACAATCGTTAATAAGAGCATGCAACCCCTGGAATAAAGGGGCTTATACACAATGGAAAGGATGGAATATAAGGATAATAGAGGCTTCTGCTATTGATTTACCTACAGAAACAGAAAATAATCCGGGAACAATACTAAGTATTGATGAAAATGACGGACTCATTATACAATGTAATAATAACACCCAGCTAAGGGCTGATATTATTTATACAGACGAAGGATACATGAGCGGGCATCGTTTGCTTGCTTTTGGTGTGAAAAAAGGCGAACATTTTGTCAGTTTATAATCAAATCTAACCAGTTCATTTATAAATAAATATTATATGAAGTATTTTTACTCTAAATTAAAATTCTGCTTAACAGGATTTTTTATGATAGGGTTGTTTTTATTAGCGGGAGAAAAGGCTAATTCGCAAACCACCCTTAGCCCCGGGGACATATTGTTCACCGGTTTTGATGCAACCTATTCCCCTTCTAATGGGGATGCATTCTCATTTGTATTACTTAAAGATATTACATCCGGCACAGTGATAAGTTTTACTGACAGGGGATATTTTGGAGGTAGTAGCTGGCAAAGCGTAAGTACAATCAGCTCTGAATCAGACATAACCTGGACTTCAAGTAGTGCACTAAGTTTGGGAACCCAAATTTATATAAAAGGATTAACAGCAAGTGTGTTTGACCCTTCAGGGGGAACATATACCCCAAACGGTACAGTTTTATTAACTAACGGCACATCTTCTAACGGTTTAAATCTTTCAGCTGTTGGTGATGAGATTATCGCTTATCAGGGAGGTAGCGGATCGGTTACCGGTAGTGGTGTTACAATTATAGCCGGTATTAATTATTATTATTGTGTAGGAGGAACAAACTCTACTGCCGTTTGGAATATTGGTTGTGATGGCTTTGTAAACGCTTCACAAATGCCTCCCGGACTTACCGGAGGTTTTGATGCTTATTTTACAGGAGCTATATCAGGCAATGATACTCCAGATGCAGCGTATTTTAGTTGTACCGGAGGATCACTTAGTACAGCTAGCCAGATAAGAACCGCTGTTATGAATCCTGCAAACTGGGTTCTTAGCGCAACTACAGTAACATTACCAAATACATGTACTTTTGGCGGAACACCACCACCCCCACCTCCAACAGTTACTAATCCTGTTAACGTATATGGTTGTCTTAATGGTAATACTTCTCTTTCTGTTACCGCCACAGATGCCGATACATACCAGTGGCAGATATCTACTAACGCTACAACTTTTTCAGATATATCAAACGGTGGTATTTACTCAGGTGCTACTACCGCTACACTAAACCTAACCGGGCTCACTAGTTCTGTAAATCAATATTTTTATCGTTGTGTTGTGAGTAATACTTCAGGGACAGCCACCTCATCATTTACAACAGTTAGTGTATTCACCGCTAATATTACTCATCAAAGTGATGTTTCCTGTTATGGTGGTTCAGACGGAGGTATCCAAGTATATGGAAGTAGTGGTGTTCCACCATACACTTTTGTATGGAGTACTGGTCCTACAACAATTAATTCTTATTCCAATTCAAATACATTAGGCGGGCTTCCTGCAGGGACATATTCTGTTACAATAACAGATGGTAATGGTTGTACTGCTACTGCTTCGACAACACTTACACAGCCTACTACAGCCGTTTCAACTACTACAGTTGTAAATTCAAACGCAACCTGTGGTTCATATAACGGACAGGCAACTACAACACCAACAGGAGGTAACCCTCCCTATCATTATGAATGGTCTGACGGAGGTACTGGTGCCATAAATTACTCCCTTCCGGCAGGTACTCATACTGTAATTGTATACGACAGCAACAATTGTTCATTTACTGATACTGTTACCATAACAGCTAATGACACTACTGCTCCTGTGGCTAATGTAGCAACACTACCTACTATAACAGCACAATGTGAGGTAACTGCAGGAACAATTACTGCGCCTACAGCTACTGATAACTGTGCAGGAACGGTAACTGCTACAACTACTGATCCGCTTACTTACTCCACTCAGGGTACGTATACTATAACATGGACCTATGATGACGGTAACGGTAACACAACTACACAAACACAAACAGTAATAGTAGATGATACTACTGCGCCTGTGGCTGATGTAGCAACACTTCCAACTATAACAGCACAATGCGAGGTTACTGCAGGTACAATTACTGCGCCGACAGCTACAGATAACTGTGCAGGAACGGTAACTGCTACAACTACTGATCCGCTTACTTACTCCACTCAGGGTACTCATACTATAACATGGACCTATGATGACGATAACGGTAACACAACTACGCAAACACAAAATGTAATAATAGATGATACTACTGCGCCTGTGGCTGATGTAGCAACACTTCCAACTATAACAGCACAATGTGAGGTAACTGCAGGAACAATTACAGCGCCTACTGCTACTGATAACTGTGCAGGAACAATAACCGCGACAACTACTGATCCGCTTACCTATTCTGCTCAGAATGGCTATACTATAACATGGACGTATGATGACGGTAACGGTAACACAACTACGCAAACACAAAATGTAATAGTAGATGACACTACTGCTCCTGTGGCTGATGTAGCAACACTTCCAACTATAACAGCACAATGTGAGGTAACTGCAGGAACAATTACAGCGCCTACTGCTACTGATAACTGTGCAGGAACAATAACCGCGACAACTACTGATCCGCTTACCTATTCTGCTCAGAATGGCTATACTATAACATGGACGTATGATGACGGTAACGGTAACACAACTACGCAAACACAAAATGTAATAGTAGATGACACTACTGCTCCTGTGGCTGATGTAGCAACACTTCCAACTATAACAGCACAATGTGAGGTAACTGCAGGAACAATTAC
>NZ_JBELQB010000020.1:0-15386 GCF_046000485.1 Flavobacterium rhizophilum
GGCTAAGGCTACAGTTCAGTATGTCATCTCAAAAGGTATCGCTAAGGAGCGTATCTCCGGACAGGGATATGGTGAGAACGAACCACTTGTTGACTGCAAAGAGAACTGCACCGAAGAGCAACATGCTCAAAACAGACGATCTGAGTTTATTATTGTAAAAAAATAATCAATTATAAATCGCCTTAACAATTTAAACCAACCAAAAAAGTAAAAGCAGCCCATTGGGCTGCTTTTTTTATTATGTATGCTTCTTTTATTGATTGTCGCTCTGATACCATTCGGCAAAAGAAGTTTCGGTCTCCTGAAGCCTTAATGAATGTAGTGCTATATTTTCCGGTAGTCTGCTTTTAATTTTTGTAGCAAAATCGATTACCATGTTTTCACTAGTAGGCTGGTAATCTACTAGAATTACATGATGTCCTCTTGTTTTTAATTCGTTAGCAAGCTCAATATGAGGCGTGTTTTGATTGAAAACGGTAGCATGATCAAAAATATCTACAATTTCTTCCTTAACTATCTTTTTAAGATCGCCAAAATCAATTACCATTCCGTACTTAACATTGTTGGTGTCGGTAATAGGACTGCCTATAACAGTTACCGATAGTTTATAACTGTGTCCATGTACGTTTTTACATTTACCGTCATATCCGTAAAGGGCATGTCCGGTTTCAAAATTAAACTGTTTTGTAATCCTGATTTTGCTCATTATAATAGTATTAAGTGTGCAAATTTACTAAATTAAATGCATCGCATTAATTTATTCTCAACGTATTGGTTTTCCAGTTATCTTTGCTCGCCTTTTTTAATTATGGCGCTATATGGATGAGTTACAGTTGAATCCGTTGTATGAAAAGGTTATAACTGACCTTTTAGAGAAGCAATATAGTGTAGTAGAAAACTTTTTCCCTGTGGAGGAAGTACTTGAGCTTCGCCAAAGCCTCTTAAGTAAATATGATGACGATCAGTTCAAAAAATCAGCTATTGGAAACTGGTCTAACGAACAGGTTATGAAAGCCGTTAGGGGTGATTTTATTTTTTGGTTAGACGAAAGCAAGTGTAATTCTGCTGAAACTAAGTTTTTTGCAAGGCTGAATCATTTTATTGATTACCTTAACAGAACCTGCTTTATGGGGATTACTGAACAGGAATTCCACTACGCCTTATATCCTGAAGGGACTTTTTATAAGCGTCATTTGGATACGTTTCAAAATGACAGTAGAAGAAAACTGTCTGTAGTATGTTATCTTAATGAAGAAGACTGGCTACCGGAATATGGAGGTGAACTGGCTGTTTATATTCCGGAAAATGGAAGAGAACGCACAGAGAATATTTACCCGGTACAGGGGCGTATGGTAATTTTTGAAAGCAGCGTTTTAGAGCACGAGGTTAAGCCTGTAAAACAGGAACGTTTAAGTATTACAGGCTGGTTGAAAACAAGGGGAGAGGCTATTTTTTAAACCTCTCCAAAGCTTGTTTTGTAAAATCGGAAAGTACAAGTCTTCCTGATATTTTTGCGCGTTCTACCAGTAGGGTATCCCAGTTTTCGGTGCCTTCCCACAGTACTTTTTTCATTTCGTCTAATGCTTCAGGGTTATAAGATGCCAGTTTAGAACTGAAGATTTCAAGTTCACTGTCGAGCTCTTTTATATTTTCAAATACCTTGGCATATAAACCTTTTTCCTGTGCCCAGTAGGCATTTTTCCATTCGTGTGCCGCAAGTGTCATCTCTGCAAGTGCGGCTTTACCCATTTTTCTTTCTACAGCCGGAGCGATTACAAACGGACCGATACCTATAGTAAACTCAGATAACTTTATGGCACTTCCTTCTGTAGCCAGGGCATAATCACATGCAGAAGCCAGGCCTACGCCACCACCTACAGCTTTTCCGTGTATACGGCCTATAATAAGCTTGGAGCAGTTGCGCATAGCATTGATAACATTAGCAAAGCCTGCGAAGAAAACAGCACCTTCTTCTAAATTAGATACGGCAAGAAGCTCATCAAACGACGCTCCTGCACAAAAAGCACCTTCGCCTTCACTTTTAAGTATGATGATACTTACTTCAGGGTCATTACTAAGTTTATTAAATTCGTCTGTTAATCGCTGTAAAAGTTCTCCCGGAAAGGAATTACTTGCCGGATGACCAAATTCTACAGTAGCAATTTTGTTTTCTATTTTTGTATATAAAGACCCGTTAGGTCTGGTTGTAGTACTCATGCTTGCTTTGTTTTTGGTAAAATTAAAGCAAAATGAAAAAGAGAAAAACAAAAACTTTAAAAGTTTGTATTTTTAGTAGTGAATTATATTATATTTGCTTCACAGTTTTGGGGATGTAGCTCAGCTGGCTAGAGCGCTTGCATGGCATGCAAGAGGTCGTGGGTTCGACTCCCATCTTCTCCACTGGTTGGGACAATTCTATATTTTTAAAGAATTGTCCTTTTTTTATTTTGTTTAAATCTTTATTTGTCAACAACATAAGGGTTAGTAATTGATTAATTCTAGGGGTTCGACATTTTTGTTCTGAAAATTCAAGGTTTTCAGGAAATATCGAACTCAATAACTTTTGCTTTTCTACCACATCCGCTTTTTGATATATTTTTTTGGCATTTACAAGTAGATTAATTCCTCGCTCTAGCTTACTCTCAGTTTCTTTATCCATAGTATTAGAAGGTAATATATAAGCTTTTAGTTCATCTAACTTTGTTTGAAATTGAACTTTCTTTTTTTCATATTCTTGAATCGTAAAAGCTCCATCAATTAATAAATCCTGTAACTTATCAATTCTTGATTCCAAAATTGATATTTGACTTTTTATTTGCTTCAAATCATTTTTTTCAGCTTGAGTATTGTTTGTTTTTTTGTTCAATAGTTTAAGTATGTCTGTATAAATATCAATAGTCGTGTTGCTGAATTTTAGCTCAGTCAGGAAAGACTCAATAGATGAATTAGCTACTTCTGCTCTATACCTTTCTTTTTTACAGTGATTGCAATGATAATAAAAGTGTCTTGCCCCAGTTTTGCTTCGACTTGCACTACCTGTAACTTTGTTTCTGCAATTTGAGCAATAGAGAAGCCCTCTTAAAGGGAGTTCTGCTTTTGTTGAGTTTCCCCTTTTACTTCTTTTGTAACTGACATTTAATATATCCTGAACTTTTACAAACAAGTCATTATCAATGATTGATTCATGTATCCCTTCGATTATTTGTTCAGGCTCGGTTTCATTAGCAGGGATTCTTATTTTTCCAATATATAGACAGTTTCGTAAAAGGTGGGAGAAATTATTACGACTGATATGAATATTTTTTTTCCTTAACTGTTCAATGATATATTGTTGTGAAAAACCTTTAGATATTTCTTCAAAGGCAAACTTTATGTGTTTAGCTTTTTCATCAGGTACTATGATTGGCTTATTATTTTCATCTCTAGAGTTTTTATAACCAATAGGTGCTATTCTACTCCATCTTCCTGACTTTAATGCTGCTCTAATACCTTCTTTAATCTTCATTGATCTTCTATCATTATCAACTTCCGGTAAAGTCAAATAAATTGCAAGAAGTACTTTACTTTCAGGTATACTAAAATCAATAGGTTGTTGAATTGATTGAATTTCAATACCAAGTTGGGAATCATAAGTAAAAATACAATTTTGAAAGCTATTTACAATACTGTTAAAAGAGTTTAAAAATCATTTATGTTGTGAATTATAAGTGTTATTAAATGTTAATAATCTGTTAAAAAAGTTAAATTTTTAACAGTTTTAAGTAGTTTTATGATGCGTAAATCAACCACATCTTACTATGAAAACCACTTCTTTAATTTGTTTTTATGGGATTTTTATTGACTTCATAAAAGCAGTATCCATCATTTATTTGAATAAATATAGCCCCTTATCAAAAGGATATTTTTATTCATGATATACTTCTATAACCATACAACCTTTTATTATTATGAAACCAAAACACGCGATTGTTTTTGTTGTGCTATTGCTGTTTGCCAACATGAACGCACAAAATTATTTCCCGGGAGGAGTCTCCGGAGCCGAAGCTTGGTATATTGTAGATTATAATGATTTGAGTCAGGGTAGTTATCCAAATCAGAGTGCACAGCATATAATTATAAAACCTTGTTTCGGGAATCCGGGAGCTAATGCTCTGTTTAATTTTAATCATTCAATCAAAGCCACTCAGTTATGTTTCTGGTATAATGCCGCTTTAGAGAATACAACTTCACGAAACGTTTTTTTTGTTGGGGAGCCCGATTATCCGTCTTATAATTCAGCTCATTTAACAACAGACTGGAATGAATCTTTGGCAGGAATGCCTCAAACGGATTCAATTATAAGAAATCAGTTTGATTTAGCTAATAAATCCGCTTATATAGATGGTTTATATTCCTCTTATCAAAGTATTAATAATGCTAATGTTAATTTTTATCACTGGAATAAATATCAGGTAGATAAAAAGTTTAAAAGTTATGGTTATCAGGGAGAAACGGCATTTTATATTGGTAGAGGTTTTACTAACCCTCAATCAACCAGCCAATATTTTAGGGGGAATTTTCCTGAGTTCATATCTTTCCCTTTTGAGCTGAGTTCAAATCAGAAGAACAGGGTTGAGTCTTATCTGGCTTTAAAATATGGGATAACATTGGATAAATCTGTTTCATATAAAAGTGCCAGGAATATAGTCTTTTGGAAAAAAAGTAATAATAATATATTCAAAAATAGGATTTTTGGTATTGGTTTCGATAAAATCTCCAATTTAAACCAGTTACAGAGTGAGAGTGTACATTATAAGGATTACCTGATAGCTTCAGTAGGCACATTAGCCAGTACCAATCCTATAAAACAGCAGCAGGTAGGTATTAAGGATGAAAACTTTATTGTTTTTGGAGATAATAATGGTCCAGATGGATTTCAGAGCCTTAATGCTTTTAACGTAAAACCATTAAGAAGGGTTTGGCTTTCTCAAAATACCGGGGTTGAATCGATTACAATTCCTATGTATTTTAAATTTAATCTTAATGCTGCAATATATCAGGCTATGCAGTCCGATCCATCGTTAAAATTATGGATGCTGCATGATAAATATGTTACTAATCAGGAGGAATCACATTTTGACAGTCAGTATGTTGACTACTATGAGGCAGGAAGCATACAGGGTGCTTATGCATTTTTTGAAAAAATATATTTTGATACTGATCAGGGAGTTTTTGATCAATATACATTTGGTGTTGGTCCTGAAATGATAGTTCAGGTACGATTTGATAATGATTGTGATGATGAAAATGTAAAATCCTATGTGGTCATTACCGGGGGCAGAGCTCCTTACAGGATTGAGATAAAGAACATAGATACAGGAGCAGGTGATAATTATGAAATTAATGAGAATGAAATGGCCTTTAATGCTGTTTCTCCATATACTTATACAGTTACAGTAGTTGACGCAAACGGTAACCAAAACAGTACTACGGTTACTGTAGATATTTATCCTATAAATGTTGATTTAGGACCAGATATAATTTTGACAGCTTCTCAGCCACAAGCGACACTAAATGCCGGCCAGTATATAAATGATCCTGAAGCTACTTACAAATGGTATCGTGACGGGGTTCTTTTAGAGTATTATGATCCGGTATTGGTTACAAGTGAACCTGGGGAATATACAGTTGAAGTTTTGAGTGGCAATCATATTTGTAGTGATTCTGATACGATTAATGTTTACTATAAATTTACAGGTTCAATCAGTCCCGGTTTTCAATGTGAAGACCCGCATGGCTATGTTACCCTTAATTTAAGTGGAGGAGTAGGACCTTTTACCACGCTTATTACGGGTCCTAATCAAACGATTCATCAGGTACATAATCAGGAATCATATTACTTTTCTGAAGTTAATTTTGGTAATTATACTATAACAAGTACAGATATTAATGGTGAAGTTTATCAGTCAAGCTTTACAATAAATGATCCTTTGTTGAATATTGAGGTGGATCTTTTAAGTCAATTGCAACAGGCAGGTATATCTATAAGCTATGAAAGTACTTATTCCTATCCAATAGCCAATCCTTACCCTCTAACATCATTTACTTTAGATGCTTCACTATTGGTCACTAATCCTAATGTTGCATACGAGTGGTTTTCAAACAATCAGTCATTGGGTATTTATGGACCTGTCATAACAATTGACTTGAATACCAGTTTGCCAAGTACATTGCAGGAAATTAAGGTTGTTGTCACTAATTTAAGTTCGGGATGTTCGGTTAGTGATAGTTTCGGAATTAAGGGATATTGGGAAGTTGAGGCAGGTGCTGCACAAACCACCGCTTTTGAAACAGAGTTAAAGCAGGCAGAAGCTCAATCGGATAATAGTTCGTTAAAGGCAAAAGTATATCCAAATCCAAGTGATCCTAATCAAACATTTTATTATGAAATATCCTCAAGTGAGATATTTGATGGTACAGTACAGATACTTAGCCCTACAGGAGCTATCATAGAAGAAACCTATATATCAGGAGAGTCTAAATATCATTTATCATTCAGTCTTTTAGCCTCAGGGGTATACTTCATATGTACAAAAACAAATGGTATTGTAGTAACAGACAAAATAATAATCAGATAATATGGCAGTTAATTATTTTAAAACAATAAGAAAGTCTTCAGCAGTTCATGTAATTATATCTGTCTTAACGAATTTGGTTGTGTTTGGTCAGCCTGTTCAGCAAATGATGATTGATTATTATGGCAATAAAGAGGTAATAAGCATTTCAAGTAGTAATTCTGCATCTTTTTCTTACAGGGGTGAAGAGACAGATAATAATAAGGATTTTAGCAAATCTAATAAAGAAGAAAATAATAAAGTTAATAAGGAAAAAATAACAAGCCCTGCTACTGTTTTTTATGCCCGGGAGCCTCAGGGTGTTATAGGTAAGTTGTTTGAAGTTGAAGCGGAGAATTCACGTGATAATTATTTTACCGTTAATCTTCCTGAAGACATAGACTTTAATAATTATAATGCGGTTTTAAGTTATGATCTTTATGGGGTAGCAGAAGCTTCACAAACCACAAAAAGTATTAATGACAATTTATCTTACGGAGGTAAAACTGCTGTTTTATCAGACAAGTGGCAATCTGTAGAGGAACCCGTTGCTTTTGGTCATTTGGTTAAAGGGGAAAATACTATTTTCTTCAACAGAAGGGTATCCGATAATTATCAGTATAAAATAAGAAATCTTAAAATTGAACTGAAGGAAAAGCAAAGCGATGTAGCTATTTCTGTAAGTTCAGTTACAAATTATAATGGACATATTTATTTAACCGGTGTAGTGTTAAACAATGAGGTGGAGAAAGTTATCGTGAATGGTACTGATGTTGCTTTGTGTGATAATGTTTTTGAATATGCTTCAGATAATAATTCAAAAAGTGTAAAGGAATTAACAGTTACCTATTCTGATAAAAACAATAAAAAGCACACTGTAAAATATGAAGTGTCGGATTATCAGAAATCGGATGTGAGTTTTGATTTCAATAAATCGGTATTAATTAACAATAGCAGAATTTATAACGATAATGAACTGGCAACAGGTGTTTTAAATTATGATACGTCATTTTCTGTTAGTGTGATTGATAATTCAGTATTAACAGATAAAATGGCAAAGGTTACTGTTTCCGGTTTAGAGTTTAAGGATCTTAAAACTCTGGAAGACGATCTTAAAAATGTAACAGCAGGAAGTTTTTCAGGTTATAGATTACAGAAATATAATATGCCGGATAGTACAGGTTTAAAACTTCATTTGAAATATGACCCTGAAAAAATACCTTCAGGCTATACTGCAAAAGATGTAAAGACATTTTATTTTGATAAGACGCAGCGAAACTGGAAAGTATTGGAGGTAGATAGCTTGGATTATGTGAAAAAAGAAATAATCTCGACTGTTTACAATAATGAGACTGATTTTATAAATGGTGTAATAAAGGTACCGGAATCTCCCGAAACAGGAAGTTTTACCCCAACTACTATTTCTGACATGAAATATGCCGATCCGGCATCGGGAGTGGTAAGCATCGCTCCTCCAAGTGCAAACAGTACAGGTGCAGCCTCAACAAGTTTTCCTATAAAACTGCCAGGTGGGCGTAATGGATTGCAACCTTCTTTGGCTGTCACATATAACAGTGAGGCAGGTAATGGCTGGATGGGTATGGGTTGGAATTTGGCAACAGAAGGTGTCAGTATTAATACTAAATGGGGTGTGCCTACATTTTCATCGTATGAATCAGAGCTTTATTCGTTAAGTGGGGGAGATTTGGTACTTCAAACAGCATCTGGAGATTATACTAACCCACACAGGCAGGCAAATATACCAAGGCAGTCAGAACGTCAGTTTTATATGCGTAAGGAGGGTGGATATCAAAAAATAATACGTCACGGGACCTCTCCTTCAAATTATTGGTGGGAAGTTACAGATAAACAAGGAAATAAGAGTTATTACGGAGGTGTTACCGGAGTAGATAATTCTGCTGTAATTAGAACACCTTCAGGTAATATAGCTTACTGGGCTTTAAAGAGGGTTAAAGATCCTTTTGGGAATTATATAGATTACACTTATGCCCAGAATACGGCATATACTTTACCTGGTGCAGGTATTACCGGTAATGAATTTTATATTTCACGAATAAGTTATACAAGGCGTTCAGGTATAAGTAACTACTACACAGTAGACTTTAAAAGGAATAATTATACTGTAGCAGCTTCAGGACAAAGTACAAGCACTCTTAATAGGAGTGATGTTATGATTAATAATCGAAATGGCTATACTCAAATTATAGATGATTTATTGACAGAGATACAAGTATCGTTTGTACAGGGAAGCTCATCACAGCGAATACGTACGTATCGTTTTGATTATGAGGAACAGGCTTTTGGAAAACAGCATCTTATCAAAGTCAGTGAGTTTGATACAGCCAATAAGTTATTCTATACAAACACTATGGAATATTATGATCAAGTGGGTAGTGGAGATATAATTTCATCAACATCCACAACATGGAGCAATGGTAGTGATGATGAGATAACGTCTCTTTTATACGATATAGCCAGTGATACGGGTATTATACCAAATGGTTCTGCATTGGGCACTTCCACATCGTCAGGCTCTTCATTTGCTTTAAGAGCTGGTGTTGGTATAGGCTACAATCCGTGGCAGGTAAATACCACTATAGGTTTTTCAGGTAATTACAGTAAAAGCGATCAGGATACCAAAATTAGTTTTATAGATATTAATGGTGATGGATTACCGGATAAAGTATATAAAAATGATAATGGTGTTTTTTATAGGCCTAATACAGGTAACGGATTTGGCAGTACAATTGATGTAGAGGGAGTTTCTTTACTAAGTACTACAAAATCAAGTACGTTTGGTCAGGGGGTTGATGCTAATGCTTTGGGCTTACTGGGTGTAGGTAAAAGCTGGAGTAAAACAAAAACAGAAACGAATAACTATTTTACTGATTTTAACGGAGACGGTTTACCTGATATAGCTAAAAACGGAAGGGTTTATTTCAATACAACCTCTTTAGGTCAAAACTCTACTCACAGGGCTTTTGGAACAAGTGTAACTAATTCGGAAAACGTTATTGAACCTGGAGCAGTAGATGCTTCTATTATTGACGGATTAAGATTAGAGACTCTAGATGAGATAAGGGGTGAGCATCCGCAATATGATCACGTTAAAGCCTGGAAAGCACCATTTTCAGGTAAGGTAGATATTGTTAGTATTGCAAAGTTGAGAACTAAAAATGTAGATGCAGACAATAATACCAATCAATTTAGACTTACCATTGAAAGGTATGATGTAAGTCAGGGAACTAATACAGTTGTTTCAACAACAGCAATGGCAACTGTTAACCAGAGTGTTACGATAAATCCTCAAAATATTCTTGTTGATAAGGGAGACATAATCTTTTTTAGGGTTCACAACCTTGATTATGGATATGGAGGAGAAATGGAATGGAACCCTATTATAACATATGATAGTACCACTGTATTACCTTATACTCATCACATAGATGAAAATGGAAAATATGTAGATGTTTATAACTCAACTCAGGATTTTATGCTAAATAACGGAGGTGCTATAAGTGGAGGTAACGGAGATTCAAGTGTTACTTTGAAGTTCAATTTGGATAACTCTACTTTTGCTCCTTATGAGTTTTCTGATGATATAAGGTTTATTATTAAAAAAGTACGGATTGATCTTACCACGGGTGACCAGACTACAAGCCCAAGCTGGGTTTGGGAAAGGGTATATGATCATGAAACCGGATTTTTTTCCGGTACGGCTAATCAGTTTACGCATGGTATAGCTACCAGTTCATCTTTAAAAGATGTGTTTTACTTTTCGGTTGAAAGCACATCAAATGTTAACTGGGGAGGTATTAACTGGCATCCGCAAATTACCGGAACTAACTTGGGTACCAAATATCCGTCTGTTAGCTATATGACATATGATAACAATATAAATCAGACTAAATACTGGATAACAAGTTCTGATTTAATGAATCCGGTTATAAATTCGTCAGCTGAAAATGATGATCCTCTTTTAATTGTTCATCATGATTTAGGAGTATCGGGCTATTATTCGTCGTTCTTAAACAATTTTGGAGCGGATGATTTTCCGTTACAAATTAATTGGGTTGTAAAAGAACAGGATGCAAACAACATAAAAGCTGCAGTTAATAAAACCCTTTATATTTATAGGACTACTGAGAGTTCATCGGGAGTTTGGAATTATCATTTTACAAAAACCAAAAATATAAATGATGTTATTACTCCAACAACCCAACCGTCATATTTTAGTTATACCCTAACCAAGGAAAGGGTGAAACAGATTAAGAATGGTAACGGGAAGATTTTCTCGGCTTTCTATATTAAAGACAGTCGTTTTGGGACAAACAATGTAGGTTCTGTATTTATTGATCTTGCTACCGCAGAACAAGGTAACTACTCTTTTCCTCAGGTTATCTTTGGAACACCATTTATGGCACAAAGCCCTGACTTCTACGGTTACTCTTACAGAGGGTGGGGGCAGTTTTTATATAATGGTGGCTTAGGCTTTACTTATGATGATCAGGGTAATATATCTAACCTCGGGTCTCCAGTTCAATATGGCGCCAATCCTATAGATATAAATGTTTTTGGTGATGAATCTGATGCTCAGCAATATGATAACACAGATTATAATGTTGCACCAACAACCACAGGGGATACATCAGTTAGGTATACACTATATAATCAGGGTAGCCCGGATAATAAATTTGTGAACGGCTCCATTAAAGATGCTATTTATGGTATTAACAGTGCGGGATTGTTAACAGCTACTGTAGGCCGTTTTGGAGAACAGAGCCTATATGATGTTTATATTGACCCTGATGATATTGTTACATCCGGAACAAACATATTTATAGGGATGAAGCAACGAGCCGAGTCTAAAGGTAGTGCAGAATCCGGGACTTTTGTAGTGTACTCAGGAACACAAAGTGAGGCATATTCCGAAGTTTTAAATATGCATTTGGATCTAAACGGTGACCGTTACCCGGATATTGTTAGCGATAAGATACAGTATACCAATATGCTTGGTGCACTTTCAAGTAATGTTAAGGCTTCCGGTTTTTATGCCGGAGATGAAAGTGAGGATGATACCGAAGGTATATCAACTCCGGGGAATTACCCTAATTCTACCGAATCATCTAATGGTAACTCCGCATGGAATAAAACCCTCACCAATATCAATGCAGGTGTAAATGAAAGTACCGGTAAATCATTTAACTCAAAACAATGGACGGATATAAACGGGGATGGATTACCTGATAAGGTAACCCTTAGCGGAACCACTGTTAGTGTACATTTGAATACGGGTTATGACTTTACTGATGCAGTCGAATGGTCAACAGGCCAGTCAAGTGTTGATCTTACAACCAGCAACAGGAGCAATACTTCTGCTGGAGGCGGTTATTCTTTCAGTTCTTCCTTTGCTGCCGGTTTTGGAGCAGCGGAAAGTAATGCAGATATAAATGTAATGCTACTGGATGTAAATGGGGACGGGCTTCCTGATTTGGTTTATGAGGACCCGAATACAGGCAAATATGATTATCTGTTAAATACAGGGAAGGATTTCACAGGACCGGCAGGAACATTCTACAATGGTGCTACTATTGATAATAACTACTCATTATCAGGTAATGTTTACGGATCGTATACCTACGGGCATACTATACCTACTCCGCTACCGGGCCTTGCAGTTAAAATAACAGCTTCGCCATCGGTAGGTTTGAATGCCGGTTTTAATGAAAAAAGAACTACACTTCAGGATTTGGATGGTGATGGCTTTGTAGATGTTATTAACAAAAGCGGAACTACTAATAACAGTAATATAAGCACCCGTTTAAATAAAGTAGGTAAAACCCACTTACTCAAAAAGGTAAACACACCACTTGGGGGTAGCTGGATAATAGATTACGAGAGAAATGGTAATACCTACAACTTGCCTCAAAATAAATGGGTATTAAGCTCTGTAGTTACTTATGATGGCTTTATAGACGATAATCCTTATAAAACAGATTATTCTATGGCTTCCGTAAATTATTCCAATCCAAAATACGACAGGAGAGAAAGGGAGTTTTTAGGCTTTGGCGAGGTTACCGTACAGCAGCTGGACCCATCAAATCAGTCTGTATACAGATCTGTAGTGACTACTTATCACAACGAGAACTATTATCTAAGTGGGGCGGTAAAATCTACTGCAATGTACACGGCTTCGGGCCAGCCGCTTTCACTAAAAACAACCCTATATAACCTTTTGGATCCCGAAACACCTCAGGTGAACATGGATGCAGGTTTTGAAAACAGTTATTTACAGGTAGGATTGTCTGAATCTTTATTAGATCAGTCACGACTTTTCATTGCAGTAGCTAAAGTAACTTCAATAAATTATGAAAACGGGGATTCGTTAACATCGGAAACGGAGTTTCTGGATTATGATGAAAATGGTAATTTAACTTCCTATATTGATTATGGCGAAGGAGGAGACGATACTTACAGGAGTGACATTACCTACTACTCATCTGTAGGCTCACTGCAAAACAGTACTGGGTTCCCTAAAACCATAAGTGTTTATCAAAACAGCAGTAACACCCTTATGCGTTACAGAAGTGCGGAATACAGTAGTTTGGGTAAATTAAGCAAAGTTACCACCAAACTTAATGGTACAGAAAATAACAGGGTTAGTTTTAGCTATGATGCTTATGGTAACCTTACAACCGTAAACGATTTGGATAATCTGGATGCTTCTTCAAGTTATTATGCTCAGGGCATTACTTATGATACTACACTGCGTACATATCCAATTGCTTTTAATAATTCATTTGGAGAGAGTTCTTCAATGCAATACGAATATTTATTTGGTACACCGGTACTGAGTACTGATATGAACGGGGAGCAAATGCGTACCCGTATTGATACCCGTGGACGTGTAATTGAAGTAACCGGGCCAAATGAAATGGCAATAGAAAATCAAGGTGGAAGTGGTAGTAAATGGACCATACGAATGGAGTATAAGGGGGAAGAGGCCATAACAGGGAACATAAATTCAAACATTTACATGCTTGCGGCTACAGGAGTTTTTCAGGCTGTTGAACCGGGAGGCAGTAATCCAACACACGCACAGCATTATGCCGTAACCCGTCATTTTGATCCGTTAATAAGCAATAATCAGTTCCTTACAATAAGTATAGTAGACGGTTTCGGGCAGCCTGTACAGGTTAAAAAAACGCATAAATCAGACTTGACCATGAAATGGATGCTAAGTGGTTTTGAGAAAAAAGATGCATTTGGAAGAACGTTAAATGCATACCTTCCTGCTACTCAAACAGACTATCCTACAAACCTATACAGTTTGTCTTCTACACACCTGTCATATAAATATGTAGCAGCTTCTTCTATGCTGGCACCTACCGTAATGACTTATGATGAGAAAGACCGTGTAAAAACGGTAAAACAACCGGGAGAATCTCAAACTACACAAATCACCTATTCTGTTGACGAAGGTATGCTGGTACAAAATGTTACCAATGAGCTTTCCCAAACAATGGCAACTTATACTGATATAAGGGGGCGTAAGAGAAAAACAATACAAAATAATGAGATTACAACCCTGTTTGAGTATAATGCCATTAATGAACTGACCAGTATTACAGATAATGATAGTTTTGTAACCAACTATTTATACGATACAGCGGGAAGAGTTACAGAAATGCAGCATCCTGACCGTGGTGTGATAACCTATAAATACAACAAAAAGGGGAATATAATTGAGCAGAGTAATTCTAACATGCTGTTAAACGGAAACCAAAAGGTTAATTACTATTATGATTTCCACAGGCTGATACGTGTTGAATACCCACAAATGCCGCAAAACCAGGTGAAATATACTTATGGAGAACCCGGTAATGCGTTAGCAGAGTCAAACAATGCTGTAGGTAGATTACTGTATCAGGAAGATGCTTCGGGGGTACAGATGTTTGGTTATGGTCACATGGGAGAAGTAACTAAAAACCTTCGCTCGGTAGCCGTGGCAGGCTATCAGTCATTCTGGTTTATAACCCGATGGGAATATGATAGCTGGAACCGTGTTCAGGAAATTATTTATCCTGATTTTGAACGTGTTCATTACCATTATAATAAGGCTGGTATGATAGAAAAAATAGATAGTGAAATAGATGGTATCTCTGGATTACAGGATATTGTTAGTAATGTTAATTATAACGATTATGGTGAACGAACCTCTATGACCTATGGTAACGGTACAGTAACTTATTATGATTATGATGTAAGGAGGAGGATGAATGCCTTATCACATTCGTTTACCAATATGAGTCTTACCAAAAAATATGAATTTGATGCCTTGTCTAATATCCTGTCCATAAAAACAGAAGATCCTGCCAATACGCTACCGGCTACCGGGCAAATAGGAGGGGCTGTAACACACAATTACGCTTATGACGATTACAACCAGCTTGTGGGGGCATCGGGTAGTTATACGGGATCTAACGATGTTAGTACGCCTTATTTGCAGCAGGATTATCAGTTGACAATGAAGTATAATTTAGATCATACCATTGACAATAAAGTGCAGTTGCATAACCAGGGACTGGTAAGTAGCTATGGAGGTAATGTTAGCAATCAGGTTGTGGTTGAGAAAAACAGCTATGATTTAAAGTATTCAGACTACGGAACAGGAGCCTTTGTTGCAGGGCCTAACAGTTATGGCTACCAGCAACCGCATGCACCAAGAAAGATTACCGAATATCCGTCGTGGGTAGGTGTTTCTGAGAATGA
>NZ_JBELQB010000021.1:0-7500 GCF_046000485.1 Flavobacterium rhizophilum
GAAAAAAAAGTTCAGAAAATATTTGCAGAAAAGAAAAACTTTACTAGTTTTGCACCCGCTAATACAGCGACGTACATTGAGAGATTGAGACCAGCTTTTGAGTGACTGATTTGAAAAAGGAAATCACTTAAAATAACCGAAAAAAAATAATCAAAAAGATTTGCAGGTTAAGAGAAAAAGATAGTACCTTTGCCTTCCTGTTTTGAGTAATCGAAACAATTGAAATCACTGAAATTTTTACCGGTTTGGGCTTTTAAAATGAAAGAAATTTTTTTTCAAAAAAAGCTTGCAGGTTTAAAAAGAAGTTGTAATTTTGCAGCCGCTTTGAGAGGGAACGCTGAGAGGTGTTACCTGAGGAGTGATTAAGAAATAAGAAGACACGTTCATAGACATATTGGATTGACAGCATAAAGAGAGAGTAAGAAACTCGATTTATCGAAAAACAGACCTAGCAATAAAGATCGTAAAAATATTAAAATATACGATGAAGAGTTTGATCCTGGCTCAGGATGAACGCTAGCGGCAGGCCTAACACATGCAAGTCGAGGGGTAGAAATAGCTTGCTATTTTGAGACCGGCGCACGGGTGCGTAACGCGTATGCAATCTGCCTTGTACTGGGGGATAGCCCGGAGAAATCCGGATTAATACCCCATAGTATATAAGAGTGGCATCACTTTTATATTAAAGAATTTCGGTACAAGATGAGCATGCGTCCCATTAGCTAGTTGGTATGGTAACGGCATACCAAGGCTTTGATGGGTAGGGGTCCTGAGAGGGAGATCCCCCACACTGGTACTGAGACACGGACCAGACTCCTACGGGAGGCAGCAGTGAGGAATATTGGTCAATGGACGCAAGTCTGAACCAGCCATGCCGCGTGCAGGATGACGGTCCTATGGATTGTAAACTGCTTTTGTACGGGAAGAAACGACTCTACGTGTAGGGTTTTGACGGTACCGTAAGAATAAGGATCGGCTAACTCCGTGCCAGCAGCCGCGGTAATACGGAGGATCCAAGCGTTATCCGGAATCATTGGGTTTAAAGGGTCCGTAGGCGGTTTTATAAGTCAGTGGTGAAATCCGGCAGCTCAACTGTCGAACTGCCATTGATACTGTAGAACTTGAATTATTGTGAAGTAACTAGAATATGTAGTGTAGCGGTGAAATGCTTAGATATTACATGGAATACCAATTGCGAAGGCAGGTTACTAACAATAGATTGACGCTGATGGACGAAAGCGTGGGGAGCGAACAGGATTAGATACCCTGGTAGTCCACGCCGTAAACGATGGATACTAGCTGTTCGGAAGCAATTCTGAGTGGCTAAGCGAAAGTGATAAGTATCCCACCTGGGGAGTACGAACGCAAGTTTGAAACTCAAAGGAATTGACGGGGGCCCGCACAAGCGGTGGAGCATGTGGTTTAATTCGATGATACGCGAGGAACCTTACCAGGGCTTAAATGTAGAGTGACAGGACTGGAAACAGTTTTTTCTTCGGACACTTTACAAGGTGCTGCATGGTTGTCGTCAGCTCGTGCCGTGAGGTGTCAGGTTAAGTCCTATAACGAGCGCAACCCCTGTTGTTAGTTGCCATCGAGTAATGTCGGGAACTCTAACAAGACTGCCGGTGCAAACCGCGAGGAAGGTGGGGATGACGTCAAATCATCACGGCCCTTACGTCCTGGGCTACACACGTGCTACAATGGCCGGTACAGAGAGCAGCCACCTGGTGACAGGGAGCGAATCTATAAAGCCGGTCACAGTTCGGATTGGAGTCTGCAACCCGACTCCATGAAGCTGGAATCGCTAGTAATCGGATATCAGCCATGATCCGGTGAATACGTTCCCGGGCCTTGTACACACCGCCCGTCAAGCCATGGAAGCTGGGGGTACCTGAAGTCGGTGACCGCAAGGAGCTGCCTAGGGTAAAACTGGTAACTGGGGCTAAGTCGTAACAAGGTAGCCGTACCGGAAGGTGCGGCTGGAACACCTCCTTTCTAGAGACACGATCGTTAGGTTTAAAAAGAAGGTAAGTAAAAGACTTACTCTCGCTGTTAGTTCAAAAATTTAAAGTAAGAGAGCTCTTAAAGTACAAAGAATTGAGTACCAAGTATTAAGACGATGATGCAAAGCATCTTAATACTTAATACTGCCTACTTAATACTTTATATAGTCTCGTAGCTCAGCTGGTTAGAGTACTACACTGATAATGTAGGGGTCGGCAGTTCGAGTCTGCCCGGGACTACTAAATCTCTTCTTATTTTAAAAAAAGGAAATTCTGGAAGTTGAGTATTGAATATTAATTCAACGTTCAAAATTCAACATTCAAAAAAGAAGAATGGGGGATTAGCTCAGCTGGCTAGAGCGCCTGCCTTGCACGCAGGAGGTCATCGGTTCGACTCCGATATTCTCCACAAGTCCTACGGGACACACGTTCATTGACATATTGAGATAAACAATACAGTAGAAAAAAATTATAGAAAGCACAGTTGTGTGTTAGCGATAGCACACAAGAAAAGTACAATAAGCAAAATAAGGGCGTATGGGGGATGCCTGTGGCTCTCAGAGGCGAAGAAAGACGTGATAAGCTGCGATAAGCTACGGGGACGGGCACATACCGACTGATCCGTAGATTTCTGAATGGGGCAACCCACTATATTGAAGATATAGTATCCGATAGGAGGCGAACCCGCTGAACTGAAACATCTAAGTAGGCGGAGGAAGAGAAAACAAAAGTGATTCCGTGAGTAGTGGCGAGCGAAAGCGGATTAGCCCAAACCAATGTTGTTACGGCAATATTGGGGTTGTAGGACCACGACATTCTATGTAAACAGAACTGGAAGCATCTGGAAAGTTGCATCGTAGAGGGTGATAATCCCGTACAGGTAATGAATATAATAGATAGTGGTATCCTGAGTAGGGCGGGGCACGTGAAACCCTGTCTGAATCCGGCGGGACCATCCGCTAAGGCTAAATACTCCTGAGAGACCGATAGTGAACCAGTACCGTGAGGGAAAGGTGAAAAGAACCGTGAATAACGGAGTGAAATAGATCCTGAAACCATACGCCTACAAGCGGTCGGAGCCCTTTAGTGGGGTGACGGCGTGCCTTTTGCATAATGAGCCTACGAGTTACCGTTGCTGGCAAGGATAAGTGATTAAGTCACGGACCCGTAGCGAAAGCGAGTCTTAATAGGGCGCTTGAGTCAGTAATGGTAGACGCGAAACCGTGTGATCTACCCATGGGCAGGATGAAGCTGTGGTAACACATAGTGGAGGTCCGAACCGGTTGACGTTGAAAAGTCTTCGGATGACCTGTGGGTAGGGGTGAAAGGCCAATCAAACTCGGAAATAGCTCGTACTCCCCGAAATGCATTTAGGTGCAGCGCTGGCTTAAGTTATATAGAGGTAGAGCTACTGATTGGATGCGGGGGCTTCACCGCCTACCAATTCCTGACAAACTCCGAATGCTATATAATGTTTACCAGCAGTGAGGGCATGGGTGCTAAGGTCCATGTCCGAGAGGGAAAGAACCCAGACCATCAGCTAAGGTCCCCAAATGTATGCTAAGTTGAATAAACGAGGTTTGTCTGCCCAGACAGCTAGGATGTTGGCTTGGAAGCAGCCATTCATTTAAAGAGTGCGTAACAGCTCACTAGTCGAGCGGACGAGCATGGATAATAATCGGGCATAAGTATACTACCGAAGCTATGGATTTACGTTTTACGTAAGTGGTAGGGGAGCATTCTATTCGGCGTCGAAGGTGATATGTGAGTATTGCTGGAGCGGATAGAAAAGAAAATGTAGGCATAAGTAACGATAATGCGGGCGAGAAACCCGCACACCGAAAGACTAAGGTTTCCTCAGCTATGCTAATCAGCTGAGGGTTAGTCGGGACCTAAGGCGTACCCGAAGGGGGAAGTCGATGGCCAACGGGTTAATATTCCCGTACTACTTATAATTGTGATGGAGTGACGGAGTGATGAAAGCACCGCGAACTGACGGAATAGTTCGTTAAAGTACGTAACTATAGGATCTGTAGGCAAATCCGCAGATTTTGGTGAAATACGATAGTACACGGAGTCTTCGGACAAAGTGATAGTGTGCCTAAGGGCTTCCAAGAAAACCTTCTAAACTTAGATTATAAGTACCCGTACCCTAAACCGACACAGGTAGTCGAGGAGAGAATCCTAAGGTGCTCGAGAGATTCATGGCTAAGGAATTAGGCAAAATAGACCTGTAACTTCGGGAGAAAGGTCGCCAGCAGCAATGCTGGCCGCAGTGAAAAGGTCCAGGCGACTGTTTATCAAAAACACAGGGCTCTGCAAAATCGTAAGATGAAGTATAGGGCCTGACACCTGCCCGGTGCTGGAAGGTTAAGAGGAGATGTTATCTTCGGAGAAGCATTGAATTGAAGCCCCAGTAAACGGCGGCCGTAACTATAACGGTCCTAAGGTAGCGAAATTCCTTGTCGGGTAAGTTCCGACCTGCACGAATGGTGTAACGATCTGGACACTGTCTCAGCCATGAGCTCGGTGAAATTGTAGTATCGGTGAAGATGCCGATTACCCGCAGTGGGACGAAAAGACCCTGTGCACCTTTACTATAGCTTAGTATTGACCTTGGATAAGTGATGTGTAGGATAGGTGGGAGACTTTGAAATGGCGTCGCCAGGCGTTGTGGAGTCGTTGTTGAAATACCACCCTTTGCTTATCTGAGGCCTAACCGCATGCTGTGCGGGACATTGCTTGGTGGGTAGTTTGACTGGGGTGGTCGCCTCCAAAAGAGTAACGGAGGCTTCTAAAGGTTCCCTCAGCACGCTTGGTAACCGTGCGTAGAGTGCAATGGCATAAGGGAGCTTGACTGAGAGACATACAGGTCGATCAGGTACGAAAGTAGAGCATAGTGATCCGGTGGTTCCGTATGGAAGGGCCATCGCTCAAAGGATAAAAGGTACGCCGGGGATAACAGGCTGATCTCCCCCAAGAGCTCATATCGACGGGGGGGTTTGGCACCTCGATGTCGGCTCGTCACATCCTGGGGCTGGAGAAGGTCCCAAGGGTTGGGCTGTTCGCCCATTAAAGTGGCACGCGAGCTGGGTTCAGAACGTCGTGAGACAGTTCGGTCTCTATCTACTGCGGGCGTTAGAAATTTGAGTGGATCTGACTCTAGTACGAGAGGACCGAGTTGGACAGACCTCTAGTGTATCTGTTGTCCCGCCAGGGGCACCGCAGAGTAGCTACGTCTGGAAGGGATAAGCGCTGAAAGCATATAAGCGCGAAACCCACCACAAGATGAGATTTCTTTTAAGGGTCGTGGAAGATGACCACGTTGATAGGCTATAGATGTAAAGGCAGTAATGTCAAAGTCGAGTAGTACTAATAACCCGTAAGCTTATGTACGCTCTTTCCTCCCGCCCTGCGGGAGGAAGAAACTTTCTAATTGAAACCATATTATATTATTTATCTCAATATGTTAAAATATTACAGCTAAGCTGTGTTCTGAGTTCAACGTTATTGTTGCCGGTTTAACCTGTAACCTGTACCTGAAACAGATAAACGACTTAAGGTGGTTATTGCGGCGGGGCTCACCTCTTCCCTTTCCGAACAGAGAAGTTAAGCCCGCTTGCGCAGATGGTACTGCAATTTGTGGGAGAGTATGACACTGCCTTTCTTTTAAAAACCCTATCCTTTAATGGATAGGGTTTTTTATATAAATGAGAGGCCTTAAGTTTTGAAAAAATAAAAAAGCTTTTTTTTTAAAAAAAAGCTTGCAGGTTTAAAAAGAAGTTGTAATTTTGCAGCCGCTTTGAGAGGGAACGCTGAGAGGTGTTACCTGAGGAGTGATTAAGAAATAAGAAGACACGTTCATAGACATATTGGATTGACAGCATAAAGAGAGAGTAAGAAACTCGATTTATCGAAAAACAGACCTAGCAATAAAGATCGTAAAAATATTAAAATATACGATGAAGAGTTTGATCCTGGCTCAGGATGAACGCTAGCGGCAGGCCTAACACATGCAAGTCGAGGGGTAGAAATAGCTTGCTATTTTGAGACCGGCGCACGGGTGCGTAACGCGTATGCAATCTGCCTTGTACTGGGGGATAGCCCGGAGAAATCCGGATTAATACCCCATAGTATATAAGAGTGGCATCACTTTTATATTAAAGAATTTCGGTACAAGATGAGCATGCGTCCCATTAGCTAGTTGGTATGGTAACGGCATACCAAGGCTTTGATGGGTAGGGGTCCTGAGAGGGAGATCCCCCACACTGGTACTGAGACACGGACCAGACTCCTACGGGAGGCAGCAGTGAGGAATATTGGTCAATGGACGCAAGTCTGAACCAGCCATGCCGCGTGCAGGATGACGGTCCTATGGATTGTAAACTGCTTTTGTACGGGAAGAAACGACTCTACGTGTAGGGTTTTGACGGTACCGTAAGAATAAGGATCGGCTAACTCCGTGCCAGCAGCCGCGGTAATACGGAGGATCCAAGCGTTATCCGGAATCATTGGGTTTAAAGGGTCCGTAGGCGGTTTTATAAGTCAGTGGTGAAATCCGGCAGCTCAACTGTCGAACTGCCATTGATACTGTAGAACTTGAATTATTGTGAAGTAACTAGAATATGTAGTGTAGCGGTGAAATGCTTAGATATTACATGGAATACCAATTGCGAAGGCAGGTTACTAACAATAGATTGACGCTGATGGACGAAAGCGTGGGGAGCGAACAGGATTAGATACCCTGGTAGTCCACGCCGTAAACGATGGATACTAGCTGTTCGGAAGCAATTCTGAGTGGCTAAGCGAAAGTGATAAGTATCCCACCTGGGGAGTACGAACGCAAGTTTGAAACTCAAAGGAATTGACGGGGGCCCGCACAAGCGGTGGAGCATGTGGTTTAATTCGATGATACGCGAGGAACCTTACCAGGGCTTAAATGTAGAGTGACAGGACTGGAAACAGTTTTTTCTTCGGACACTTTACAAGGTGCTGCATGGTTGTCGTCAGCTCGTGCCGTGAGGTGTCAGGTTAAGTCCTATAACGAGCGCAACCCCTGTTGTTAGTTGCCATCGAGTAATGTCGGGAACTCTAACAAGACTGCCGGTGCAAACCGCGAGGAAGGTGGGGATGACGTCAAATCATCACGGCCCTTACGTCCTGGGCTACACACGTGCTACAATGGCCGGTACAGAGAGCAGCCACCTGGTGACAGGGAGCGAATCTATAAAGCCGGTCACAGTTCGGATTGGAGTCTGCAACCCGACTCCATGAAGCTGGAATCGCTAGTAATCGGATATCAGCCATGATCCGGTGAATACGTTCCCGGGCCTTGTACACACCGCCCGTCAAGCCATGGAAGCTGGGGGTACCTGAAGTCGGTGACCGCAAGGAGCTGCCTAGGGTAAAACTGGTAACTGGGGCTAAGTCGTAACAAGGTAGCCGTACCGGAAGGTGCGGCTGGAACACCTCCTTTCTAGAGACACGATCGTTA
>NZ_JBELQB010000022.1:0-3600 GCF_046000485.1 Flavobacterium rhizophilum
GACAGAATGCCCCAACATTATCACCAATTGTTGAAGGGGATAAACCATCCTACAGGCATTATGCAGAAATGCTTAATATATTCTATTTCCATCCTGATCACTTGGGTAGTTCAAGTTATATCAGTAACTTAGCTGGTAACGTGAGCCAGCATATAGAGTATATGCCGTTTGGTGAAATGCTGGTTGACGAACACATCAATTCCTTTAACACGCCGTTTAAGTTTAACGGCAAGGAGTTTGACGAAGAAACAGGAAATTATTATTATAGTGCCAGATATTATGACCCAAAATGGAGTATGTTTATAGGAGTAGATCCATTGGCGGAGAAGTATCCTGACTGGAGTTCTTATGCTTATTGTTTTAATAACCCGGTAAAACTTGTAGACCCTACTGGTATGGAACCAAATGACCCGCCGCCTGGCGGAGGAGATCAGGGAGGGTATCATAAGGAATATACGGTTCAACAGTATATAAGTTTCTTCGAAAAAAGTCATAACATAACAATGAATAATGATCGAAAGTATATGTTAAAACAAGGTTGTATTGGTATGGTTTTTTTAGAATTATATGGCTCAACAAATGATGTGAGTAGTTTTGTGCAACATAAAGAAAGGGAAACATATCTACCCTCGATGGAGTTTGCTTATTCTAAATTAGATAAAGCAATTCAGGTTATGAATGAACATAACGCAGCGATTAAAGATAATAATAAAGAGGGTAGGGCTTTTGTATTTGCCATAAGATTTTATGAATCAACAAAGGGTGAATGCCCTGTAAATGAAACTACTAATGAAGTTGATATGTCTGGGTGGAAGTTAAACGTTCCATTTAAAAATAGTATTATGTTTGATTATGGAGTTTATAATGAAAATACACAAAAATTTTGGCATGCCAATCACCAAGAAGTTGGTGATCCTAATGATCCAATGATGGTACATGAGTCAGATGTAAATTATTATGCTAATGAATACCCGGCTTCTTTCAACAGAACCGTATATTGCGTTGGCTACTCTTCATTCCCAACAAGTGTAAATAAAGATGAGTAATCTAATTAAGTTAATTATGAAATATTTTGTATTAGTTTGTTTTTTGCTAATTATGAGTTGTAAGTCAGGGAAAGAAGCAGGTACTGTTGATTCCGTCATTGGAGTTGCGCACAGCAATAAAACCGGAGCTATATTATATAGTGATAGTGAAAAAGTATATCGAATTGCAGGTTTAAGGCGTTGGGATACTATTTATGAAGGTAAAAAAGTAAAATTAAAGGGGAATTTTAGATTTATAGATGCGGAAGCTATTCATAGGAAGAATGCAGCTAATGTTTCTTCACCTGTATTAAAAAATCTTGCGTTTCAGGGGTATCCCCAATATTATTCTGTAACAAATGCTACATGGGAATTGTATAACCCTGATTAATCTAACCCTCTAAACAGTATAGGATATATAATAAAAGCTAAACTTTTTAATGTATATCTTATTAGGGTATAGAAACCTAATTGTAACTATAAGTCGGTAATGTATCAGATTAGGTGTTTTGATAAAATTACAATGTAACCATTTGAAAAACAGTATTAAATTAGAAATTTTGATTAAAAAAGAGACGACCATCAGGTCGTCTTTTCTATTTTTAAGGTTTTATAATAACTTAATGTATCAAAATAGGTGGTAAAAATCGAATGCGATTTTTGGGTAGTGTTTCAAGTGTGTTGACTTGCTTTAGATTTTGAAATTAAGTTTTTCTAAATCCTCTATAAAAGAGTTCGATAATTGTTTCATTTTCTTAATAAGTAAAAAACTTCGGTAAAAACCGGAGTTTTTTTGTTTATATTAGTAATGGTATGGTAAGAGCATGACACTCAAGTTATAGAGGTAGTTCAAGTTATATCAGTAACTTAGCTGGTAATGTGAGCCAGCATATAGAGTACATGCCGTTTGGTGAAATGCTGGTTGACGAACACATCAATTCGTTTAACACGCCGTTTAAGTTTAACGGCAAGGAATATGATGAGGAAACAGGAAATTATTACTATGGAGCAAGGTATTATGACCCAAAATGGAGTATGTTTATAGGAGTAGATCCATTAGCGGAGAAATACCCTGACTGGAGTTCTTATGCATATTGCTTTAATAATCCTATTAGATATGTTGATCCTACAGGTATGAAAGGTGAAGATCATATATTTGATATAAAAGGTAAACTAATTGAAGATACAGGTGAGGGTAGTAGTATTTATATTGATATTGATGGAAAAAGATTGAAACCTTCACAATTGGACTCATCAAATAAAGAACACAGACAAGCAATGGCTAATGTTGCAGGATATTATCGTCGACAAATGAAAAAAGATGGGTTAATGGGAGCTGCTTATGATAAAAAGCAACCACAATCTTCTTTTAATCCAGCTTATACGCCGTCTGACAATATAATGCGTCTTAATGGCAACGGGTGTTTTTCTGAAAGTATTGACGATTATAATAATTTAAAGAATATAATTTTTCATGAAGCTGAGCATGTCTCTAATCATAAGGGCGGTATCGAGTCAACATTCAAAAATCATGCTGAAATTTATTACCAACAAATGAAGGATGATACTTTTAGTAGGACTACTGATAGTTTTAAATCTGGTACAGTAACTTCTTTTGCATTATATCTTTTGAATATGGATAAATCTACAGAAGAGAATCATACATCCTCCATAGAAAGTTTGATTAATAATTTTAATGCATTGAATACAGGATATAAATTAATAGTACCTAATCCTACGTATCAAAAAGGAAATTTAAACATAATAAAAATACATCCCGATGGAAGCAAAAATGAAGTTAAATTTATGGAATTGGATAATTAGAGTGTTCTTTTTTATTGCTCTAACGATGCTTTTTGCCTGTGAAAAAAATAATATTGAAGACATTTTAATTACAGGTGAAGATGAGTATTGGTGTAGATATGATAGCGCTACGCCTGGCTTTAATGATAAATATTATAAATTTCATTCAGATAGTCTTTATGATCTATACTCAATAGATATTAATGGTATTGTTAAATTAGAAAAAAATTCGCTAGATAATTATCCGAATAATACATGGTATACAACCAAAGACAGTATATTTAGAATTAGTGGCTTCGCTTTTGATTTGGTAATGTATAATGAAAATGTCATATTATTAGGTACATGTGAGACAAGGAATGTTTTTCTTGTTAAAGAAAATATAAAAAATAGAAGAAAAAGCCCAGTTTTTTATTGTAATAAAAGATTGGATAACCCTGATAAGTATGAATATGAATAATCTAAAAACAAAAGGTAATGTGTCAGATTAGGTGTTTTGATAAAATTATAATGTAACCATTTGAAAGACAGTATTAAATTAAAAGTTTTGATTAAAAAAGAGACGACCAACAGGTCGTCTTTTCTTTTTAAGGTTTTATAAATAATTTAATGTATCAAAATGGTAGTTATGGCTACCAGCAACCGCACGCACCAAGGAAGATTACTGAATATCCGTCGTGGGTGAGTGTTCCCGGGAATGATCCCCGTGTAAGGCACAAGGAAATAGATTATGATGCTAATGGTAACCAAACCGAAATAAAGGAAAAAGTAG
>NZ_JBELQB010000023.1:0-1922 GCF_046000485.1 Flavobacterium rhizophilum
GCATCTAAAGCCGCCTGGTCAAAGTAGAACCTTACAAGGTAGTCCGCAGGGTCCTGATCTGCTCCCTGTAAGATCTCAGGGATATGGCTGCTTAGTATAAAGGTGGCAAAGCCATCAGTGTTCTGTTCACATATAGCATATGGAGGGATGGTTCCGTTTTCTCCTAATGCCGGTAGCGGGTTAACGATAAGTTCCAGTTCTACGATCTGGTAACATACCGCATCGTTAGGGTTACCTGTATTGGCCTCTACCCTTACATATACTATGGCGTTGCCGCTTTCATAGGCTGTCGGGTCGGCGATAGGGTTGATGTCCTGATCCGCATCCTCATAACTCTGGTGGTAGCTTAACACTAGGTTTGGCTCGTTGTCCATGATATCATCTGCTGCAAGGGTAAGGTCAAACTCTTCCACGCCGTCGCCTGCTCCGTTGTCATCACACAGTACCAAAGCATCAGGCTCCGTATTTGGTGTTGGCAATGGTAGTACGCGGATGGTCAGGGTCGTATAGCTCTTACAGCCTTCCAATGTGATTACCTCTACCGTAAGGGTTAACGGGTTAGACGGGTTCACATAGCTCGATGGGTTCGCAATTGGTGTGGTAGCTCCCGGCTCATAGTAGTTTACCGTATAGCCCAGTCCTACGCCAAACGGACCTAATATTGTGTTGTCCATTACCGTTAGGTCAAACTCTGCCTGTCCGTCATTCGGTAAGGCTTCGTTACAGATCGTAAGCACCGGTGGGGTGGTAAGTGCCAGTGGCGTGTTTACATGCAGGGTGAAGGTCGCTATGCTGTAGCAGCCTGTAGCGATGTCCTCTACCCTTACCCAGATTACCTGACCGTCGGCTCCGTTGTAGGCCGTGTCGTTGGTGATTCTCGGTGCTCCTGCCTCTGCTGCTGCTTCGGTAGTAAAGTAATGGATCGTATAATCGGCATCCGTGCCGTCTAAGGCATCAAGGATGACAGCATCATGAATGGTAAGGTCGATAGCCGTTACCCCGTCCTGGTCGTTGTTGTCCTCATCACATAGGGTGATGTCTTCAAGATCCGGCAGTTGTGGGGCATCCACCACCACAAGGTCTAAGGCATAAGCCGTAGAGGTATAGCAACCTGTTACCGTATTTTCAACCCTTACATAAATGGTTTGGGCATAGGCTACGTTGTTGGTATAGTTATCAGGGTTAGGGATAGGGTTTAAGCCGTTCTCCGCATCGATAGCCGTTTCATGGAAGGTAACTGCAAGGTCCTCGCCGTTATCTACCATATCTTCCACTAAGGCTTCAAGGTCAAACTGGGCAAAACCGTCACCGTCAGGGTCACATACCAACAGGTCCTCTGCTGATGGGGGTACCAGTACCGGTAGCGGGGCTACCCTGATATCAAGTAGTACGATCCTGTAGCAGCCTGTCGCTTCAAAGGTTACCCTTACATAGATGGCCTCAACCGTACTCTGGTTGGTGTAGGCCTCAGGGTTAACAATAGCATTGGCGCCTGACTCTGCATCGGCCAAGGTATGGTGGAAGGTAAGGTTGATACCGTCCTGGTTACCGATGATCTCTTCTGTTTTGCTCGTTAGGTCAAACACTTCTGTTTCATCAGGCTGACCGTTTACCGTATTCTCATCACAAAGCGTGTAGGGTGTAGGCTGATTGGCCTGCGGTAGCGGGTGAACAATAAGTTCAAGTTCCACTACATCATAACAGCCTGTAGCGTTATTGGTAACTCTGATGTATACAATACCGCCGGTGCTGGTGTAGTTACCAGGGGTAGCGATAGGACTCGCGTTGTCTGCAGCATCCTGTGCGCTCTCATGGTAGCTTACGCTGTATTGGGCAGGGTCTAAAAGTCCCAGTACTTCAGACTCTACAGACGTCAGGTCAAAGATGCCTTCCCCGTCCGAATCGTCAAGGCCGTTGTCACA
>NZ_JBELQB010000024.1:0-1919 GCF_046000485.1 Flavobacterium rhizophilum
AGCCGGTACTTACACTGTTGATATTACCGATGCTAACGGATGTAGTTTAACTCAGGAATTTATAATCGACGAACCGGAACTGCTTACAGGTACACCATCTCAGGTAGATGTACTATGTAACGGTAACAATACAGGTGAAGCTACTATAACAATGCAGGGTGGTGTTGAACCTTATAATTATGAATGGAGTGACGGACAAACTACTGCTACAGCAACCCAGCTTGTTGCAGGAGATTACAGCGTGGTTGTAACCGATGCCAACGGATGTTCAATCACTCAGGATTATACTATAGATGAGCCTGAACTGCTTACCGTAACTATTGACAGTACTAACATTACCTGTTTTAATGCTGCAAACGGTATGGCTACAGCTATCGTTGCCGGTGGAGTACTGCCTTACCAATATGCATGGAGTAACGGTGAAACTACCGATATGATTGAAAATCTTGCTCCGGGAGCTTACACGGTAACCATTACCGATGCTAACGGATGTACGGCTACTGCAACAGTAATTATAACACAGCCACTACAGCTTACAGGTTTCATTGCACAAACCAATGTGTCGTGTAACGGTGGCAGTAACGGTACAGCTACGGCCAATGCCAATGGTGGTACAGCTCCTTACACTTACCTGTGGAGTAACGGACTTACAACACAAACTATTTCAGCTCTTACAGCCGGAAGCTATAACGTAACTATTACCGATGTTAACGGTTGCCAGATTATTAAGGGATGTACTATCTCTCAACCATCTCCGCTTTACATTACAGCGGGTCAAACCAACCCTACCTGTATAGGTGCTGCTTATGGTGAGGCAAACGTAACTGCTGTGGGTGGTGTTATGCCATACACTTACCTTTGGAGTAACGGTGCTACTACAGCAAACATTACAGGGCTTACGGCAGGTACTTACAGTGTATTTGTAACCGATGCCAATGGTTGTTCTAACTCGGCAAACGTAACCATACAGGGACTTCCTGCAGCGACATTCAATGCACAGCCTGTAGATGATTCTACTCCGTTTGACGGTGATGCTCACTTTACTGTAGATGTTGCTAATGCTTACAGCTATCAGTGGCAGGAAAGTAATGATGGCGGTACTACATGGTACAACCTTACCGATGGTGGTGTTAACCCTACTTACCTTGGTGTAAATACAAATATGCTTTCTGTTGTTCATGCTCCCTTAAGCCTTAACAACTACCAGTACAGAGTGGTAATTAATGAGGTGATAGGTTGTGGTGCTTCTTCACAGGCGGCAACCCTGTTAATCAGAAACAGATTATGGGCAGAGGCTGATGATTTTAGCGATGTTGAAATCCACGAAGGTACAGGTGGTGTGGCAGGAGATGTTACCCTAAACGACCTTTACAACTACGAGCCTGTAGATGATAGTGATATCACTATCTCTATTGTTAATGATGGCGGACTTACAGGTGTAACAGTAGATGCAGACGGTATTATTACCGTACCTGCAACAGCTACCGAAGGCACTTATACAGTTACTTACCAAATTTGTGATAACAACAATCCTGATGATAACCCTGAGAACTGCCGTGAGGCACAGGTTATCATTGTAGTACTGGAGCCGCTACCGCTAGGTATAGACGATTTCCTTGCTACAGGACTGGAAATTTATCCTAACCCTGCCACTACCGAGGTGTTTATTAAAATACCAATGGCTGCAGGCAGTGATAACATGCAGTTAAATGTTTATGATATTAACGGAAGGCTTGTAAAACAGCAAACGGTAACCACAGGTACAAACAAAGTGGATATCGATGCGCTGGAAGCCGCTCAGTACATATTTAACATTACTACTGATAACGGAAGTGTTTCCAAAAAAGTAATCAAGTACAGGCCATAAACCTGAACCGATATAAAATTAAAATCCCCAACCGAATGGTTGGGGATTTTTT
>NZ_JBELQB010000025.1:0-1872 GCF_046000485.1 Flavobacterium rhizophilum
CATCCTGATCACTTGGGTAGTTCAAGTTATATCAGTAACTTAGCTGGTAATGTGAGCCAGCATATAGAGTATATGCCGTTTGGTGAAATGCTGGTTGACGAGCACATTAATTCGTTTAACACACCGTTTAAGTTTAACGGTAAGGAATATGATGAGGAAACTGGAAATTATTATTATGGAGCTAGGTATTATGACCCTAAGTTGAGTATATTTATAGGAGTAGATCCATTGGCGGAGAAAACAATGAGTTCTTATGGATATTGTTATAATAACCCTATAATTTTAACAGACCCTACTGGGATGCAAGCGAGTCCAATTTATGATTTTAATGGAAATTATTTAGGTAATGATGATCAGGGCTTTAATGGAGAGATTATATTTATGGATGAAGTGGTTTTCAATAATTTAGGAGGTAGAGTTGGTGGAGATAAAAGTACTGACGGTTCTGCATCTGCATCATCAATAAGTCATGATGTTGCTCTTGCTTCTGGGATGACTCTGAATCAAGTTAGAGAAGATGGATATACTCAAAATGAAATAGATATGGTAAATAATGCTCTTACTCATGTGATCTCTTTTACTGATGGAGTAGATTTTGACCCAAGTAACCTTTTAAACGGAAAAACATCTGCTGTTTTTTATAAACAAAATTATCAAACAGATAAGACTGAATATGCAAATGCAAATAAAGCAAAGAATATATCATCTAGAGCATTATATGATACATCTGAAGGTGTGCCTCGTATAACTTATAATTTAATAGAGTTTGGTGGACATGATTTTACAGTAGAAAACTTACAAAACACATGGTTTCATGAATGGGACCAGCATCATATAAATAAGGTGCCTGGAGGCCATAATTCAGAACATGCTAAAGCTATTTATAATCAAAGTAGACATTCATCATGGATAAACACTACCGAAACTTATAAAAAGGATTTAAGAAAGGTATATAAAGGTCAAACAGGAAAAGATTTAGACAAATGAAAAAATTAATGCTAGGAATATTTCTAATTTGCTCAATATATTCATGTCGAAAAGCAAAAGAGAAGAACCTAATTGATTGTAAAAATCAATTAAAATTTAAACTTGAAAAAGTTATTGTAATTAATGAGTTTGAAGGGAATACAATATTTCTTAAGGTTAAAATAAAAAATGAATCAAAAGATACTGTATTTCTTTATGATAAAGAACCTTACGAAAACCGAAGTAAAGATATTGGTTTCTATATGGAGAATACAAAAGATACCTTAACGTTTTTATTTCAAGGAGATGGCTATATTCCTATATCACCAATAAGCAATAAATATTATTTTTTAAAAACTGTAGATGAACCTATTATTTCATTAGGAAATCCTAAAGACTCTGTTGCATTAAAAGAATATTTTTTGAAAGCAAAGCTAAAATATAATGTAGAGGATTTAGATTTAATGAAAGCTGATGATTTTAAATATAAAAAAATTAAAACATTAAGTGATAGCTTAAACCTTACAATTGATAAAGGGCTTGAATTTAAATACTTAGATTCCTTGCCTGTTGAGAAAAAAGTATGGGATTCACTGTAGACTATTTGGTAATGTATCAGATTAGGTTTTTTGATAAAATTACAATGTAACCATTTGAAAAACAGTGTTAAATTGAAAATTTTGATTAAAAAAGAGACGACCAACAGGTCGTCTTTTCTATTTTTAAGGTTTTATAATAACTTAATGTATCAAAATGGTAGTTATGGCTACCAGCAGCCGCATGCACCAAGAAAGATTACCGAATATCCGTCGTGGGTAAGTGTTCCCGGGAATGATCCCCGTGTAAGGCACAAGGAGATAGACTATGATGCCAATGGTAACCAAACCGAAATAAAGGAAAAAGTAG
>NZ_JBELQB010000026.1:0-1759 GCF_046000485.1 Flavobacterium rhizophilum
AGTTCTCCGATTACGCCTTCCCGCCGGCCGTCGGCTATCCGTCCTTCGCCCGCGAAAACCTCAACCGTCCGATCGATCGCCAGCCGCTGAGCCCGGCGTCGGATGTCGGCGGCTATCCGCAAAATTTCCCGCTGTACTGACGCGGACGCAGCGACCGAATCAAAATGGCCGGGCTCACGCCCGGCTATTTTCGTTTGTGGGTCGTGTAGATGGGGTAACGGGCCGGCCGCCCGCTCGCTACGGCGCGATTTGCAAGCGCGCTCGCGAGCGGCCTGTTGGTTGGCAGGCGGTCGTCCCTCAATCTGATGGTGTTCAACGGAGTCGGGCAAGCCCGCTCCAAGCATCATGAAGGGACGACCATGTACCATTATGCAGGAATTGACGTGTCCTTGGAATGCTCGAGCATCTGCCTTGTCGATGGGACAGGCAAGATTTTGCGCGAGACGAAGGTCTCCAGCGAGCCGGAAGCGCTGATCGCCTGGTTCGGTTCGTTGGGGGTGACGTTGGATCGGATCGGGCTGGAGGCGGGCCCATTGTCGCAATGGCTCTATGCGGCTCTGCGGGACGCTGGTCTTGCGGTCGAGCTTCTGGAGACGCGGCACGTTCGCGATGCCTTCAAGGCGATGCCAGTCAAGTCGGACCGCAACGATGCACGCGGGATAGCTCAGCTGATGCGCCTCGGCTGGTTCCGGCCGGTGCATTGCAAGTCGATCGGGGCACAGGAGACGCGGGCCATTCTGACGACCCGCAAGCTGCTGCAATCCAAGCTCCACGACATCGAGAACAGCCTTCGCGGAGTGCTTCGCGGCTTTGGGCTGAAGGTCGGCAAGACTACCGAGCGTACCTTCGCCGAACGCATCCGAGAACTCGTTGCAGGCCATCCTGGACTTAAGGTCGTGGCGAAGGCGCTGCTCGAAGCCCATGCCGTGTTGCGGCGCGAGTTCAACAGTCTGGACAAGCAAGTGGCACGGCTCGCCAGATCACACCCGCAGGCCAGTCTTTTGATGACGACGCCGTCGGTCGGCCCGATTGTGGCGCTGACTTATGCCTCGGCGATCGACGACCCGATGCGCTTCCGCTCGTCGAAGGCGACAGGAGCGCATTTTGGCCTCACTCCGAAGAAGTACCAATCGGGTGAGACCGACTACACCGGCCGTATCAGCAAGATCGGCGATGCTTCGGTGCGGGAGGCGCTTTATCAGGCGGCCCACGTCATGTTGACCAAGCCGGTCAGGAATTGCGCGGCGCTAAAGGGCTGGGCAATGCGGATCGCCAGACGCGCAGGCATGCGCAAGGCCAAGGTCGCCTTGGCGCGCAAGCTCGCGGTGATCCTGCATCGCATGCTCGCCGACGCCAAGCCGTTCAATCCGATGGCCAAAGCCATGGCAGGCTAAGCGAAGGAGTATCGATCGGTTCCGGGCGGGCCACGACACCAGGCTCATCCGTGTGAGGTCCCTTCGCTGGGACGATGGATCCGGTCAGGCCGCCATCCGGGAAGTGGATCACAACCACGCTTCCGTAGATTGGCCGACCGGCTCCTTATGCACCCCATGAGGCGACGGCCTTCGCGCCGATCCCGTACAGAAGCAAGTGCCCAGCGATTGGATCAGGCAAAAAGGGATTGACTTACTGAGGCCCGTTACAGAAGCCCGGATGGAGCGCAGCGAAATCCGGGGGAGTCTTCGCCTGCGGTGCGATTTTAGGATCGCGCGTCGCTCCATGCGGGCTACGGAAATCCGGCTAATTGCCGCGAAGTGCG
>NZ_JBELQB010000027.1:0-1688 GCF_046000485.1 Flavobacterium rhizophilum
GAATATGACGAGGAAACAGGAAATTATTACTATGGAGCACGTTATTATGACCCAAAATGGAGTATGTTTATAGGAGTTGATCCCTTAGCAGATAAATATCCTGACTGGAGTTCTTATGCCTATTGTTTTAATAATCCTATTAAATATATCGATCCTACAGGAATGGAAGCTTTTGAAGGAGATCCACCTAAAGGTACATATATAATTATATATGGAGCTGGTTGGGATAATCCTCAATCTAAAAGCTCTAATCAGGGTGATAGTTTTAAACTAAACGCTGAAGCTCAAAAACAAGAATTAATAAATAATGGAGTGCCCGAAACTTCAATAGTATTAGGAAGAGCTCAGACAAAAGAAGAATTTTTAAATATTGTAAACAAGGAATATGAAAGTGGAGAGATAATCCAAATGGACATTTATTCACACTCTTATGCTAATGGTATAAACTTTGGTGGTTATGAAGGAATGGAGCCTCCTCAAGGTGAAAGTACACCTGCGGACAAAGCCTATAGGTTGTTATTTAAAACTGATATTTCTCAAATTAATAAAGAAAACTTTTCTAAAGATTCTAAAGTTACGATTTGGGGCTGTAATGCAGGTAAAGAAGTTAATGGTCAAGAACCTATAGCTCAGGTGTTTGTGAATCATTTAGATCGTGGAGGAGATAATATTGTTAGGGCACAAGATAATTATTCTGAACATAAACGAGGTAAAAATGGTTTAATTTATGATGGAACTATGATAAAAAGCGTTGATCGTAGTACCCAAAAAGTCAATTTAACAATATTCAAACCAAAAAAACAATGAAAAAATTAATTATTTTACTATTACTTTTCTGGATAAATAAAAATTATTCACAGAATAAGGAAGATTGCAAAACCTCTTTTTATAAGGGCAAACTTATTAGTCAATATAATATATATGAGGTTAAAGATTTAGGCTTTGATACATTATCGATTAAGAAAAATGATATTATTAGAATACTTAAAGCTTATAAAGATGAAAAAGTGATTATGGCTATTAATAATATTGTTAGTAATCATATATTTTTAGAACTTGTTGATAAATATGCTCTTAGCTTTGAACATGATGAATTTAGTCTAGATGCTTATGCTAATAAGTTTATTGGAGAGGACATTTATAGTGAATATGCTAAAAATAAAAATGTGCTTGATTCTGTCACAAAAAGGCTTATAACTGATGAAAATCAAATACTTAATGTTTCATTATACACTAATCTTGAGAAGTTCGGTGACTGTTATTTTTATCAAATGGGTTATAACAATTTTAATTTTAATACTGTAAGTAATTCAGTTATAACATCTGTATTATATGATATTGATAATTCGAGTTTAAATAAAAAAAATTTACTTGGAATAGAAATTACAACAACAGGACAAGTTATAATTATTCCCGTAGTTTCAGAAGGGAAATATGTGTGTGATATTAGATTAATGCTTTGTCCAAGTAATTGGTAATGTATCAGATTAGGTGTTTTGATAAAATTACAATGTAACCAAAGACAGTATTAAATTAAAAATTTTGATTAAAAAAGAGACGGCCAACAGGTCGTCTTTTCTATTTTTAGGGTTTTAAAGAGCTTTAAAATGTTTTTATAATAACTTAATGTATCAAAATGGTAGTTATGGCTACCAGCAACCGCATGCACCAAGAAAGATTACCGAATA
>NZ_JBELQB010000028.1:0-1485 GCF_046000485.1 Flavobacterium rhizophilum
AAATTTCTAATTTAATACTGTTTTTCAAATGGTTACATTGTAATTTTATCAAAACACCTAATCTGATACATTACCGAAATGAATTAAAATAATAAAGCAACCCGAAGGTTGCCTTATTATTTATACATTAATCTACTATTAATTATATAACTTTTAATTACAATCAAAACATTAAAACATAATCATTCCATCTAGTATAAGTTACTTTATCTAGGTTCAGGCGCCTTAATATGTGGAAGATTTTCTTCTTCAATTTGCCAATATTTTGATATTAAATTCTCACTATTAACTAAAACAAAAGACTTATTGTAGAACACGTTAGCCCCATTCGATTTTAAATAAATTATTTCACCGTCTTTTGTATAAATAATTAAGTCGAGTAAATAAGTATTTTTTTTATCGGAGTAAACAAGTTCATTTCTATTAAAATCTTTTATAAAATCATTAATCAAATTTTTTTTTAATGGTATCTTGAATTTATTAATTTCAATCTCAACTTTATCAACATTTTCCTTATCAAAGGTCATTACATTTTTACTTGTTTTACAACTCACCAACAAAAAAATTGTTATAAATAAAAATATTTTAGTATGCATAATAAAATGTTTTTTATGGTTCTTTTTTTGTACCTCCATTTGTTACGTGTTCTTTATTTGGATACTTAACTTGTACTTCGATATTCTTATTCCCTTCCGCTCTATACTTAATCAACTGGTCAAACAACTCAGTGTCACACTCTGTACAGCCATGTGAATAACCTTTTTGGGAATCATGTAAATAAAAAGAGTTTAAATCTCTTTTACCCCCTCCACCTGTAATACCTGTTTCATTAGAATTATCTTTTGGCTGAGGGACATTTACAGGCTGCAATCGGACTCTATTTTCACCCCATTCTTCATATGACCATCCAACATTAGGATTACTATCTGAAGGCACAAAATCTGGTATTTTTTCAATACCTCCATCAGGATTTCTTAGTAATTGTCCTGTTTTTCCATCAGCTTTAGCTACTCTGTTAGGGTCTGGCTCTAGGTTTATTTGATATTTTCCTTCTACTGTTGGACCATTATTGGGTATGTATTGATATTTTGCCTTTTGTAAACTTATAGCTGTTCCGTCACTAAGCTTAACATTATTCATACCTGAAGACGCTTTAAAGGTATATTTTAAATTTGATTTATCTCCATAATTACCTCCATACCAATATATTTTATTTCCAGTAACTAATATCCAATCAAAAGGTTTTCTGCCATCAGGGTCAACAAACTTAACAGGATTATTATAACAATACCCATAAGAACTCATAGTCTGCTCCGCCTGCGGGTCAACAGATATAAAGATACTCCATTTCGGGTCATAATACCTTGCACTGTAATAATAATTTCCAGTTTCCTCGTCATATTCCTTGCCGTTAAACTTAAACGGCGTGTTAAAGGAATTGATATGCTCGTCAACCAGCATTTCTCCAAAAGGCATGTACTCTAT
>NZ_JBELQB010000029.1:0-1481 GCF_046000485.1 Flavobacterium rhizophilum
GAAATGCTGGTTGACGAACACATCAATTCGTTTAACACGCCGTTTAAGTTTAACGGCAAGGAATATGATGAGGAAACGGGGAATTATTACTATGGAGCCAGATACTATGACCCAAAATGGAGTATTTTTATAGGAGTAGATCCATTGGCGGAGAAGTATTCTGACTGGAGTTCTTATGCTTATTGCTTTAATAATCCGATAATTTTTGTAGATCCTGATGGGAAAGATGGTGTAAAAATTATTGATAATAAGAACAAAACTATAACTATTAAAGCTACATATTTTGTACAAACTGAAGAACAATTAATAAAAGGTGGTAAAACTATAAGTGGCTATAGTTGTAATGATATTGAAAAAATGTATGAGATTAATACTCAACTTAATGATCAAGAGTTAGTAATCTCAGAAGGTGAGTATGAAGGATATAGTTTAAAATTTGATTTGACTTTTGAAGATGGAGGAAGTTCCGTTGAAGCAATGGGTAAAGCAAATTTTGAAACTTTTGAAGGATATGATATCGGTAATACTATTGGTAGAAATAGCCCTGAAGGTCTTCCTACTCTCTTTGGTGTTAAAGAAGGTGAAAATGATAGATTAACACAAATTGGAGGAGTAACAGATGCTAATAAATATATAACAATGAATAGAGATTCTGACACTAGAAAAAATAAGCGTCATGAGATTGGTCATACTCTCGGTTTGGATGATAATCATGTTTCAGGTGCTAAAAAAGGTATAATGAATTATCCTCCAAAAAAGTCTATGAGTCAGTTTGAAGCTAATAAATTAGCGAACAGTGATTTTCTTCCAGCAATAATTAAAACAGAATAATTTATGTATAAATTTTTAGTAATTCCAATTTTATTGTTTTGTTGTACAACATCTAAAACAATAAATAATACTCAGATTATAGAGAGACAAAATAATAATTTATATTATGTAAATTGTACCTTGTTTGTTAAAAACTCTCACACATTAAATATGTCAGGATTAGGTAATTCCTTTTCAAAGCAGTTATTAGGTACTAAAACTCTCAATAGTTTTAAAGAGACGTTCTATGAACAGCTAACTTATACACCTTTATTAGAACCAACATCGTATTTTTTGTTGTTAAAATGCTTGAATTATGATTATCATGAAGACTGGAATAAATTGTACTATGATAATTACACTTTAAGTGAAAGATTAGAGCTTTATAAAATTAAGCTTGAAGATGGTAATTATTTAACTATCGAAGTTTATAAGGTTATAGGGGATGTTAAAGTCATTTATAGTGATGATTTTAATTGCTTAGTTTCCAATTCTGTTGAGATTGATGTAAAAAAGATTAAAACTATCAATAGAATTGCTGTCTTAATTCCTAAGGATATATAATTATGGCAATGTATCAGATTAGGTGTTTTGAGGTAATGTGTCAGATTAGGTGTTTTGATAAAATTATAATGTAACCATTTGAAAGACAGTATTAAATTAAAAGTTTT